>JBEKUD010000179.1:0-9906 GCA_049515395.1 Candidatus Sulfotelmatobacter sp. | reverse complement strand
ACTGACTCGAGTCAAGGCTGATCCTCCTTCGTTGAAATCGGTTGCGAAACCCGATGAAAAACTTATCAGAGGCTCAGCCTTTTTTGGCATCAGTTTTCAAATCGTAATTTGGACAAGAGTGATCGGGAAAGGGTGTTCCGGCTGCCCTTCTGATGTCCGCCACCGCGGCTGCCGTGCAACTGGAGGTGAGTGAGAAACGAGACATGCTGGAGGTTGTAAATCGTCTGAACAACGGGATCCATTCCGTATCTGACGGCGACCGTTACGTCACGCTGCTGCTGGCGGACATTGATTCTCTCAGACGCTCGCTCCGGTTCGTCAACTGCGGCCACAATCCCGCTCTACTTTTTCGGGCAAACACCCGGGATGTTGTTCCCATGAACTCGTCCTGCTTTCCACTCGGAATGTTCGAGAGCGTAAAGTGCGAAATCAACGGAGCCAGCCTCGCGGCCGGCGATATTCTGGTTCTTTACACAGACGGTATTACGGAAGCAGAGAATCCGCGCGGAGAAGAATTCGGGATGGAACGGCTATCGGCCGTAATTCGGCGCGACTCTTCACTTTCAGCGGAGGGGCTGATGGCCAACATTTTTGAAAGCGCCGAAGACTTCTGTCAGGGTGTTGGCTTCAAGGACGACGCCACCGCACTTATAGTGAAGTGTTGTTTTGATGGGATTTAAGACACTTCACATCCCCATATTCCGCTACGGCTTATCGTCGTCGGGGATAGGAAGCTTCTCCTCAATCTTTCGGATTTCTTTCGGTGCATGCTTCCGGAAGAGACGCTTGATATCAGGCATAAATTCGCGTTGAAGATTTCCAATCGCATCCGAGCTCAGTGCACCGGTAAAGCGATTCACGGTTTCACCAAAATTGCGGTCCTGTCTCGGGTAGTAGCTGTTTTGTAGTGAACTGGTAAACAGCGTACCGAGAAATTCGGACGTGTTGAATGTGTTATCGCCCCTGTCGTTCCTGGTTATTACAACTCTGGTTGCGGCATACCACGAGCGCGAAATAAGGCTTCTCTTGCGTGAGGGGAAATATCGAGGATCCTGATGCAAGATGGTCGATAAAGCAACTGTTTGGATGAACCTCCGCGATTCTGTATCCGCCAGAGTCGCCCCAAATCGTTTCCCCCAACCTTGTACTCCTCGCCCATACTCGGGCCACTGATCCTCGGCTTGGTCCAAAGTCGCCTGAAAAGCCGCCGACACGAATGTGGAGGGCGAATGGGTTTGCTTCAGAAACAGGTTGAATTTACAACGTGCGGACAAGGGAGCGTAGTCCATGGTTCCGATGGTCGACTTGGCTTCTGTGGCGTTCGCCGGAGGTTGGACAAACGTGTCTTGCACTTGGAGGCGACACGGACTGATCGCCACGTGATCCGAAGGTGGGTCGATCGATGTTGACCGGGTTTCGCCGGACCCAACGTGGGCGATGGTCGCAGAAGGTGAGGCGACTGGGGCCTGCGCATGGCCAAGGCGCTGCGCCATCGCAATCGAAATGGTTACCAGCAAGGCGTGAGTTACGCTCCCTGCTCGAATGCAATTCTCTTGATTCACCCTCATGCCAAGTCCAATCGGGAACGTGCGTTTCTTTTGGCTTGCAAACACGCATCCTCTTGCTAATGAGCATCCAGGTCTCCAAACGTCGCCTCTGTGCAAGGCACACGGCTTCCGCTCATGAGACACGCAAAGTGGACGGAATCGATCATCGCAACGTCAACGGATGGACACGCCGTCCATTGGTCGACGTTGTCAGCCTTGCATGTCCCTAGATTCTTGGCCGATACGTTCATAAACCCATTCGCCTGCGCAAATTGAAAGGATTCTTTCGTCAGCGATGTTTGGAAGGCTACTTGCATTCCTGGAGAACGAAGGAGACAGTCATGAGGTTCGTCCATCGACCAACAATCAGCACTCTGTTTTTCCTGGCCACGCTGGGAGCAGCTTTTGCCCAGAAGGTCGAAACCGACTTTGATCATCAAGCAAATTTCTCTGAGTACAAGACCTACTCGTGGCAGGAAATCAAGCCCGCGAATTCCCTCTGGGACTCTCGCATCAAGAGTGCCGTGGATGCCCAATTGGCAGCCAAGGGCTGGACCCAGATTGCGAGCGGCGGCGATGTGGCCGTCGTAGCCATCAAGACCTCGCAAACTCAGAGAACACTCCAGACGTTCTATGACGGCTTTGGTGGGGGATGGGGATGGCGAAGGTTCGGAGGTGGGGGCCTCGGCGAC
Organism: Candidatus Sulfotelmatobacter sp.; assembly: GCA_049515395.1. Taxonomy (GTDB): domain Bacteria; phylum Acidobacteriota; class Terriglobia; order Terriglobales; family Acidobacteriaceae; genus Sulfotelmatobacter. Next base: position 7,667 of record JBEKUD010000179.1, on the reverse strand, counting down.
GCCACGACCACGGAACAGGATTACAAAATAGGAACTCTGGTTATCGACTTGTACGATGCCAAAACTAAGCAACTGATCTGGCGTGGAAGTGCGCAAGACACTGTGTCAGACAAGGCCACGCAGAATGAAAAGAATCTGGACAAGGGTGTGGCGAAGATGTTCAAGGCTTTCCCTCCGGGTTCGGCAAGAAGCTAATCATCTTCAGAGGATGCGGTGCGTCAAAGTCATGTGGATCTCGCTGGCGAACTGTGCCCGGAAGTTTGAAAGGAGATTGTATGCAAACACGCAAACTTGGCAATTCTGATTTACAAATTACTCGTGTCGGCTACGGGGCCTGGGCCATCGGCGGCTCGGGCTGGCAATTCGCCTGGGGATCGCAGGACGACAACGAATCTATCGCCGCCATTCACCGGGCGCTCGAACTCGGGGTCAACTGGATCGACACGGCCGCAGTCTACGGTCTGGGACACTCCGAAGAAGTGGTCGGCCGTGCTCTGAAGAGCTGGCGCGGATCCAGACCTTATGTCTTTACTAAGTGCGGCCTGCGCGGGGATGCCAACGGTGAGGTGCAGAAAGTGCTGAAAACCAACTCGATCCGCGGCGAAGTCGAGGACAGCCTCCGCCGCCTTTCCGTCGATGTAATCGATCTTTACCAAATCCACTGGCCTCCCGACCCAGATTCACCCGAACTGGAAGAAGGATGGTCCACGCTCGCCGACCTGAAGCGCGAAGGCAAGGTGCGCTGGATAGGAGTTTCTAACTTCAATGTCCAGCAGTTGCAGCGCGCTCAGACCATAGCACCCGTAACTTCGCTGCAGCCACGGTATTCGCTAGTGCACCGCGAGGTCGAGGACGAGATCCTGCCTTACTGCCTCAGTGAAGGCATTGGCGTCATCGTTTATTCCCCGATGGCTTCCGGTCTCTTGACCGGCGCTATGACTCGCGAGCGCGCGGCCAGGCTACCCAGGGACGATTGGCGCAGGAGTCATCCCGACTTTACCGAGCCGGAGCTCTCTCGGAACCTGGCACTGGTGGACCGCTTGCAAGAGATTGCCAGGCGCCGCAACCGGTCAACGGGAGAAGTCGCAATCGCTTGGACACTGCACCATCCCGCAGTGACAGGGGCGATCGTCGGCGCCCGCAACGCGCGTCAGGCAGAGGGAGTCATGCGGGTTGGCGAGCTTCGCCTCACGGATGAAGAAGTAACCGAGATCGAAACGTTCGTCGCAGAGACCGTCGCGTGAGCGATAGTAGTTGCGCCAACACAACTTCCGTCGGCTCCCTTCAAGGGACGACTAAATTAAAGAGGAGAACACCGTGAACAAAGACACGACAAACCTCAATACAGCTTTGGACAACTATCTTAAGTCTGGCCAGCAGTTCGGAGACGGCGAGAAGTTCTACCTCTTGGGCTTCGAAGCCGCTTTGCACGCCAGAAATCGCTGCAAAGAGTTTGATCAGATCGCGTCCGAGATGACCAGCGACCTGGAAGAACTGCAGCAGCAATATCCCAGGGTCGCAGTAGAAGAGCCCTTTACGCGCGGATTTCAGCAAGGACGGGAATACTACCAGCGCCTGTGCGATGAATCCAACCCGGCGTTACAGCTTCCCGGGGAAGCACGGATCACGGGGGCGAGCCGGAGGAAATATCTGCGCACCGATCAGAGGTAGGATTCACGCACGCATCCTTTGATTCGTCGCCAGCATTTCCATCGTTGTAGCCAGCCAGCCATTCCTTGTTCCAAAGTCGATCGGCGTCAGCCAAGCCACTGTGGATTGGCATACGTGCCGTCAAACTGGTGACTAGTCTTGTAGAGTTCGAACTGGCCTGCCTCCGCAGCCTTGGCGGTTTTTGCCAGAAGAGCTGCGACCTGGGGGGAGTTCATTGGCTGAAAACTATGGGCCGCATGGAGAGCTTGCTGCAGGATCTCCATCGAGTCGCAGCCGGTGATGACAACACTGGTTGGGAGATTCATCGAGTAATAGAGACACTCGGTCGGTGTTGCCGTCTTACTTTCAAGGATGATGTGGTCGCCCATGGGCTTCATGCCAAGAACTCCAATGCCGCTCTCCGTCAAAACCGGGAGTACCCGCTTTTCGAAACTGTTGAAGTGAGCGTCCATCACGTTAAGGGGCATCTGAACCGCATCAAACTTGAAGCCGTGTTTTGAGGCTGTGGCCAACATCTTCAGATGAATGTCTGGACTCTTGTGGCCTGTGAATCCGATAAAACGGATCTTGCCTGCCTTCTTGGCTTCCAGTACAGCCTCCATGCCGCCGCCTTCGGCAAAAATTCGCTCCGGATCAGAATCACGAATCACTTCATGGAACTGGAGTAAGTCAATTCGATCGGTCTGCAACCTCCGCAGTGATTCATTGAGCTGGGCGGCGGCGGCAATCTTGGTGCGACCATCGACCTTGGTCATCAAAAACGCCTTCTGGCGATAACCGTCGCGTAGGGCTTTGCCCATCCGAATTTCGCTCTCTCCTCCGTTGTAGTCCCAGCAGTTATCGAGAAAATTGATTCCTTCATCGATCCCCGTCCGAATAATCCGAACGCTCTCTTCCGGATCGCTCTGTCGAGCCAGGTGATACCCGCCGAGCCCGATCACCGATACCTGTTCGCCGGTGTGGCCCAGCGATCTGTAGGGGATCTCATTCTTACGATAGCTTTCGGTGGACCCGTTTAGCCTTCTGGCCATCAGCAGAGAGGCGGCTGTCATGCCGAGAAACTCTCTCCTGTTCACACCGGGCTCCTGGTTTGCGAGTACTCTGTCGGTCGCCGGCGACTGCTCGGAAGAATTGATGCGTGAGTGATTCGAGTTGCCATCGTTCGGAGTCATGGCCAGTCCTCCTGTGTGGTTGCAGAAGCGAAGGTTATCGTCACATATTATTCCCTGAAAGCCCCGAACCGAGGCCCATTTGTCTCGCCCCGACGTCTTGTCTTCAACGAGCCATGCACGCGAAGCGGACTCTACTCAGGAAGCCAACTCCGTAATCCCAGTTAGTTCCAGGTATTCCTTCTCAGACAGTTGTAAAGATGCTGCCTCCACATTTTCCGCAAGATGTCCAATTGAGGAAGTCCCGGGGATGGGCAGCATAATCGGGGACCGCTTCAGCAACCACGCCAAGGCGATCTGTATGGGTTTTACTTCGCGAGCTTTCGCAATCCGTTCCAGCAGCCTGCCAGCCACGCGCCCTGCTCCCAGCGGGAACCACGGGATGAACGCGATCCCGCTGCGCTCGCAATAATCCACGACATTGTCCCATTCGCGATCGGCGAAACTGTACCGATTCTGGACCGACACGATCGGTACGATTTTCCTCGCCCGATCGATGTGCTCCACTGTGACATTCGACAGTGCGACCAACCGGATCTTCCCCTCTGATCGCATGTTGGCCAGAGTCTCAATCGACGCGTCGAGAGGCACCACCGGATCGGGAACGTGCAGCTGGTAGAGGTCGATCCGCTCGAGGCGAAGTCTCTTCAGGCTGCCTTCCACCGCCTCGCGCAAGTGCGCCGGGCTGGCATCGTGGGTCCACTGGTTCGGCCCAGGGCGATTCCATCCACCCTTGGTCGCGATGACAAGGTCTTTGGGGTAAGGCGCGAGCGCTTCGGCGATCAACTCTTCGCTGACATTAGGGCCGTAGGAATCAGCAGTATCGATGAAGTTGACTCCCAACTCAACGGCTCGGCGGAGAACGGCTATCGCCACCTCACGGTCCTTCGGGGGACCCCAGATTCCTTCGCCGGTCAGGCGCATGGCTCCGAAGCCAATGCGATTGACAGTGAGTTCACCGCCGATTGTGATCGTTCCAGCGCTAGCGGCCGACAGTGTTATTGCTTTCATCGTGTTCTCTTTCAAGTTCACTCTCCACCTGGCTCTGGTTCATCAGATGGCGGACGACTAAGCAGCCTCAATTTCCTAGTTCAAAGAACGCCGTCAGTACATCACTCCGCCGCGCGCCAACCGACATTGCGCGCTTTTGCCTTTATACTCGGCGCGACCGTCGTCGTATTAGGCCCCAGGTCTTTTTCGTAAACAATGTCGTGACGGGTGACTATGAAAGTCTTGACCCCAGACGACCGGTACTCCGCGGGATAAGCAACCAAAGTCACACCACCCTTCTTATTGTCTCCGCCGGCCGCGGAACTACTGGTCGCGGCCGCTCCGTTCACGATTTGAAAGTAGTACCCGTGAAAGGGAGAGGAGCCATCGGTGTTGGGATTGGATGCGAGGCTTTGGGCGAATTGCGTAATCGGGTCGTAGCTAACTGGCTTTGCGCCCTGGTCCTTCTTTGCGATCGCAAACTCCTCGCAGACTTGAATTGCTGCCGCCTCATTCTCTCCGATTCTCCGGAACAGAATTTCCTGCGTACCTGTCTCGGAATCGAAATACCACGCGCCATTCTTTGAGGTCAGCGGGATCGGAAAAGGCCAGTTTTCTGCGCCGATATACAGCACCGTGCTTCCATCGGGCTCTCGGACCAGACGGTGCATCTCCTGGTACTTTTGACTAAACTGCTCGCGTTCGAGCTTGTCTTCGACGTCGTCGCGCGACGAAGTGACCTCCTTGCCTGCTCCGAGGATAGCTTCCAGGGCCGGCTCATCTTGCTTCTGGGCAGCCTGAAAGAGAGCGTCACTAGCTTCGCCTGGAGACGAGAACGTTCTTGGTTGTGGTGATTCCTGAGCAAAGCTCGCTCCGGCGATGCCCATCACCAGCAGCAGAAGAAGGACAGTGGATGCGAACCCCCAGGCAAACCTCACGATAATTTTTTCACTTGTTTTGACCGTCTTATTGTTTGTGCGCATGAGTTCTTTCTCCATATCATCAATCTCGTTAATCTCGTTTCTCGTAATTGAACCGAATTACCGGCGACCGCCCCCGCCTCCGTGGAAACCTCCACCTCCATGGAAGCCTCCGCCAAAGCTCGACTGCCCACGGGAGGAAAAACCTCTTGCCACCCCTCCGTGATTGAACCCGCTAAAAGCTCCGGAATGAGTGCCGGCCTGGGCGTGTGGCGTCGAGAAGCCGCGTTCCGAGGACGCAAAGCCTCGGCCGCCGGCGAAGCCACCGCCATGGAATCCACCGGCGCGATTGAAATTGTTGCGATTGACGAAAACCCGGCTGTGGGAGATGTAGGCGCCGTGGTTGAACATGATCCCATGATTATGCCAATCGTATCCCCAGTGTCCCCACCCCCATCCGAAACCGCCGAAGAAGCCAATTCCAAAGCCAAGGCCCCATCCGAACCCTGGCCCCGTGAGGTACAGTCCCGGATACCAGTACCAGCCCGGCCAGATTCCGATGGGCTCTCCATACACGAGCCAGGGGTCGTATTCAGGAACGTAAACAACTTCAGGGTCTGCGGGCTCAATCACAATGGTCTGCCCCTGATTACTCACCTTTTCCTGCGACGTGCTCTTTAAGTTGCCGGCCTTCTCCGCACGGTCACGCATCACCTGAACGGCCTTCATGACGTCTTGCTCTTGGTTGACGTAAGCATCCCCAAGCGACGAGGTCCATGAGAGATTCTTGTCCATGTTGGCGAGCACCGAAGGAAACTCCACGAGCGCCTTAACACTGGGATCCCAGGGCTGCTTGTCGACCTCTTTGCCAAGTTGTTCGCCCTTAAGTTCGGTATGTTGCTGCAGCCACCGGTCTGCTTCCACGACTTGCTCGGGATAGGTAGCGGCGGCGAGGATCTGCGCCACCAAAGCATCCGGATACAACGCGATGGGCGCTACCAGTTGCTGCAGTTGTTCTGGGGTTTGTGGCGCGGCCTGAACCGGCGTTGGTCCGGATTGGTCCGACTGAGCGGCGAGACCTCCCGGCGCACTGGCTAAGACAAGGCAACATGAAAGCAAAAGGGACAAGCTCTGTTTTAGGAACTTCACAATCAATCCTCCTGCGGCGGGGCCGCACGTCGGTATCACGTCTACTCGATCTGTCCTCTATCAGTTGGCCCGGTCAATGGCGTTGCCTGTCACAAATTGCGGAACCGTGAGTGGACAAGCCGGATGGTCGCATTGACATGCGATCTCCACGTCTTCGCTTCCCGCGTCGCGACACGCTTGTCCGCAGTATTCTTCCCCATTTGCTACCGTGCAAAGACATGGGATGTGTGCGCACACTTTGGTGTCTTCATTCGCCATTACCATTCCGTCCTTTCGAATTCAGATCTGCCTGCTCCGATTACTGAAGCATTGCGACTCTTGACGTAGCGCCGGTCCCTGCACCGACCGAGGCTGTTTCGAGGGAATCCTCAAGACGGTGGGCCTTCGGCGTCTACGTCGTCTCGAATAACTGCATGCAGCTTTCCAAACGCCGGGATGCCGTTAAAGCCATGCGCTACAAGGTTGTTCGGTTGGCGACGTGAAGAAAACCAGCTGTCCCGAGTGTCAACAGGCCGATAGTGCTGTCGGCATTTGGACGGATTCTCGGCCCGTGTGCGGGTGCTTTGGTCTTGACTTGCCTGTGCGATAGCCGGCGATCCGCTGCAACAAGGTCCGAATTCCTGTTCCCGAACGCCTGCTCTCCCAACCGGAATTCACCACCTGACCCGTTTTTGGGGACTGAGGACACTGCGTTATCATGTTCTGCCGTTCAGGATTTGGATAAAAACATGCTCGACGAGGACGAGGCCCGGCTGTGATCCCGCATAAATGGCGAGAACTCGTTCATTTATTGACGACGGCATTGGCCCTCGCATGGGTGACCAACCTAGAGGCACGTGAATGACACCTCCAGCCGCCCCCACGGTGTTCGTCGTCGATGACGATGATTTGGTGCGTGCCTCCATCCAAGGCATGCTAAAGTCGGTTGGCTTGCGTTCCGAGACATTCGGCACCGCGCAAGAGTTCCTCCGCAGCAAACGAACCGACGGTCCAAGCTGCCTCATTCTGGACGTGAGGCTACCTGGAATCAGCGGTTTGGATTTTCAGCGCGAATTGGCCGACGCGGGCATCCGGATTCCTATCATCTTTATCACCGGTCATGGAGATATTCCGATGACGGTGAAAGCCATGAAATCCGGTGCGGTGGAGTTCCTGACCAAGCCGTTCCGGGACCAAGACTTGCTGGATGCGATTTATCAGGCTTTGGATCGTGACCGGAGAGCGCGTCAAAAGCAGAGCGAAATTGCCGAACTGAGAAAGCACTACGAATCGCTGACCACACGCGAGCGCGAAGTTATGGCTCTGGTAGTTTCGGGCATGCTCAACAAGCAAATAGCGTCTGAACTCGGGACCAGCGAAATCACCGTGAAGATCCATCGCGGGCATGTGATGCGGAAGATGCAGGCTGAATCACTGGCGGACTTGGTCAGAATGGCAGCGAAACTTGAACCGACGAGCAGTCGCGAGTGAACGTTCCACAAAAATTCAAGGTTACGGTCAGGCCGCAATTTCCTGCGGCGCCGCCGTGGCGGTTCGGCGGCCGGGGGCATCCATTGCTACGCCTCGGTACTGGGAAGTGTGAAGTTAAAAGTGGCGCCGCGTCCGGGGTTGGACGTGGCCCACAATCGGCCGCCGTGCGACTCAACGATTGAGCGGCTGATCGGCAGCCCCATGCCAGTCCCGTTTCCCTTGGTTGTAAAGAATGGGTCAAAGACGCGTTCGGCCTGGCCCGCCGGCAATCCCGAGCCGGTATCGCGAACGGAGATGA
>JBEKUD010000178.1:0-9951 GCA_049515395.1 Candidatus Sulfotelmatobacter sp. | reverse complement strand
TAATGGCCGCGTTCGAGCTGTTTCAGCCAACTTCCGTCGCAGACGCGCAGAAACTTCTCGAACAGCACGGACCCGACGCCTGGGTGCTGGCAGGAGGGCTCGACAGCTTCGACTGGCTGAAGGATCGAATCAGAAAGCCAAAGGCTGTGGTCGATCTGAGCCGAATTGAGGAGCTGCGAGGAGTTCGCACGACCGCCGATGGTATTGAAATCGGCGCGATGACCACGCTCACCGAAGTGGTGAATCATCCTGTCATCAAGCAGAACTATGAACTGCTGGCGCAGGGCGCGGAATTGGTAGCGTCACCGCAGATCCGCAACCAGGGAACGATCGGCGGAAATGTTTCGCAAGATACACGTTGTTGGTATTACAGAAGCGGTTGGTCCTGCTATCGCGCTGGCGGCGACATTTGTTACGCCGATACGCCCGAGGGCCGCAACCGCGAGCATGCGATTCTGCATGCCGACCGCTGCGTGGCGGTGAATCCCTCCGACTTAGCCCCTGCCCTGATTGCCCTCGACGCCAAGTTCATCGTCCGTACGCGGAAAGGTGAGCGCGTCGTCGATGCAGAGGATTACTTCGTTGGTCCTGACATCGATATCACCAGGCTACACATCTTGCAGCCTGGAGACCTACTGACGGCGATCCGCATTCCGTCGACCTGGGCGGGCGCGCAATTTTATTTTGAGAAAGTGAGCGACCGCAATGTTTGGGACTTCCCGCTTATGAACGTTGCGTCAGCCATGGTGATTTCGGGAGGCAGTATTGAGCGCATACGAATTGCCGCGAACGGCGCGGCCGCACGTCCGTTGCGGTTAAAGGCAGTCGAAGATGCAGTTCGCGGCAAGCCGCGCGACCCGGCAACTGGCGAGATGGCGGGAAGAGTGGCCGTGCAAGGAGCGGTCCCGCTGCAGTTCAATGCCTATAAGATCCCGCTGATGAGAAATCTGGTGAAGCGCGCCATCAGTGGTGTGGAGGAAGCAACATGGACTTCTTAGAGTGGGCGACGAGTCCATGGGGGCAGAGAGTCCCGATCCATATTGCCTGGTTCTTGATATGGGTTGCAGTGATCGCCGGGCTACTCTTCTTTATCGTTCACGCCACATACGTGAGTTATTTTTCCGGAGCAAAAGAGTTTGCGTCCAATCCTTCGCCGGCTGTAGCGGCGCGTATACCGGAGCGTGTGCCCAGGCACTCGCTAACCGCGCGGCTGTTTCATTGGATCATGGCGGCCTCAATGTTCACCTTATTGTTTACCGCCTTCCTCCCGAGGGTGGGCGTCCAGTTTCCGTGGGTGACCTATCATTGGATCGCCGGTGCGGTATTAACGGCTTCGATCATTTTTCACATCATCCACGCATCCTTTTTTATGGACTTCTGGGCTATCTGGCCCGACCGGATTGACCTGCGGGACGCCTGGCGAAGAACGCTGCGGTTTGTGGGGAGCGCTTCGCGACCACCGGACAAATTCGCCAAATATCCTTTAGAGAACAAGCTCTACCACGGTGCCATCATCGCCGCTGGTTTATCTGCGATCATTACTGGTGTGTTCATGATGTCTCGCGTACGCACCATTTTCTTTCCCCGCAATCCGTATCTGTTCAGCGATATGACCTGGGGGATGATGTATGTGCTGCACGGCCTGGCGGGCGTCGGACTGATCGCGTTGATCATGGTGCACGTCTACTTCGGACTCCGTCCGGAGAAGCGCGCGATCACGAAATCGATGATCTTTGGTTGGATGAGCCGCGACTTCTATCTGAAGGAACACGATCCCAAGCGATGGGCGGTCGAAGCTCCATCGTCGCCATTGACATCCAACCGGGCGGAGGATCGAGGGCTAACCGATGCGGGCTGAGATATCGAATCGCTGCGAAGCTGTGGAAGAGTGCTACGAGTTTATGCTGGCCTACGCAGCCCAGGGCCTCCCCACCGACGAGGGCAGCAAATCGGGTGGACAAGTACGTGAACTCCTGCAGCGCGCGGTAAATGCGTTGACGGGGCTGGCGGAAGCTTGTGCGATGGCAGTCAGAGAAGGCCTTGAGCCAGCCGCCAAATACGAGGCGTTTTTTGCGGTGCTCGATCGCGACTCTCGCGACTCTCTGGCCGCCATTGAACTGGTTCTGGCCCAGCCCGCCATCAGTTCCCAGTTGATCGATAATCTGAACGCTTCCATTCATCTCCGGGCACTCCTGACCGACTTGTTTCTGGTGGATGAAATCCTGAAGAAGCATGCCAACCCGGCGGAGCAGGTCGTCACAAACAAAGGCGACTGAGCAGTTGGAACAGCGCCTCTTTCGCACGAGAATAGTCAGTAAGTCGACGGGGACCATGCGACATCAAAATCCTATCGTCATTCCCGGCACGAGCGCACCAACAACGGCGACTTCTGGCAACATTTATGCGATTTACGGCGAAGGTCGCGCACAGCACGAGCCCGCAGCACGAGCAGGTGCGGACACCCAACGGCTGGAGGATTTCGAAGATCAAGATGACACCCAACTTGACGCACAGTTCGTAGTCCGGCCAGCTGCGTTCATTTCCTAAGCGACTGTGATTGCGGGAAGTTTTGAGGCGAACCACGGTGGGGGCTGCGTCTACGGGGGCAACCAAGCCAAGGGCTTCGAGCGCCTCCAGGTGTCGTCATGCGGCCTGGTGCGGCGTCGATAATAGCAACCTTCGGAAAGTTCCCGACGTATTTGGCTTTGAAGTTGGAAATTCCGGCGAGGCGAACGGAGCCGGTGGCCGAAGAATCTGCCGTGACTTGTTTCTGGACCCGGCGGGTGAAGTCCTTGCGGTCCTGGTCTGGAACGGAATTGAAGAAACGGCCGATGCTGTCTGGAAGGCGCTAACTACGGAACACAAGAAATTGTTCTCGGACGATCTCCAACTCCATGGAGCGACGCTCCTTCCGGAACCGTAGTAGCGGACGTTCTGATCGGGACCCAGCTCGACCCGGCCTCTCTGGTAGAAGCGGCGATCGGCCCTTCCGATCTCGTCGCGTTCGGACAGCGACCTGAATCCCCGTCAGGCAGAGGCGACGAGCAAGGCCGGCCGTCCCGGAGCACCCGGAGCAGGCGTCGCTATTCAGCTTGAGTTAAATCAGGCAAAATAAGGGATGTGTGGGCGCCATTTGTACCAGTCGTAGCAAAGGTGGCCTTATAGTGATTAAGAATGCGCGGCCAGCCCCAAGGAGTTGGAAATGTTCACACCGAATCTGAGCATTCTCCCAGAGCCTCAGAGGCGAGTTTGGGCCGAATTGAAGGACACTCCTCAGACTTTCGTACTTTATGGAGGTACGGCTCTTGGGTTGCGACTCGGGCATCGACAATCGGAGGATTTCGACTTTTTCTCGAACAGGCCCTTCCAACCCAGTGCACTCCGCGACAGCATCTCCTACCTGAAACACGCGGAAATGACGCAATTCCAAGACAACACACTCACGGCCCTGGTGGATCGGAATGGACCGGTGAAGCTCTCGTTCTTTGGATCTTTGGGAATCAAACGCGTGCAGGATCCCGACATCGCCGGGGAGAACGGAGTTCAGATTGCTTCGCTGCTTGATCTTCTCGCGTCCAAGCTCAAGACGGTTCAGTTGAGGGCCGAGGCGAAGGACTATCGAGATATTGTGGCCACCTTGGAAGCAGGTTTGAGCCTGGCGGAAGGGCTGGCGGCCGCATCAGCGATCTACGGTAAAGATTTCAACGGAGCGTTAAGCCTTAAGGCGCTAACGTTCTTCGAGGACGGTGATCTTCACAGCTTAACGCCCGCAGTGCGAAAGCGACTGCTTGGGGCCGCGACCTCAGTAACTTTGAGAGAGCTTCCACGGGTTGCGGCTAAACCTGGTCTAAGTCGGCGGGAAGAGGGATCATGAACTATTCGGAAGACCTCAAGCGAGTGGCAAAACGCGTGGTTTGGTTCAAAACACCGGAAGAAACGCTTCAAGAACCCAAACTGTTTCTTGCGCACTTGATGACCTACGGGACTCTAGAAGACATTGCCACCGCGATGAAGTACTACTCTGAGGCCGATTTCGATCTCGTCTTGAAAGATCCACCGGCCGGAATCTTCGACCGTAGCTCGTGGAACTATTGGAATCTACGGTATCACCACGAACCGGTTCCGGCACTGCCACAGCGCACTTTTCCGGGAAGCGATGTCGTCGGCGTTTAGTGGGTGTTGCCCCGGGGCTGTCGCTTTGAAGCGGCCGACCGGTCGACCCTGAGCGTCTGCTGAGGATCTTCCTGCCAACCGAGTTGAGCACTTGAGCAGCCCTCTCTCCTAAATCCTTCAGTCTTTCGGTCTTTCAATCCTCAATCTATACCGTCCACGTGGCAGCGGGCCGGGCCGTCGCCATTTTCCCATCCTCAAGTCTTCAAGAGTGTCATTCCAAATCAAACAGGAGGAAATATGTCAGACTGCTACTGTCCATTCCGGCGCTGCTCAAATTGGGAAGCGTCTTGGACCTCTGAACATGGCTCGCTGAGCTTCCTCTAGTAGGTAGCGTCGTTATGCTGAGCCGACCCGACAATCAGCGTCGAGAAGTCGGAATCCCGATTGGCTATATACATTATATGCAACGTAACTATGCCGTTGGATGCCTTCGCCGGTCGAAGAAAATCTGCGGAAGGCAAGGCCGAGGATAAGTTGTTCAGCAACAATGTATTAGAATCACCACTCCGTAAGAGTAAGAACCTGTGGGTTGTTCCTTCCTTCAAGTTCTTCTTGACATCATCTACTCATCTGGAGCTCACATGCGCGGAGCAAAGTCATAGACTGACGCTCATATTGGATGAGATTTGCGCCGCCCATGAAGGAGAAAACAATGCACGCACATAACTGCTCCGATGCAACACGGACTTGTTTGGGTAATTCCGGAAGGATTTGCCGTCAGCTAGGGGCTCTGCTGATCGCCGTTTCATTCTCGGGCCCGGCATTTACGCAGGCGAAAGCAGCACCCGATGGCGTCGAATCTGAGCCAGCCGATGACATTGTCACGCCCGCCAGCAGTCCCCATATCACTGTGTCCGTATTTCCAACGGCTGTGTCAGTGAAAACCGGGGGATCGCTGATCGTCAATGCAGGCGTGGAAAACGACTCTCAGAATAAGGGAGTGACCTGGGCGCTCACTGGAGTCGATTGTTCGAATCACAGTTGTGGAACGCTCACGAATGTCAGCCCCTTCTCAGTCACCTACGTGGCTCCCGCAGCGGCACCCCACCCCGCGGTCGTGACACTCACCGCTGCGTCAAACGCCAACAACACCAGTTCCACATCGACGACAATTATGGTTGCGTCAGATCCGCGGAGTATGTGGATATCACCTGCCGGCGCCACCGTGCGGACCGATCAATTGCGCCAGTTCACAGCGATTGTGCCGGAGGATTTCGACGCGATGGTCTCTTGGGACGTGAACCGCGTTCCCGGCGGCGACTCGACCGCAGGCACGATTTCGAACTCCGGACAATACCGAGCTCCGGCCACGATTCCCACTTCGGGAACTGTGACCATCACTGCCGTCTTACAGGCGGACAGGGCGATTTCGGCTTCTGTAAACGCTGCCGTGACCACAGCCCGCGATCTCCCTTCTCCCCTCCACGGTGGGACCGTAGCCGACTATGACTTTGCCGGCAACGCAACTGATATCAGGACTCCGACTTACATGAATAAATTGCTTCCATCGCTGAATAATTTCTCGGTCACGCCTACGGCTAGGATCACATACACGCTTGAAGTTGCTGCTGGTGGTGGAGAAGGAGCTGTGGCCGGCACGTATTTATCAGCCATGCAGACTCTTAAGCAACAAACCCGGCCCCCCTTCATACGTGGAGAAGTTGTCGATTCCAGTTACATGGGATGTTTCACCGTAGCCAACCATGACGCACGTTGGAACGACTATGTTTCTACACTCGGCGCCTATGTGGACCTTTGGGAGGTTGGCAATGAAATCAACGGCAACTGGTTGGACAGCGCCGATTCAAGTTCAAAGATTAGCTGCCCTTGGAAGACGCCGAAAACGACCGATGCCGAAGTCATCACGAAGATGATCGACGCCTACAACATCGTCAAGGGCGCGGGCCAGCTCGCGGAGCTGACTCTGCATTATCCCGGCGCCGGATCCGGCTGCGACAGCCCGGCGAAATTTGATCCCATCACTTGGGCAACAGCCAACGTGCCGATGAGTATGAAAAACGGCCTCGATTACGTGCTGGTGAGCTACTACCATCAAGACTGTCCCAGCGGGACTGACCCAAGTCCTTCCGTCTGGGGTTCCTTCTTTACGCAGGTGCAAAACCTGTTCCCTAACGCGAAGATTGGATTTGGGGAATGGGGCTACAGCACGAGCAAACCGAGTACCTCTGCGTTGAAAACCTTACTCAATCAAGGCTATACCATGGATCCATCCAGCTTGCCTGTGCCGGCGAACTGGGTACGTGGTGTGTTCTATGGGGAGTATGAAGGCGACGCCGTACCCTACAATGGAAGTTCTGGATCCATCTGGACCGCGATGAACAACGACATGCAGCTCCAGCGCTAGTTCTCGATGGGGCCAGCTAGAGAAGTTGGCCCCTGCTTTCTTGAGTTCGCAATACCACCTTGCTCTCGATTACGGGTCAATTCTTTCGCACCGAGATCACCGAGGCCGTGTAGCGATCGCCGCGCAACATTGAGAGGCTGTATTCAATCGCCACGTTTTGCGCGTCGTAGGTTGTCTCCCGGATCATGAGAAGTGCGCTTCCCACGGATGTTTGGAGTATTCCCGCTTCCTCCTCTCCCGCAACGACAGCGCCGATCACCTCTTCCGCCCATTGCAATTTGCGCTTGTAGCTTTGCTCGAAAATGGAATAGAGAGACTGCTTCTCCAAGTCTTGTTTATCGATTCCCACAAAGATGCGCGCGGGGAGGTAGCTCGTGACCACCGCTACCGGTTCGTCATTGACGAAGCGCAGCCGCCGGGCGCGATATACACGCTCTCCCGGGGTTAGTTTGAGGGCTTGAGCCACCTCCAAGTCAGGATCTTCCAGACTCATACTCAGCAGCCGGGCAGACGGATTGAGGCCCCGCCGTCGCATCTCCTCGCTGAAGCCTCGAAGCTGCTGAAAATTCCAAGGCACCCGTCCGGAACCGACCACCGGCCTTTTGCCTTTTGCAATCACCAACAATCCCTCGGATCGTAGTTTCTGAAATGCTTGTCGCACCGGCATCTTGCTGATCCCAAGCGCCTGGGCAATCTCGCCCTCTGAGCAGAAAGTCTGGCCTTGCTTCAACTTGTTCTTCTTGACCATCTCCCGAACGTGATCCACGATCTGCATGTAGTAGGGGACGAAGCTGTTGCTATCGATCGCGAGACCCAGACTTTCTATTGCAACGAAATCGAGTACTCCAGCGTGTTGTGGCAAGGGAGCTCCTTTTTTTGGTCCACATAGTATACAACGTGTATATCGCCCGTTAAATGCCATCGTTCTTCAGGTTATGAACGAGCGATATCCAGACTGTAATGTTGTGTTAAATACTGTGTTTACAATTTGTTACTGGAATTAATGCAAAAACGGAAGGGGGATTTTGTCAGCCCGGACTGAGAATGTTCTTGACATCGTATATACATACGAGGTTCATATGCGTTTACGGGGGATCGCGCTATGGTCAAGACTGCCGACGGCAAGTACGTACGATGCTCGCACGAGACGTCGTTTTCTCGGGAGATTGCTCGCGTCATCATCACGGTCATTTTCCTGTTGGCCGCTTCCTTCACTGTCGAAGCTCAGGTGGAATCGGGGAAGATTGTTGGGACCGTCAAAGACGCTTCCGGGGCGGTTGTCCCCAGTGCCGCGGTCACGATCACGGAGACACAGACGAACGTCCAGGCGAAAACAAAAACTGATAACAATGGCGAGTACGTAGTGACGGAACTTAAATCCGGTGAGTACACCGTAGCAGTGGAGCGGCCGGGATTCAAAAAGGCACTGCAAACTGCCTTCAAGTTGGACGTAAATCAGGTCGTGCGGGTGGATGTCACGCTGGAGGTCGGTTCGATTAGCGAGCAGGTGGTTATCACGGCAGCAGCTCCCTTGATCGAGTCGGAGACTTCGTCATTAGGCCAGGTGATTGGTCAGAGCCAGGTACACGACCTGCCCTTGGATGGAAGAGACTTCGTGGAACTGGCCTATCTGACGCCGGGCGTCAACCAAGGGCCGAGCGCTGGTTTCACCGTGCAGCAGGGAGGCATCCCGGAAGATCAGCGGGGCAATGCATCCATTCAAGTGAACGGGCTCACTGCCACCAACAACAATTTTCTTCTGAACGGCTTCGACAACAACGAACAGCAAATTGGAATTGAAGTCATCCAGCCCTCGATCGACGCCATCCAGGAATTCAAAGTGCAAACCAACAACTTCGGCGCCGACATTGGACGAGGTGGGGCCGTGGTGAACGTCGTGTTGAAGTCTGGGACCAATCAATTTCATGGAAGCTTGTTCGAATTCCTGCGCAATTCAGCTTTCGACGCCAAGAACTACTTCGACAGCGCCAGCCAGCCGATCGCCCCTTTCAAGCAAAACCAGTTTGGAGGAACTCTCGGCGGCCGCCTCATCAAAGACAAGACGTTTTTCTTTGTTGATTACCAGGGAACTCGCATCCGTCAGGCACAGACATTCGTTTCGATTGTCCCATCTCTCTCCGAGCGCACAGGTAATTTCACCGACTTGCTGACCGGCCAAACTTTCTCCCCGTGTCCTACGCCCTCCCCCGCGGACACCTTCGACACCGGGACGATTTTTGATCCTTTCACGAATCGCAACTACACCTGTGCGGACGGAACGAATTTAACTCTGCGCAGTCCGGTCCAGTACAACGGCCAGATCAACGTGATTCCTCCGTGCTCCGGCGCAACCGACGGTGCCTGTCTTGACCCCGCCGCGCTGAAACTCGTGCAACTGTATCCCGCTCCCAACCGCCCGTCGTCGGCGGGCAACTATTTGTCCAACCCGTCTGCCAGCAACAATCAGGATTCTTTCGATGTGCGAGGGGATCATCAGCTCACCAGCAAAGACAGCCTCTCGTTGACATTCAGCTTCAACAATGTGCAAGCCTTCGCGCCCGATCCGCTACCTGGCGAAGCTGGCGGAGGTATCTTTACCGGAAATATCACAAATCTGGCGAGATCTGCCGGAATTAGCGATGTTCACACCTTTAGCGCGGACAAAATCAACGAATTCAAAATCGGCTATTCCCGATACGTGGTACGGGCTGTGCAGAACTTTGCCGGCCAGCCGATCTCGCAGCAACTCGGCATTCCGGGCATTTTTAATCCCGAGAACGCATCGGCGACCGGAGGCCTGCCTAGCCTCCTGTTTTCCAGTCTGAGTTCACTGGGAAGCACGGATTGGTTTCCAGAGTACTTGAATGAAAACAACTACCAGTACATGGATGCCTTTACCTACGTGCACGGACGGCATTCCTTCAAGTTTGGAGCAGACCTGCGCCGCCGGCTGCATGGATTTTTCCAAACCCAAAACGCTCGCGGCGATATGTCGTTCAACGAACTCTTCACTTCAGACTTGACTACGGACACAGGAGGAAGTGCGCTCGCCAGTTTTCTGATGGGCTACCCTATCTCCGCTTATCGCGACGGCCAAAAAGGATCGTTTGGCATGCGCTGGACGGAGTTCAGCGCATACCTCATGGACGATTTCAAGATTACGCCGAAACTAACGCTGAACCTGGGGCTGCGCTACGATCTATTTACTCCGCCGGTCGAGCAGGAAAATCGTCTCGCCAATTTTGATTTTGCCACCGGCCAGTTTGTCTCACCGCAGATGCCGGGTGTCAGCGCTTCTGGAAATGTCGACACGGATTACAACAATTTCGCTCCGCGCATCGGATTCGCCTGGACCCCATGGAATGAGAAGACCGTAGTGCGGGGAGGCTTCGGAATTTTCTACGATGTTCAAG
>JBEKUD010000177.1:0-9967 GCA_049515395.1 Candidatus Sulfotelmatobacter sp. | reverse complement strand
TGACAGACAACGTCCAATCGGCTGACTCGTCGCAGCATCAAAATTTAGTTCGGAGACATTTGCAGAAACGGAGGATTCGTTATGATCCGAGAATGTGCCCTTAAGGTTCTCTTGGTTTTATCGGGATTAGCTTGCTTGGCTGGCCTTTACCCGCTCACGGGCGCGCTCCGTGACGGCGCGGCAACGACGATCAACAGGCAGGACCAGATGATCCTCGGTATTTACATCTCGCTCGGCGTCTTCCTGCTGATCGCCGCCCGCAACCCGCGTCAGCATCGCACCCTCATCCTTTTCGCTGGCTGGTCCACGCTTGCTCATGACGGCGTCATGATTGTGCAAGGCATCCAATACCACGATCTACGCAACGATCTGCTCGGCTTCGCCTTTATCGCTGTCATCGGTCTCGCTCTCATCGCCTTGACTCCAGCAAAGCAGGCGCGAGCATCCGATGCTGGCGCTTATTAGCACCGTTACCTTGAACCGTCTCGAGTAAATCAATGACGCTCACTGACCTCGATCGAATGTCCAGCGCGTCGCAGTCTTCGGGAAGCTCTTTTCTATAAGGCCGAATACGCGGCTCGGGCGCACACGGTAGAGGGGCCCAGAGCCGTCACCGCCGCTCATTCCATATTTGCTGAGCGATGTTGGTTCTAACTTCCTCCCAATGGCTGGGTCTGTCATCAATTCGGCGACACCTTCCAGAATCACCGCTTCAGCAGCATTCTGAGTGCCCACAATGCAGTTTGGATTTTTCGCCAAGTTGCGTGCCTTTTGGGTCTTGCTCCCTGTGCCGAACCAAAACGCACCGTCGAACCACAGGCCCCAAATGATCATGGCATGGGGTCGACCATCGGGACGCACCGTGACGATCCAGTAC
The DNA here is from genome assembly GCA_049515395.1 of Candidatus Sulfotelmatobacter sp. Taxonomy (GTDB): domain Bacteria; phylum Acidobacteriota; class Terriglobia; order Terriglobales; family Acidobacteriaceae; genus Sulfotelmatobacter. Next base: position 9,090 of record JBEKUD010000177.1, on the reverse strand, counting down.
TCGCGAGACTCCGTGAGAGTCTTCACGGCCCATTTCCATGGCAACATCCCGGTTTGCCTCCTAGGCTGTCATGTTGCGGTTGGCACCCTGGGCGGCGTTTCCTTGCGCGACGAACCGGACGAAACCTTAGGGGCAGGTAAGTTGTGCAGTTGCGGAGAAAACGCATCCCTCACCGCAGGGGTTGGTCGACGGACAGCTATAGACACCAGTGTCGGGTAGCGGATCGTTGGCCCAGATCACGTATGTGCCGACCGCTCCGATGCCACACTGAGCCACTCCCGTGCTGTTGATGGATATCTCAGTTGTAAGCGAGGATTGATAGCAAGCACCCCACTTTGCCGGGAGTAGAGCAACCGTCAAAGGCGCAGTGTTGTAGTAGCCGGTGACGACGAACTGCACCTGCCCGTCGGGATACTGCTGTGCGTCCGCGCTGCGCGGGGGACAGGGTGATCGATTGGAGTTGGTGCTGTGAACTCGACCCACACGACAAGATAGCGGCGCCAGCCCCGGCCAGACCGAAGGAGCAAAGAACAAGCCGGAGTGCGCTCATAACGGCCCTCCTCGCAGATGCGCACGCGAAGCAAGCGGAAGCAGCTCGCATAAACTATATTACATTACGCCAACCTCGGTTGCGAATTGTAAAGGTCCGTTGACGCAATATCTCGGGACTGTTGAAATATGTTTGGTCCGCGCGGTCAAGAGTTACTGTCCTGCATGCGCGGAGCGGAGGAATTCGTTGGGGGTGACCATTCTCCATTGGCGGGTGCCCAATACAGAACTCTGACTGCCAAGCTGACGTCCGCCGTTTCCGGGCGATCATTGAAGAGGAAAACGGCGGTACATCAGTTGTCCCGAACGCACGAATGTGCTCTGAGCCCTCCTGCTTTACGTCTCGAACACTTTTTCGATCTGTCCGACCTTTTTCTCAACTTTGCCGGTGTTTTTTTCTGCGTTGCCTTCGGCTTGTAAGTTAGGATTGTTCGTGACTTTGCCGGCCGTCTCTTTGACTTTGCCTTTCACTTCGTGAACGGTGCCTTTAATCTCATCCTTCGTACTGGGGTTCATCAGTTTTCTCCTTGTCGTTGAGTAACATAGCTCGCTTCACCCTCATGTCCAGGTCCTTAGCTGTACCCGCGTATTCGTGCTTACAGTGTCAGTAGTCTGTCAAAAAAGGAACGGTAGCGCTGTAGGACAACCCGCAGATCCTTAGTGGACACGTTGTCACCGCTGTCCCACTGCTTTTCCAATCCCGACCGCTCATTGGCAAAACCGTCCGCGAGTCGCTGCATCACTGCAGCTACCAGCTTGTCTGCACCTTCGACCGTCCGGCGCGGCTCGTCCACGAATGCGGTCTGTAGCTTGCTCCACTGCGATCGAAAATCTCCCATCTCCGGTTCAGAAAACAAGACCATTGGCTCTGAGACAGCGGCCTCTCTATCCAGCGTTTCCGCCTCTTGGCCCTTCACCAGCTTGGGTCCTTCGGGTTGTTTTGGCGGAATGCCGTAGGTCGCCAACCCGGTCGCCGGAAACCCTTCGTCTATCCTCCTTAGTTCAGCCATTGCCCACCTCTTTCCTTTCCACACAGTCGCTCGTACTTGTGAATCGCCAGTATGGGAGTTTGGAGCCGGGAAAACTGGTCAGAATTGATCGTCTGGTAAATCAGTGCCGTGGCATTTAGGGGAATGTGCATGGCAGAAGCGCGGGGGAGCGAGAATAGCTCACTCACAAGCAGGTATCAGAACAGGTTGGTCCTTAGAAGATCGATGACTTCCGCGTCTTGTGCGATTGGGCACATGATTTACCAAACGAAACGATGAGTACTCACGGCTGGTATGGCGGGCAGCGGTTTTACCCTGAACGCGACCGGTGGCGGTATGGAGCGCTGCATATTAAGGAGAGCGCGCCGTGGCGGTAGTACGCGAACCCGTGGCGTTCGGCACGTCCCGGCGAGAGCGGTAAGACGGGATCGAGACGATCCAAGGCTGGAATGGCGGTCTTCTCATCGACACAGAACACGGCGGCGTGCTGCGGCGGGTGCAGATAGAGGCCGAAGATGTCGGCAGCTTTGCTTTCGAATTCAGGATCGTCGCTGGCCATGTAGCGTTCGAGACGGTGCGGCTTCAAGCCGGCTTCTTCCAAACGCGATGCACTGCGTCTTTGCTGACGCGTAGCGCAGAGGCTAGTTGCGGCAACTCCAGTGCGTGGACCCGTCGCTAGCTGTTCTCCGCGTCGCCATAGGATGCGGGCGCGCAGAGCGGGAGTCAGCACACTGGGTTTTGGCCGGGATGATAGGTGTCCAGTCCTTCCAGTCCGTGGCCTGGAGCTGTCGCTTGATTCCCCTGCCCGTCATCCGAATGAGTCGAGCTCTGCGTTGTTATCCGGACTTGTGGCCGAATCGATATATCCTCGAATCGGAATTCTTGGTTCCTGAAATCAGGCAGGAATAATGGCGCTCGCGATGGTTGCAAACGTAATGCCGTTGCCGCCATATCCCAGAGCGAATTGCGCGCCTGGGAAGTTTTTATGCGGTCCGATATAAAGGGAGGCCGTCCTTGGACTCCGCAAGAGTCCCGGTTTAAGCGCTGGCCAATTTCCAGGAAAGGTGGGGGAACATTTTGCGGATTTTCTTTCCCAGGGTTTTGGTTTTGCGTGCCAGCAACTCATCCCGTTTCGCCGCATCGACGAAATCAACATCTTCCCCACCTGCCACGATTCTGCCATCCACTGTAGAGCGCATATAAACTTTTATCCTGTGAAATCTAACGCAGCAGCTTGCTATATTCGGCAAGTCGGCAATTCGGCAGTTCGGCAGCTTGACAACGATGACGCACAAGCTTAGCATCGTAAGTGAGCGAGCTTCCTCTTCTTACTCTTTCAGGTTCCCTGAACTAAGTCAGCCCATCTGAAGTTTTATTTCTTAGCAACCCCAACCTAAGGAGGTTGCCCATGTTTGCACGCAATGTATCGATTCATCTGAAATCCAATATGCTTTCTGATTACAGCCGGACCTTTGAGAACGACGTTCTTCCTTTACTTCGCAAGCAGAAGGGGTTCAAGGACGAAATCACATTGTCAAATCCCAGCAGCCTAGATGTGGTCGCAATCAGTCTGTGGGAGAGCAAAGCCTATGCAGAAGCTTACAACACCAATACTTACCCAGAAGTATTGAAAACCTTTGCAAGAATGATCGATGGAGTGCCCATGGTTCAGACGTTTGAGTCCGTCACCTCGACCTTCCATAACGTTGCCGTAGCGGCGTAAAAGTTTGTAAGTATGTCGCACGGGAAGGCGGGTAACTCCGCCTTCCCAAGTTTACAAAGCACGCGCATTTATCTTGGAACGGAGGTTCCTGCCATGAGAACTCTTTTATGGGCCGTTCTCTCTCTGTGCTTTTGCCTGAGCGTCGTCGTCGCTCTCTCGCAGGACGCGCCCAATCCGATACCGAAGACTCTGGTGGACAGAGGGGCTCGGCTGACAACCATCATGGGTGTAGTTCAGGAAGATGGCGAGAAATTGAGCTTCGTAACCGAGCAAAGAGCCTGGAAGGTGGACAATCCGGAAACCCTTAAGGGTCACGAAGGACACTACGTGCACGCGGAAGGTTACGTCTACCCGGACAAGGATTTAATTCACATCACAGAAGTGACGATACCGACCGCACGTGAGACCAGGGAAGCTGACATCAAGTAAGCGCGTGGTGCTCTATCGTGGCCGCCCACGGCTCTGGTAAGGTTGGCGTCCGCTCAAGGACTCCCACTCTGGCTGTTCAAGCTTCACGCCCTCACACCACTGGAGGATTTCATGGAATACTTTAGCCTTGACCATCCACCGGATCGACTGATTCTTTGTCATCGTTCGAACTGCAAAGGGATCGCCGACTATCTAGAAGTCAGCGAACAGGGCGGCGAAGACTTCGTCTGCGCGGCCCACACGAGTAGCCTAAGGCATGCTTCAGTTCTGCCGAAGGCAATACCGAGTGCCGAACCGTAGCCGACCCGCTGCCTAACCCTGTTCTGCATCCCTGCATCATTACTCTATGGGAGGAAAAGTTAGGCCTTGAATCGCGTCTACTCTGGCATCTTGGCTAGGCCGCCTCGTTTGTGTGGGCTTTCTTCTCAGAGTTCGTCTTTGTAGACGATCCATCAATCGCGCATCTTCCTCGATCAGCTCTGGGCTTCTTTGTCTCCCACCACTTTGGATTTCAAGTAGCCTTTGCATCAACTCGGCGAAGTTTTCCATAATTCTCCTTCAAGGCCGGCAAGGCTGGTTGGCTGAAATGATAGGTGGCAGCCAAGGCAGAAAGCTGATCAAAAGTGAACGGTTTTATGGCATTCCTTGACGCAAGGTCTTTCCCTCGCTCCCTGCTCTTAGGTCCGGCCCACCCACTACTGAAAGAGACGAGCCTGAGTCTGGGCGAGTTCCACGGGTGCGGAGCATTCTTCGTCGTCGTCCACCACGTGATTGATGCGCGTGCTTACGGGATAGCACCGCATCATTCGCGCATCGTGGGGCTTCAACAGGTCGGACGCCGCACCCACGTCCCTAATGCCCGGATCAAGCCAGAGGTCGTAGCTGTCGGGGTCAAGGATGACTGGCATGCGCTCGTGGACGGCTGCGGTCACCGCGTTTGGGGTCGTGGTCAAAATCGAACAGGATTTGACCCACTGCCCGCTTGGGTCTTTCGAGCGATCCCACAGCCCCGCGAACGCGAACAACTTCCCGGCATTGACTTCAACAGCAGTACGGCTGCTTCGCTTTGCCCGTCCGCTGCCACTCGTAAAATCCGTCTGCCGGAATCAGGCACCTGCGAAATCTCAATGCATCGCGGAGCGCGGCCTTCCTCGCCGCCGTTTCCGATCTGGCGTTAATCATCTTGGCCGCACCGGACGGGTCTTTTGCCCACCAGGGAATGAGTAATCAAGGGGTCTGTCCTCATCTCAGAATCTCAATCTCCAACTTTAACCTGTGCCGCAGATTGTCGAAACTGACTTCCACGCGGCTGAGTGGAAAAGATTCTGCAACACTTGTGGGAGACACCAGCAGAGTCACGTAAAACTGATCGCAGTTCACCACAACGGTGCCCTCCACCCATCGCTGCTCGTCGACTCCCACACGCCACGGTGTTCGCTCGATGACAGTGATTTTCTTGTCCTTCCAAGCGAGGATTAGGGCGGTTTTGCTGTTTCGTTGTGCTATTAGTTCTGTCCGTGGGCTTCCCTGCGGCCCGCGAATTGAGGCGAGCTAAGCGACCCCGCTGAGAGTTCAAAGGCGGTGAACATCCGCGATAGCTAGGCAGCCTTTTTCTGCTGCGCCTTCACCTTCGCCCAGCGTGCTTTTTGGGCAGCAGAAATTTTCGCTCGGGCTGATGCTGACATGCGTCGTTTAGCTGGTGCAGCCTTAGACCCGCTCATTTGCGGACTCCCGTTCAGTGCTGATAGGGCGTTCGTGACTCTCTGAAGCTGACTTTCCAGCCTCGCCATCCCGATAGCCAGACCCTTTACGACTTGCTTGAGTTTCTTGAGTTTCATTTCCCCTCCGTTCGAGGTTACGGTCACCTGCTGTTAGGCCAAGCGAAAGGACTCAGCCTACCCTCAGGCCACTCACTCATGTTTGCTGCGTTGCCGAAATCGGACAATGGCAGCGGATACTCATAACCCCTTCAATGCTCCGGGTGGCGACGGAGGAAGGCTGTGCAAGCTAAACTTTAGAGTTGCGCTCACACGGGTGTTTAGCACAATCGTGATTGGCGAAGTCGGTCTCAATATCCTTTGGCAGATTACCCCCGGATTCTACTAGGCGGGGAATAGGCTTGGCCCACCCGCACGCTGTGCAGGCCCATCCTGTAAACTGCGCACTTTTGTGGAATTCAAGCTTTCTAGCCGATGTCATAGCCACAGTTTCCCACAGGCCGGAGCCGATTGCTAGCCACTGGAAATTAAAACTGCACCACGATCCGAACACGTCATCAATTTTCCGCATGATCGCTTCTGCTCTTGAACCGAAGCTGCTCCCTGCCGCGTCTTCCCGGAACCGGAGACACAAACAGTGGGGCTGTCCCGGGCAGGGAAAATTCTCAATGCGTGATATCGCCTGGCTTCGCCAGTTATGGCTCCGGTCTCCGTCCTGATGCAGAAGAAAAGGCCGCCCAGACATCGGGCGGCTGGCTGTTTGTTGCGACGTGATGCGTGAGATCAGCCGGGCTACTTCGTGCTGCTCAGCTTCGACAACTCGCCAATGGTTGCCTTGTCATCATAGACCCCGGCCGCCGCCGCGTACGGCGTTCCTCTGGCGCCCAGGAGGTAAGTGACGTTACGGGAGCCTTCCTTCTCACCGGGCTTCGCCCACGAATACTCGACCCACACCCCGGAAGATTTCCTTGCCGCCGCGCAAATACTCTTGTTTGCGGCGGTATTTCTACCCGGCAAGAGCATGAATGAATTCGTGGACGATGATTACTTCCTTCTTGCCCTGAGTTGGCAATTTGGATCGGCGCCGTAGGAGCGGCGCCACAGGCCATCGCTGATCACCGTAACCGGCGCGAAACCGAGCGCAAAGTCCTGGGAACCAAACAATCTTCCAATTTGGGGGGGCGCGCCCAACATGGAAAAGTAGTTGGGATGGGTAACGATGAACTCGAGACGCTCGGGATGGCCGGTGCCCGTCACATTCACGTTACCATCGATCGTGCTCACGTCTTAACCAAGCTCTCCTAGTTGGTCAAGGAGAGAGTATTTTGGCGGACAGTTGCTGAATGGCAAGCCGGAAGTTGCATTTTCACTTTTCAGGCGGATTCCGACGACGTTGTCCCGAAGTCGGCATCGAGGACATCACGATTGATCTCGCCGAAGCGCGTTTCTGGACAATTTGGGAATCGCCAAAGGATCCGAGTCGACGGTCCGCGAACATATGGCAATGGGCCACCAGCGTTGACTGGTGGCCCGAAATGCAGTGACAGCAGGGTCTAGAAGGTCAGATGCATTCCAAACTCCAGCACTCGAGGGGAACCCAGACCGAATACGCCCGTTCCATTCCCGACACGGTAGGATTGAGCGCTCGTGCTTCCAGAGGCAATACTGTTGATCGAACCACTACCTTGGGTAAGCCAGCCGGTCATCACGCCCGGAGGCTGGTTAAAGTTGGAGAAGTTGGCCACATTGTAGAAGCCAATACTCGGTTCGATCGTGAACCGCTCATCGAACCGGTGAACCCAGCTGGCTTTGAAATCCAAGGCTCTGGTCCATGGGTAAACCAACTGGTTTGGTGGGGCCTGCGCCACTATCGGAGCCACGGCGCCAATCTGTTGCAGTTGCGCGACGGTAAACAAGCCTGCGGTGATCAGCTTCTGGCCGGCCGGGGTTGGCTCATTTCCGTAGGTCGCGTTGTAGCCGTTGATTGCGTTGTTCAGTCCAGTCACCCCAAACTGGCGCATGAACGAGCCGTTGGTGGTGCCGGGCATGGGCTGGTTAAAAATTCCACTTCCGGTGAAGTCGGTCTGATAGATTTGCCCCGGAGTAAAATTTTGACCGATAATCGCCGGGCTAGACAGCGGGCTATAGAAGTGAGAGATGACCCCGAAACGGAAGCCATGGGGTACATCGAAGCTTCCGCCGAAGGAGATCTGGTGGGTGCGGTCGAGCAGTGACGGCCCCATGAATCGCAACGGCTGATTGTTGTCCGCGGCGGTCAGGACGAAATCCTGATCATTTTGAGCCGCCGGGTTCCCCGGAGGTGGAGGGCCTTGGAAGGCCTCGGGATTTACAAATTTCGACAGCGAGTAGGCGACTTGGAAGTTCGCCGCCTTCAGCCCGGGAGCCGGGTTCACCACGTTCTGCGTCAACTTCATCTGCAGGGCGTTGTAGACCGAACGGCTGATGGGCTCCTCCATGTAAAACTGACCTAATGCTGGATTGGTGCCCGTGAAGGCGCAAGCGCAAGCCCCACCCGCATCAAGAGGGCTTCCCATCCCGTTGCCCACGAAATCGCCGATCTTAGCTCCCGCATTGATGGTCGATTGAAGGTCCCCAGGGTGTCCGAAAGCTGTCTCAGTCGCGGAGATCGCGGCTGCGGCATTGGCAGAGTTAAAGTTGGAGATGTCCCCCGTGTGGTTGAGATCAACCGCGAGCAGGGCGTGGGTCTCGACGTTCCGCAGTAAATCCGCGCTGAGCACCATTCCGTGACGGATTTCGCGCTGGATGCCGAGATTCATCTGTACCGCGCGCGGGCTGACATAGTTGGAATCGAACAGTCCCTGGCTATTGTCGTATGCGTTTACGTTCGCGCCAAAGAGTGGGTTGCCTGGGGTCAAGAAGTTGCCGATGTAAGCGCCATTTGGGTTAGTCAGGCTGAACGGCGTGTTGGCTTTGAAGGTATTCTCGAAGGCCACTATGGTCGAGGCCGCATTGCCGATGGTATCCGAGCAGGCAGTTGCCGTAGTTTCACCCAAAGCGAGTTGCGCTGGATCTGGCCCTATCACTCCCGTGCCATTTGAGCAAGGTTCCACAATCTGAAGGAATGCACCATTTTTTAAACGCGAGGGCCGATCAAAGAGAACGTTGTTGAAGATGACGTTCTCGTAGTACAACCCGATACCGCCGCGAACTACAGTCTTGAAGTCACCCTTCGGGTCCCAGGCAATACCCAATTGTGGGGCGAAGTTGCGATTGGGATTGTTCACCGCGTTTCCGTGGCCAGGGAAGAACTGGTTGATGGGAGCAATGGCGGGAAGGTCGCTGTCCGTCCGGCCTGTGTCGCGTTCCCAACGCAAGCCGAGGGCCACGGTCAGATTCGACCGCACCTTCCAGCTATCGCCGATATACAAGGACAAACGATTGTCCGGCCCCAGGCCGCCTGCCGGGAACCCCAAGGCAGGTTGAGTGGTGGAGAAGCCTTGACCATTCGATGCGAGCACCTGACTTATGTGGTCGTCTAGCGGGTTGCCGTCGGGGGGAGGAGTGGTACCACTGATCTGCGGAGCGGTACCAAAGAAGCTGGCAAAGCCGCCGCCCTGAATATGGTTGAAGCCAAAACCGTAACGCAGAATGTGTTTGCCGATAGTCTTGCTGCCGTCATATTTGATTTGATGGTCGCTTT
>JBEKUD010000176.1:0-9983 GCA_049515395.1 Candidatus Sulfotelmatobacter sp. | reverse complement strand
GAATGAATTAACCAGCAAGTTCGATCTCCTTCTGAACGCCAAAGACAAGCTTTCGGCCACCGTTGGTCTGAACCGCGCTGGCGACCCCTATTACGGAACTCTAAACCCTGCGCCGACCGCCAGCGTCCCGGGCTTCCCCGCCACGAATAAGAAAACCTTTTACTTCGTCAACCTGGGATACACTCGGATCTTTACGCCGACCGTGCTCAATGAATTTCATTTCGTTGTGCACCGCACAAATTTCCTATCGGACGACCCAGCTAAGCACCTCCCCACCGGCCCGCAACTTGGCATCGACATCACTCCCGACCTGGCTACCGGTCCGACCGACATTTTCTTCGACAACGGTTTTGTGATTGGCCCCACCGAAAACGGACCGACCCGATTCATCGAAAACACGTTCTCCTGGACGGATGCGTTTACCTGGACGCATGGAAAACACAACTGGAAGTTCGGCGTTGGATTCTCGCCTTATCAGGAAAATCTGCTCTACGGCTATTACCTGAATGGGGAGTTCGATTTTTACACCGGTACGAGCACGGGCTCGGGAAACGATTATGCGGATTTTCTTCTCGGCACCCCGGACGCTTTTTTCCAGAACGCGCTGGCGCCTTCCAACATTCGCAGCAAGAGCAGTTATGTGTTTGGCCAAGACGAGTGGCACTTCCGCAAGAACCTAGTACTGACGATCGGTCTGCGTTACGAATACAACACGCCCAAGTACGACACCCAGGGGCGCACTTTTTCGGTGATTCCCGGAGAACAGTCAAAACGATTTGTCAACGCCCCGTTGGGACTGGTGTTTCCCGGCGATCCCGGTGCTCCCACCGGAACGAATTTCCCCGACAAGAAAAACTTCGCACCGCGTTTTGGCTTTGCTTGGGATCCAACCGGGAGCGGCAAGACCAGCCTCCGCGGCGGCGTCGGGGTCTTCTATGACATCCTCAAAGGCGAAGACAACCTTCAGTTCAACGGGACACCCCCGTTTGTGGGTTCCGCTGGACTGTTCTACAATTCCCCGAACTTCCTGCCGCCCACGTGCGTCAATAGCACTTCAGGTTGTCCGGTGACCGCGCCGCTGACCTATCTGAGCCAGCCCTACCAGAATGCCTGCAATTATGACGCGAACGGCAATTGCAAGAGTTTGGGCGTGGCGAATACTTTCCCATCGAAACCGCCTGCCTCCAACATCGATTTCACACCGTTCCTCCCGATCAACAATACTGGCGCTATCTATCTGGTAGACCCGCACCTGCGAACGCCCTATGTCTACCAATACAACCTGAGCCTGCAACGCAATCTTATCGCCGACACGGTTCTGGAAGTCAATTATGTAGGAAGCTCAGGGCATGGGCTGACGTCGCTCAAAGACATCGACCCCCTGGTACTGGGCACGACCAATCGACGGCTAAATACCAGCAGCACCGGCTGCGGAACGATTCAAAATGTGGTCTGCTTCGGCCCACTCCCTGAATTCCAGAACGTATCCAATGCCAACTACAACGCTCTGGAAGTGAGCCTGACACGGCAACCCAAAGACTCACGCGTGGGGACGGTTTATTACACCCTCGCCTATACCTACGGTCATAACCAAGATAATGCCTCTGGTTTCGCGCAACGCAACGCGCAAACACCCGCCTACGACCCGAAACTTTTCTACGCTTCCGGGGACAGCGATGTTCGCCATCGCATCACTCTCAGTGGGGGATGGGATTTGCCTTTCGATCGCGTCTGGGGCGCGGGACCGAAGCGCCTCACCAGCGGATGGAGTCTCTATCCCATCGTTACCTATCGGACCGGATTCCCATTCGACATTCCAGCCCAGTTACCGAATCAATATGACCCTGTCAATCCGGGTTCTTCAGGGGCGGGCGATCCTATCCTTTCGCACGCCGCGGTGGTTGAGCCGATCAGAACGTACAACCCCCGGCAGGTGCGCACAATCAATGAAATCACCTACGGCACCAACCCCACGGGCGGCTGCCAGATCACGACCCAAGCGGTCACCGGCAACTTTATCTTTGATCCCAATAGCTTTTCCAACGTGCCCCTCGAGAACACTTCTTACTTTGAGGGCGGAAGCGCTCCCAATCCCTGTTTCCCGCAACTCGATCCGGTGAATAACCCGGCCGACCGAACCTACGGCCTGCACCGAAATGTGCTCCGCGGTCCTACCCTGACCAATCTCGACATTGCGCTCGCCAAGACCACTTCCATAACGGAGCGCTTCAAGATGGAGTTTCGCGCCGAATTCTTCAACGCTTTGAATCATCCCGAGTTTGCTCAACCGACCGTCCTTGACGGTGCGGCAAACATCGAAAGTCCGACGTTCGGCGAGATCACCACAACCGGCTCCTTTCGTGGGGCGACCCCCCGCATCGGGCAGTTGGCGCTGCGGCTGACGTTCTAGTTCACACTGTGGCGAGCGGGCGAATTGTGCGCATAACCGCCACCCTCTTGAAGTTCGAAAGGTTAATTCTGGTTCCGACTTTCGGTGCGCTCGGTCCACGAAGGTGCTTTCGTCACTTCCGCCCGTCATCGACTGGTCTCAGGGTGGCACGGAGCGCCAAAAGGACTTCAACACTCTGCGAACCTTCCATCCGGGGAGATTGTGATGCGGCTGAAAACCGCGAGGTTTCGGCAATCCGTTTTGTGAGGCCCCAGCCTCCAGCGCAACCTTCTCCGCTCTTTCGTCCGCGTCCGCCTAGGCTCGACGAAACGCGAACCGCCACTTCTTTGGGTGACCTTCGTACGGCCAAGGGTTAATTAAGTCTATGCGGTGACTCTGTGGAAGCTGCCTGTCAAGACCCAAGCGAAGAAGTACCTGTCCTCCGTCCTGCGACCGCTGCAATCCCGTTGAGCATGCCGCTGAAAATCCAGCGATGCACAGGATAAAGCGTGTACCAATAGAGAAGCCCTGCCAATCCGGCAGGATCAAAAATAGCGGTCTGCCGAATGACGGAGCCCCGGCTATTTGGTTGCACCTCGAATCGCAGCCAAGCGCGGCCCGGCACTTTCATTTCAGCGACAAGACCCAGTTCGCGATCCGGCACAAAGATTTCCACTCGCCAGAAATCCAGAGCATCGCCTGCGGAAAGCGTGTGAGGATCGCGACGGCGCCGACGCAGTCCCACACCGCCTACAAGGAGATCGAAGAAGCCTCGGAACCACCAAAGAACGTTGGCGAAGTACCAGCCATTCAAACCTCCGATCTGCTGAATCGGAGCAAAAGCTGAAGCTGGGGAAACCGATACTTGCACCGTTCGAGAATCGACGAGCCTGGTGCCAAACTTCATCCCACCCCATGACTGCGGCTTCCCCGCCGAGGAGAGAGCGTCGCACCAACTAGTCAGGGCAAATTCCTGGTCTTCATGGCGAAGGGCTCTCTTGATCGCCTCTCCCAAACCCTTTGGCTTGATGTCAAAGGCTGTTAAAGCGGATGTGTCGTGCACCAGAGTCGGGTTGCGCATACTATCGATGAGCTTTCGGCCAATACGGGCATAAACCGGCGTGACCAAGCCCAACCACAGACTTGAGAGGCGAGGCGTCAAGATTGGAACCGGGATCATCCATCGGCGGAGGCCGCATTGCCGGGCGTACTCCTGCATGATTTCGCCAAAGCTCACTTGGTCGGTGCCGCCAATTTCGAATACACAGCTCTGTTCCACCGGCAACTTGAGCGCTGCCATCAGGTATGCAACCACATCTTCGACCGCAATCGGTTGGGCTTTGACGGCAACCCAGCGCGGGCAGATCATGACTGGCAACCGCTGTACCAGAGCGCGAATCATTTCAAACGAGAGACTGCCGGAACCGATCACGATGGATGCGCGAAATTCGATGGTTGGAATCTCTGAGCTTCGCAAGATGTCTGCAACCTCGTGACGACTTCGGAGATGAGCGGATAGCGCTTGGCCCTGATTCCCCAGGCCGCCCAGATAGACAATGCGTCGGACTCCAGAGTCGCGTGCTACGTCGGCAAAATTTTGGGCGGCTTCGCGGTCTTCTTGTTCGAACTTACCCGCGGAACCCATGGAGTGGACAAGGTAATATGCTGTGTGTACTCCTGCCATCGCCGGCGCTAGTGAAAGACGATCCAGGCAATCTGCTTTAACGACTTCTGTGGAAGCAGCAACTTTTGGGCTGAGAAAATCGGGGCGTCGAGCCAGGCAGCGAACGGGCCGCCCCGCTTTCTCCAACTCTTTTAATAGGCGCCCGCCGATGTAGCCGGACGCTCCCGTTAACAGGACGAGCGGGCGATAATCTGCGCCCATTCGATCTCCTCATTCGGCCTACTCAGTCAGGCTGGCCTGATCCTAGCATCTCCCGGATCACTTGTTTTTCACGAAAGGCCACCACGGCCCGTCTCCAAACATTTGCAACCTATGGTTTCTGCCCGGTCGGGTGTAGTTAAGCTCTCTCGTTGATCGACTAGCGGGCCTTTACGGGGGTTGTGCCCGAGTCACTTAGTTGCTGTATCGGACGCGCCTTCACGAGAAAAAGTGGAAATAAGCATAGTGCCAAATTCCGGGATCAGATAGTACCGGGGGGAGATGCGCGACCAAGCGCCTTGATAAGGACTGACCAGTTGACGCATGGCGGTGAGCGCATCGGGGGGAGACTTCGAACCCAATTCGGGTCTTTCTCCCTTGCCAGTCCGGATTTCCTTGAGGCGGTATAACGGGTTCGGCGCAGTCGCTCTGTTCGCACCATAGATTGGACCGAGCCGCTCAAGAATCTGAAGAAGCGAGCGATGCCGACGACGCGGTTGGCCTTTTGACAAATGTTTTTCCCCTGAGAAACTTTCAGAACCACCCGGTAAGAAAACAGTTGCACCGCTAATCATTCTAGAAGTCGAACCGGCACAGAAGTGCGCCTTTTATGCTAGGGAAACTTCGTATCGACAAGCGGTACCCCCACGCTACCCGCGGTTGTGCGAAGCCCGGTGACCAGACTGTGAATCCTTTCCCCGCGTCCTGAAATCTACTGGGAACAGGCCCTTTTTTGGGGTGCGTTCTAGGAGAATCTATGGCGAAACGGCTAATCCTTATGTTAGTAGTGATGGCCGCTATTCTAGGCGGCCTTGGATTCGTGAAGTTCCGGCAGGTTGAGGCAGGAATCGCGCAGGGCGCAGCCTTCCAAATGCCGCCGACCGCGGTTACTACCGTAGTCGCTCAGCGGGAGACATGGCCCTCGACGTTAACCGTAATCGGTACGGCGGCTGCCATCCAAGGCATAACCGTGAGTGCCGACTTACCCGGCACGATCGACAAAATTCACTTTGAATCCGGACAGTGGGTGCAAAAGGGAGATATTTTGGTCGAACTCGATACTCGTCAGGAACGAGCGCAGCTCGCCAATATCGAGGCTCAGCGCGATCTGGCTCGTATCAACTTTAATCGCGCGCAAGAGCTTGTAAAGGCTGGAGTTATTTCCCATTCGGAATACGACAACGCCACCGCACAGCAGAAGGCGACGGAGGCCCAAGTGGGGGACGTTCAAGCAGCCATCGCTCGCAAGACCATTCACGCTCCGTTCTCCGGGCTGGTCGGCATTCGTCAGGTGAGTCTGGGCCAGTATTTGGCGGCAGGTCAAGCGATTGTTGCGCTGCAATCGGTGGATCCTATCTATGTGAACTTCGGAGTGCCGCAGCAAGACACATCCGTCATGACGCCCGGACATGTTGTGCGTGTCACCAATGGCGAGTTACCAGGCATGGCTTTCAGTGGCAGGATTACAGCGCTCGATTCTGTCGTCAACGAGCAGACGCGAAACATTCAAGTGCAGGTGACCCTCGCCAATAAAGACAACAAGCTGCGTCCCGGGATGTTTGTACAGGTCGAACTGCCAGTCGGCCAACCTCGTCAAGTTGTGCCGTTGCCGGCCTCTGCAATCAACTATGCGCCCTATGGCGACTCCGTGTTCATCGTGACCGAAATGAAGGATGCGAAAGGCAATACGTATCGCGGAGTGCGCCAGCAGGTGGTGAAAGTGGAAGGTTCCCGCGGCGATCAGGTCGCCGTCATTTCCGGCATCAACCCAGGAGACGAAGTCGTCAGCTCTGGTGTGTTTCGACTGCGCAATGGCGCCTCCGTTCAGGTGAACAACACGGTCAAGCCGGGAAATAGTGCAAGTCCGAAGCCCGAGGATAGCTAGACTCGGCCCGGCCCTCTGAGGAGCATTCATGAAGTTTACAGACCTCTTCGTCAAACGCCCTGTCTTGGCGATTGTTGTGAATCTGGTGATTCTGATCGCCGGTCTGCAAGCTGTCCGTTCGCTAAGTGTGCGTCAGTATCCACGCAGCGACATCGCGGTAGTGCAGGTAACAACCGTGTATGTCGGTGCCAGCGCCGACCTGGTTCGGGGTTTCGTCACCACGCCGATCGAGCGTGTTATTGCCAGCGCGGACGGCATCGACTACATGGAGTCGACGAGCGCTCAGGGACTGAGCACGATTCAGGTGCACCTGAAAATCAACTATGACACCACGGCTGCGCTCACTCAGATCCAGGCGAAAGTGGCGCAGGTACGGAACGATCTGCCTCCGGATGCGCAAATTCCGGTCATCGATCTAGAAACCGCCGACAGTCAGTTCGCGGCGATCTATCTTGGGTTCTCTTCCGCCGATCTTGATCAGAATCAAATCACCGACTACCTGACCCGCGTGGTTCAACCCAAGTTAAGCGCGATCAGCGGCGTGCAGCGCGCCGACATCCTGGGAGATCGAACGTTCGCCATGCGCTTATGGCTGAAACCTCAAGAAATGGCTGCGCGCGGGGTTTCGCCCTCTGATGTGCATGATGCGCTGGCAAAAAACAATTATCTTTCGGCGCTCGGAGCCACCAAGGGTTCCATGGTTTCTGTGAACCTGATAGCAAACACCGACCTGCGCACCCCCGACGAGTTTCGTCAGATGGTCGTGAAACAGCAAAATGGCGTGGTCGTCCGACTGGGCGAAATCGCCGACGTGCAGCTCGGCGCGGAGAACTACGACCAGGACGTTCGCTTCAATGGAGAAACCGCGACCTTCATGGGCATCTGGGTGCTTCCTACGGCAAATTCTCTGGAAGTGATCCGCAACGTACGTAAGGAGCTGCCGGCGATTCAGCAACAGTTGCCCGCGGGCATGAAATTGGGCGTTCCCTACGATTCGACGGAATACATTCAAGACGCCATCAATGAAGTGCTGCACACGCTCGCCGAAACGTTACTGATCGTGGTCGTCGTCATTTTCCTTTTCTTGGGCTCATTCCGTTCCGTGTTGATTCCGGTGATCGCCATCCCGATCTCGCTGATTGGCGCCGTGTTTCTGATGCTGCTGGCTGGGTTCACCATCAACCTTCTGACTTTGCTTGCCATTGTCCTTTCGGTTGGATTGGTCGTCGACGATGCCATTGTCATGGTGGAGAACGTCGAGCGGCACCTCCACCTGGGAAAGTCTCCGTTTCAGGCTGCGAGGGACGCCGCGCGCGAACTGGTCGGACCGATCATCGCAATGACGATCACGCTGGCGGCGGTGTACGCTCCCATCGGAATTCAAGGAGGACTGACGGGCGCGCTGTTCCGGGAATTTGCGTTCACCCTGGCCGGCGCCGTCGTTGTTTCAGGCGTTGTGGCTCTTACCCTGTCACCGATGATGGGTTCGAAGTTGTTGCGATCGGGCGACACGGAGCGTGGCTTTGCGGGCATCGTCAACCGCCGCTTCGAAAACGTCCGAAGTTTGTATGTCCGGTTGCTGACGGGGACTTTAAATTATCGTCCGGTGGTGCTTACTGTTTGGGCGATCGTCGCGGTGCTCATGATTCCTCTTTACCTGTTCTCGCAGCGAGAGCTGGCACCGGCAGAGGATCAAGGAGTGGTATTCGGTGTCATTCAATCCTCCGCGAATTCAACTCTCGACCAAACCAACCTGTTTACCCAGCAGGTCTATGATGTGTACCACTCGTTTCCCGAGAGCGCGAGCATCTTCCAGATTACGAATCCGGGTGGTGGATTCGGAGGGATGGTCACCAAGCCCTGGAGCCAGCGAAAGAAGACCGCACAAGAATTGCTTGTGGAGTCATCCGGTCCGCTGTCAAAGATCGCGGGCGTGCGTGTAATTCCCCTGACCCCACCGCCGCTACCCGGTGGCGGCAACTTCCCGGTAGACTTTGCGATTGTGTCAGCGGCTGAGCCCGAGCAAGTTAGTCAACTAGCCGAGCAGATCGTGCAGAAAGCCATGGCCAGTGGCATGTTCATCTTCGCCGATACGGACGTGAAGTTCGACCAGCCACAAACTGAGGTTGTTTTCGATCGCGACAAGCTCCGCTCCCAAGGTGTGGATTTGAGCCAGGCAGGGGCAGATCTTTCCACCATGTTAGGCGGGAACTTCGTCAATCGCTTCAGCATTCAAGGACGCAGCTACAAAGTCATTCCGCAGGTAAGGCGGATGGACCGCCTGACCCCAGAGCAGCTATCACAAATTTATGTGAAAGGTTCCGCGGACAAGCTCGTGCCTCTCTCCACGTTCGCCACGCTTAAAACGACGACCGAGCCGCGATCGTTGAACAAATTTCAGCAGCTGAACGCCGTGCGCATCCAGGGTGTCATTCCGCCGAACGTTCCGCTCGACAAAGCGCTGACTTTTCTGGAAGACCAGGCCAAACAGATCCTGCCCCAGGGATTCACGGTCGACTACGCAGGGGAGTCCCGGCAGCTCCGGGTCGAGGGAAGTAAGTTTCTGGGAACCTTTCTTTTGTCGGCAATCTTGATTTATTTGGTGCTTGCCGCGCAATTCGAGAGCTTCCGCGATCCGTTTATCGTTCTGGCCGGTTCTGTGCCCTTAGCGATTTCGGGGGCCCTGGTGTTTTCGTTTCTGAACTTCACAACTTTAAATATATATAGTGAGGTTGGCCTGATTACTCTTGTTGGCCTCATTGCAAAAAACGGAATTCTGATCGTTGAGTTCGCGAACCATTTGCAGGAAACCGGTCTGAGTAAATTGCAGGCGGTTATTGGCGCCGCGAACACGCGACTGCGCCCCATTCTCATGACAACGGCGGCCACAGTTTGCGGCCACTTCCCGCTCGTTCTTGCTCATGGTCCCGGAGCCGGAGCGCGAAACAGCATCGGCATCATGCTGGTCAGCGGCATGATTATAGGCACCGCTTTCACGCTGTTTGTGGTGCCGTCCATTTATATGCTGGTCGCGAAGACTCACACAGCGATTGCAAGCAACGAAGAGATAGTGCTCGGGGAGCCAGCAGAAGCCGCGGTATAGCTTCGGGAGAAGAAGCACCGGTCATCCAGCTGGTGATCAACGAGATGGGCGAGTGAGAGCTGCAGCGGAATCCGCCCCAGGTTAATGTCGCGTTGCGAACGGAGCTTGGTGGGGCCCGGGGCGAGCATGCGATGTGAATTTCAACGATTTATCTTCCGAGAAGCAATCGTTCCAGTACAGGACCGAGGGCCAAGGCAGGAAGATAGCTCAGGGCCACCATGGTTATCAAGCAGGTCGTGAGCAGGACGCCAAACGAAAAAGAATGGGTCGGAAGGGTTCCCGACGAAGAAGGGGTACTTTTCTGACGACCAAACAGATCTGCGAATGCCAATGCAGGAATCGCCAAGCCGAACCTACCAACCATCATCGCTAAAGCTGTGGTGAGATTGTAAAACGGAGTATTCGCACTCAGACTGGCAAAGCTTTGTCCATTGTTAGCGAAGCAGGATGTGTAGGCAAACAGAATCTCGGTAAAACCATGCGGGCCGCCGTTGATCGTCAACCCGGAAAGGCCCATCCTGGTGCTCACGGCAATCGCGGTGAGTGGAAGGATGACCAGCGGTGCGGCCAAGGCGTATAGCATGATCATTTTGTTCTCCGCGGGCCCTATCTTCTTGCCCAGATATTCAGGCGTACGCCCGACCATCAGCCCCGCTAGGAACACAGTAATCGTAGCTGCCATAACCATGCTGTAAAGACCAGTCCCCAGGCCTCCGAACACGAG
>JBEKUD010000175.1:0-10071 GCA_049515395.1 Candidatus Sulfotelmatobacter sp. | reverse complement strand
TGGTAGAACTCATAACGCAGAGCCGCTGTCAGGGTGAGGTTTTTCCGCAACTTCACCTGGTCTTCTATGTACGGTTCCAGGTTGTACCAGCGATACTTGCCGAAGGGATCCAACGCCGTCTCTGTATAGTTTGATGCATAGTTCAGCATGAAATCGGCAAGCGGGTTCCCGGTGAGTTCGCCCAAAAAGGTGTAGGAGCCGTTGGTATTGTTGTTCGACGGATTTGCCAGTTCGCTCTTGCCCTCGGGCGTGAAGACGGCCCCGAAGCGAATGGTGTGTCGGCCATGAATCCAGGTGGTTTCGCTCTGAAAGGGAATGCTGAACGCATCGTTGTGAAAATACCACTGCTCTACGATTCCCGCGTAGGGATATCCGAAATACATGGTGGGAATGCGGTTCAGTTCGTCAAGCGGGAATACCTGCCGCAAAGTCAGGCCGGGCGCGCGAGCCTTGCTGGAGAGCGGGCTGTTTTCCAGCGATTTGTCGTTCGCGAAGTACATGCCAACGGAGAATTCTGTGAAAAGAGTAGGACGCGCAGCGTAGCTGACATGAACGGCCCAGTTGTACATGGGGAAATTCTGGGTCGATCCTCCAACGTACGGGAAGGAATTTTCGCCAAATAGTCCGTACGGGTTGTTTAGCAGGTTGGTGTCTTGGGTATACCGGCCAAAGAGATTCCACTTATCATTCAACTTGACGTCGATGCGCGCCAATTCTTCTCGCCAACGGGTGTAGTTGGGCGCTTGGGAGATGAAGTTGTACAAATCATCCAGGTTGTAATTGGGCGTCGGTTGCGGAAAGTATGTCGCGAGGAGAAGTTGTGCGTTTTGGTCCAAGCGGCCCTGCGGAATCGTATTGTTAGGAAAAGGCAGCCCCGTGGTCGGATCGATTGGTTGTATCAGGCTCTGGCTGAAGTTGCCTTGGCGCTCGAGGGTTGTGGGAGTGACGGTAATGACTGGCCCCGAATTCACAACAATTCGCCTCCACTGCTCCGACCAGAAGAAGAAGAGCCGGTCTTTCTTGACAGGGCCGCCGACGTCGTAGCCAAAATCGTTGTGCCGGTCCTCTGGCGAGCTCGTGGAGAAAAGATTTTCGGCATTGAATGCGTTGTTGCGAAAAAACTCAAAGGCATCACCATGGAATTGGTTCGTGCCGGAACGGGTGACAAGGTTGACTTGGGCGCCTGCCGAGCGCCCGGCGGTGGCCGTATAGTCGTTGTTCTCAATGCGGACTTCGGAAACCGCGAACAGGTTCGGCGTAACGAAGGCGTTGCCGCCAAAGGTATCCGCGTTACGCACGCCGTCAATCAGCAAATTGTTCTCGTCGTCTCGAACTCCATTCACGGAAAAATTGACGGATGAGTTTGACCCAAAGCCGGGGTCGACGACGACCGGCATGGAGACGCCGGGTTCCAACGACATCAATTGCGTAAAGACCCGATTCGTGAGTGGCAAGCTGTTCACCTGCTGGCCGGTGATCGTGTTCCCTTCGTTCGCTGTAACCGTGTTAACCACCGGAGGTGCTCCCGAGACCGTTAGCTCCTCTGTGACATTGCCAACTTTGAGAGCGAAGTCCACCCGGGCCGGTTCCGCGGCATGCACGGCGAAGACCGAATGAACGATCTTCGCAAAGCCCGCTTTTGCGGCGATCAATTGGTATTGCCCGGCAGGGACCGTCAGGAACCGGAATTCTCCGGACTGGTCCGCTTGAGTCTCGTAGGTCAGGTTGTTCTCGGTGTTGCGGAGCGTAACGGAGACGCCCGGCACGATAGCCCCGGAGGGGTCCGTCACTGTACCAAGCACAGTGCCCGTGTTTGCGACTTGCGCCGCGATTGTGCCTGCCAAGAAAAGAATCGCCTGGGCCAGGATCCAGCAAAACAAACAGCGCCTGGGTTTGTTCCTTCTCACAGTCTGCCTCCTCATCTCGCTTTTTGTGGTGAAATCCGAACCGCCGTAGAGGGGCGCTCTTCGGGCAACACTGCCTCCACTTCTTCAAGTACCCATTTGTCGGGTACCTCCAGATGGCAGTCGTATCCATAGAACCGGCCATTGAATATGTGCTGGAACAAGCAGGCGCGTTGCCCACGCATAACCGGGTTGCCCAGCACGGGCTGGAAGTCGCCGTCTGGCGAGTCGCTGGCGAAGACTTTGACCTGCCACTCGCCTTCGGGATCGCTCGTGTAGCGGTGAGGATAAACTTCGGTTGCCAGGTAGTAGATCCCCGCTTTCTTCCCAAGAACGTTCCGAGCGTAGAGCAAAGTGGGAGCGGCCACCGTGTCAGTCGTCGTCATGAGAATTTTCTCTGCGGCTTTATCGAGATCTTGAACGGTCGTTGCGCTTTTGCTGATGATCTCGAAGTGGTCCTGATCGTTACCGCGATAAAACGTCAAGTAGAAACGCCCCGAGCGGGGATCGCGGAAAAGATTTGGATTCTGGTTGCGCTGGTTGGGAACACCTTGGACCAGCACCTTCTCTTCTTTCAGGTGAACACCATCGTGTGACGAAGCCAGTACGATGTGGCTGCTCGGCGTGTCATATTCTCGAGTGATGGCGAAATAAAGCGTGTCTTTGTGCTTCGGGTCCGCTTTTGCGAGGACAGAGGGCCAGCGCGCATTCGTCCACAGAGGATTGTTTTCGTACTTGGTCCAGTTCACCAGATCATTGCTTCGGGCAAGTCCAATCCCTTTTCCTTCGTTCAGTCCGTACCAACCCCAGTAGCGGAATCCGCCCAGCTTGAGTTCGAGAACGCTCAGGGTGTGGGGATACTGACCGCTCTCCCACGGTTGCGCGTCCGCCAGAATGCGTCGCGGTTCCGTCAATTTCAAGTAGGGGATCGATTTCACCGCCTCGGTTTCAGGTCTTGCTTGCCCCAAAGCGTTGCCGGTGACCATTAGTACTAAAAGGGCAGCACACAAAGTCCGATGCAATGCGTTCACGAGGTCTCCTCGGTTGACGGCCATCAGCCGCACATGATTTAGAACGATATCCGCTCAAACATATGAACCTCGTATGCATATATGGTGTCAAGACAATTTTTATACAAACCATCGGAAGTTGAATCTATTATCGGTGTAATATATTGATATATATAATAGTTACTTCATCGTTTGTAGCAGAACTTTAAAGGCAAATATTGAATAAGAAATGCACTCGATATATACGTTGTATATTACGTGTATTCTGCGAACGACAGGCGGCTCGTCCCCCCGCAGAGGCCCACGGAAAGAGATTTCTGTTGTTGATGGACTCCCGGATCCTTACGGCTCGAGGGCTCTCTCGATCCAGTACCACGAGCGTTCAAAACGTGACACAAACGTAGGCCTTTAACCAGGCTGAACTTCGGCTCTCTTGAAACTGACGGTCGCGTTGGTAATGAGTGGCTTGGCCCAGAAGCCGACACTCAGCACGCAAGCGAACGTTACATAGAGGAATGCGACTCCTGCTCGCAGGCCGAAGTGATCGCCGATCCTTCCAATGATGACAGGCACCACCGCCCCGCCCATAATTCCAGTGCTCAAAATCCCGGCGAAGGAACCGTGGTGCTCCGACACAGAATTGAGGCCCAGTGAAACCAGCATGGGCCACATCACGGATGCGAACAGACCAATCGCGGGAAAAGCAATAATCGAAACCTTCGCCGCGCCGAACAAGGCCGCAGTCAAGCACAGAAGGGCTCCCAGGCAAGTACCAATCAGGACGTAGCGGCTGTCGAAAATCTTCAGCAGCAACATGCCTATCAAGCAGCCGATTGTTAGCAGGCCCCAGAACCATGAGACTGCAGTTGCACCGGCAGTGTGCGGGTCGTAGCCGTGATATTGGGAAAGAAACTTGGACATCCAATCAGCCGCCCCTTGCTCTGAGCCCACGTAGGCAAAAACGCAAAGGAAGAAGGCCCAAACCATCGGCTTGCGAAAGAGGCTGCCGTACATCTCAAGGGATCCCGCCCGTTCGTCGACGGTAAGCTCTACACGAGGGAAGCGGCTGAAGAAAAGGACCGCAACCATTGCCAGCGTAAACACCGCAAAGATCCAGTACATCGAGGCCCAGGGAAGCGCCGGGGGCGTGAGCTTGGCCAGAACATCGATCAGCCAATTTCTAGCGGCGCGATCGTTGCCCAGGTTCAAGACCAAATACGAGTACATATATGGACTGAGGAAAGAGGCGCTTCCGAAGACCAGCTGCGCGAACGCGGAATTAAATGCGAAATGCTCTTCTCCCCCCGCAACTCGCAACAGCGGATTGATCGCGGTCTGCAACGTGGCCATTCCCGATCCCATTACGAACAACGAAACCACGGCCACTCCATAGCTCGGGTGAAAGGCAAAACTCAGCGAACCGACAGTACCGACGAGAAACGCCGCAATCATGACGGGTTTTTCGCCAAATCGTTCTACCAAAAAGCCAGCGGGAATTGACATCACTCCATAGGCAATAAAAAAGGAGAAAGGCAAGAAAGCGGCGGCAGCCAGGCTGACTTTGAAACTGCTGATGATGTCGGGCACGATCGGTCCAAGAATATTCGTGAGCAACGACATTACAAAAAACGTGAGGAAGACGAGGGCAACCATATAGCGGTTTCTTGGGACGGCGTGGGACATGATCGGCTATTCCTTTGTGGTGACTTTCGAGGCCAGTTCAAAACGGCCCGGTTCACGTCCGACTTGCGCAGCCAGAGCCAAGGTGACCATCTGCACGGGCAGGATCTCAAGGATCGGATGTATGGAGCGCGGTGCCGAGGGCAGGGCGCAGGGCGGGAACGCCGCGCCTTCACCGATCAACTCTGCCCGACCCTGTTCTTCGCGAACATCTTCAAAGAGGCTCTGGTTGAGGTCGCGAGTTTTGCGTTCGCCAGCAAAGACAAGGACAAAAGTCTCGTCGCTGAGCATCTCAAACGGGCCATGGCGAAATGCCGCACTGCTCATGCCTTCTGCGTGGAAATGGTCCGACTCTTTGACGATTAGCGCGCCGGTCCCAACCGCTGCGAGCGAGGACCCTCGGCCAACAAGGAACAGATGTCGAGTGCTTTTAAGCATCTGCGCCAGGCTTTGTACATGTTCCTTCCAGTGAGCCAGGTAATCTCGAACCGCTGGGCTTGCGACTTTTAGTTCCTGCCCGGTACGCCGCAAATCACGTTCGCACAAAACATCGCCAAGCCACCGCAAAGCCATCAGCCCCGTCAGGTAAGTCTTACAGGAAACGGAAAACTCCTGGCCTGCTTGGCTCAGAATCGTCGCGTCCGCTCGCTCCGCCAAAGGACTGCCGGGTGTATTGGTAATCGCAATAACGGACGACTTGCCACGATTGATCTCCAGCATGCGGACAACTTCGGCGCTCTGCCCGGACTGAGAAACCGCGACGATCAATGTCTTCGGATCGAAGAGGCGGTTCTTGTAGTGCAAAAGTTCCGAGGTCTCCACCATGATGGCGGTAAAACCGTGACTGATCAGTTCGATGTTGAGGGGATGGAGCGCATGAAAAGAGGAGCCCATGCCGGTGAGCACAACCGTGTTGAACTTACCCTTTTGCAGTTGCACCGCGAGCTCATGCAGAGTCTTCGAAACCTCAAGCCCGGCTAGCGTCTGGTCGAGCGCTTGGGGTTGATCGAGGATATCGCGAAGATATGCGCCTTCGATGACCGAGAAATCAGATTGCACTGGTTCCCACCTCCGAGCCGAAGCGGTGATGCCAGACTCGGCCGGCTCCGATCAGGTTCGAGTCTTCGCCGAGCGACGCGAGCGCCAATTCTGTTTTCTCGTAAGGAACATAGCGGCAACTGGCGGTTATGACCTTGCGAATTCCCTCCAGAAAAAGGACAGCACTTTTCATCACGCTGCCGCCCAGCACGATGACTTCCGGAACAAACATCGTGACCAGATTGGCCAGGCCGAGGCCGAGGTAGCGGCTTTCGCGCTCGACCGCACGCAACGCCCAATCATCGCCCTGTTGAGCGAGTTCACAGATTTTCTTGGCCGTCAGATCGGCGCCATGGGGATATCCCGGTGGCGCATTTCCCTCGAGCCACGTCACCATGGCCGGTCCCGCCGCCAGAGATTCCCAACATCCTCGAAAGCCGCACAAACAGGGCGGCCCAGAGGGGTCGATAAGATGGTGGCCGATTTCTGGATGGGACTGGTCGACTCCACGGTAGAGCTGTCCGTCGACAATAAGCCCTGTTCCAATTCCGGTTCCGACGGTCACGTAAATGAGCCTGCTTTTATTCTGGCCGGCACCCCACCCTGCTTCTCCCAAAGCGGCAGCGTCGGCATCATTTTCCATCGCCACTTTCACCTGAAAAGTCTGCCCAAGATCTCGAACTGGATTCTTGCCTTTCCAATGAGGAAAGAAGTTGACATCGCCGATCTCCCCGGTCAGAGGATAAACCGGACCTGTCGATCCAATCCCGATACCGGAGATTTGCATATTTGTCGTCTGAGCAGTGGCTCGTAGCATTTCCGTAATCCGGCGGAGTGCTGCGGGATAACCGCGATCAGCACCTGTCGGACATTCCAGACGGGCCAAGACCTTGCCATTGCTGTCAATCATCCCAACCGCTATCTTGGTCCCACCAATATCCACCGCTCCAATCAACCGGATTCTCCTATTCCTCGGGTTTCTTCCCGGCTATTTCCATTCGAAAACTTCACCCTCATAAGCTCCGATGTTGACCTTGAATGTGACGCCTTCAATTTGAAGTGGCGTTGCTCCTTGCGACGTAATTCTGGACACTGAATGCAACGTGCTAGCCGCGGTGATGGTCACGCTTTGCGGTGCATAACCGTGATTGGTTATGATCGCGTACCCGTGATCTCCAGCGCTCAGTGCGCAGACTTCCACCGAAGGTTGGTCGCTGTGGAAGAGTGGTTTAAGACCAACCCATTCGCGAAACGCTCCGTAGATTCGATCCGTGGCCTCCGGCTTGTCGAAGGCCGCTGGCACATTCGCGAGATACGTTTCTAACGGATAGGCGCTCAGTAGCGTCTTGCCCGAACCCAGGGTGTTGGAGACTAAGGCTGGGTGGTTGTCCTGGTCAACGGCGATGACCGTACCGCCCTGGACCTCAAGAATCGCACCCCAGGAACGCGGCGTTGCCGAGGGCAGCGAGTAATGAAAAGTGTCCCCGACCTTCAGTTCGCCGAACGGAGCGACAATCTTCACTGTGATGTCATCTTTCGGGTTGGCATCGAGCATCCGTGCCCCAAACAATGACTCCATATCGGGTATTGCTGCATCTGCGGCAACGGACGCGTAAAGCGCGCCCCCCTTGGAGACATACTGCTTCGCCTTCTCCCAGAAGTCCGAGTGTACGTGGACCAGAAAGCTATCCGTGCTGGTCAGAGGCGAGGGCATCAATACGAGCGGGTGGTTTTGCCAGTTGTCATACTCCCGCGGGAAATCTGCCTTCATGCCAGCACGCCGCGCGAGCACAAAGGATGACAGCCACGCACCGGTGATCCAGAGATTTTCTTCGCTGAAATTCGGCTGTGATTGTCCCGCTACATTTGCGCCTTCGTCCGTCGAAGTGTAAGGAACAACTTCGGGCCCGGTGAGGCCAAAGCGAGAAAAGTCACCATGCGGCTTTGACCATTCGTAAGGAACGATGATGCCGGCTTCTGCCGGAGCGGGTTCGATGCCAGTGAGATCCAGGCGGCCGACGATGTCCTCAAAATCCTTGAACATTTTCGCCGAAGGCCGGTCTTTGCCATCCCATGCGGTCAAGCCGAATTGCGTTTCATGCGGGGAGCGGAGGTACGGAACTTTATGAAACTGCTCTGGCGCCGCATCGGTATAGCACCAGAGAAGAAATCCGTTTGCTCCCGCGCCCAGCCCCGAGTAGAGGCTCGCGCGCAAAAATTTTGCGATCTGATCGGGA
The DNA here is from genome assembly GCA_049515395.1 of Candidatus Sulfotelmatobacter sp. Classification (GTDB taxonomy): domain Bacteria; phylum Acidobacteriota; class Terriglobia; order Terriglobales; family Acidobacteriaceae; genus Sulfotelmatobacter. The sequence goes on along the minus strand of JBEKUD010000175.1, from coordinate 2,202 downwards.
TCGTATTGGGCCGAGGAAGCTCCGATCTCCTGCACCATCACCGGACGCCCGGCGCCACCGGACAAAGCTGTTTCGAAAGCTGACCCATAAGTACCGCGTTCGGAGAGCATGGCATCGGGGAAGAGCTTGGGCGCATAAATGGAATAAGGATGGACGCTGAAAAAATCCGCCTCTTCTCGAAGATTGTCGGGACGAAACGGACCGCGGCCAACGTCCTCCATGCTGGTACCAACCACGATGGGATGCACAGAATCGTGACGCCGAATGGACCAGGAAAGCAGGCGCGTCCAGTTGATGGCCATCGCATCTGTGGTGCTGTCGGCAGCAATCCAAAATGGAGGCTCGTCGGTTAAATCCCAGCCGAGGATCGCCGTTTCTTTTCCATAGCGGCGCGCCAACTCCCCGACGTGGTCGGTCTCGATGCGCAGCATGTCAGGGTCGGAATGAGGATGCCGCCCCATCCGATACGGAACGTCCCAGTACGCTTCCCCAACTTCGCCGCCGATCAAAAGACAGGGATGCAAATAGATGTGATAACGATGGGCGAGCGAAATCAGAAAATCCAGCTCGCGAAATGCTTCTGGGTTGTAGTCGCCGGGCCGAGGCTCGATCCAGGCCCAAACAAAGTCGAGACGAATCGTGTTGAAGCCGAGTTCGTGCATTCGCGCGAAATCAGCTTCGATCGCTTTCGGATCCCACTGCGTGGGCCACTGCATGGCCGCCTTCGCGGGTACCCAGTTCGCACCCACCGGGATGAAGCGATGACCGTCGCGGGAAAAGTAATTGCCGTCCAGATGCACTGCGGAAAGTTGCGCTCCGTCGGGATTGCCGGCGGATGGGGCTTGGGATGGAGATTTTGACTGCGGGTTCGCTCTCTGGGCGACGGCCAAAGACGCGCACGCACAAATAAGTATCGCTGCAATCGGCAACAGAAGCCCGGGAAACCATCTCGTATTCTTGGTCATTTGATTAGGACATTTTCTCTGGAGTGCGACCAGTTCGCCAATCGTCTAGAACATGAATTTGAGTGCAAGCTGAATCTCCCGCGAAGCATGCACTGTGCTCGTGATAGATCCGGAGAGGCTGGGAACCAACGGCGTACCGGAACTGGCGGGCGAGCCGGTTTGATCCACGGCGGTGTATGGTAGTGCGAACTCGGCGGTATTAAACAGGTTGAAGGCTTCCACGCGGAATTGCAGCCTGGAGTTCTCGGTGAGGCTGAAATTCTTGAACAAGGAAGCGTCCACGTTGTATTCCGCGGGCCCGCGCAAGGAACCGCGTCGAGCATCCCCATAATCATGCGCGAACGTTTGCCCAGGAGCTAGAGCCGGAATTGCGAAAGCCGCAGGATTGTACCAGCACTCAATCGTCTGTTTGTTCGAAGGGCAACCCACGCTGGTTGCGTTTGAAAAATCATACGGGTTCCCGGTGACATCGGGCCGGGGCGCCCCTGAATCGGTGTTCGTGTAATCGCTGGAAAGCAGGGGCGTGAAAGCCTCTCCCGAGTGCATGGCGACGATTCCGTTTAGCTGCCAGCCCTCCGTCACCCAGTGAACTGGCCCGTTGCCGCTCCAAAACCGCTGCTTGGGACCAATGGGGAGGTTGTAGGACCAGGCGGATGAAAACTGATGGCGGAAATCGGGAGCATTATCGCCGCGCTCCGCCGCCAGATTGTATGTGTCTTGGGGTTCCAGATATTCGTCTTCCTCGGTTTGACCAATCGTGTGCTGCCAAGTATAGGCGTTCAACATGCTCCAATTGGCAGAGAATCTCTTTTCGAACTTGACCTGCAACCCATGAGAAATGGACCAGGCGCCATTGGCGAGGGTGCGAATTTCTCCCACGTTCGGCACCGTGTTGTAATAGAGCCGTCCAAAATTCGTGGGCGCACCGGTTGCACACGATGGGTCGGTCGGAGTTGGACAGGATTCGAAGTTGCTGTCCATTGGTTGAGTTGGCTGATTGCGATTGCTGAGAAAGCCAAGCTTGACGCCGCGTGTCCCGACATATGCGACCTGGAGCGCCATCGTGCCAGAGATCGCCCGCTCTATGTTCAGATTCCACTCTTCAATATAGGTGGTGCGGTTATTGAATAGAGACGCGCTGGCGCGTCCAGCTGGATTCTGTATCGTCGGATATGCCGCTGGAGGATAACCGGTCGAGATCCGCATGCTCGGCGTAGTCGCGGGATTATAAATGCTT
>JBEKUD010000174.1:0-10251 GCA_049515395.1 Candidatus Sulfotelmatobacter sp. | reverse complement strand
TGTCTCCCGCACGATTCTGTTCATGTCCGCCGGCCGCTACGCCTGAGTGCACGCCACCAGCAACTCGCGGTGATAGTACGGGGATTTCGCCACGCTCTTCACGGCCTCCCGGGCTTGTGCTAAATTGCCCGAGGCCAGATAAACGTAGGGTGTCGCCCATGCTGCCCACTCCGAGCCGGCATCCAGATGCACGAAGTCCATCGCGCGATCGGTCTGGCTCAATTCCAAAAATGCCCATGCACACGACCGGAAATTGAAGTTCCCAGGATCGAGCGATCGGGCGGCACAAATCTCCCTTGGCACACCTATGCGTCGACCAATGTTTACTACGGTTCCGGTTTCACGAACGGGCAGCCCGGCTTGCAGTATCCCGGGAACTATCTGCGTGGACACACCACGGTTGATCTTGCTCTCGGGAAAACCTTCGCGGAAAAATATACTGTTTCCGTGGATGCGCTGAATGTGGCCAACCGCCGCGTGCGGTTGGATAACAGTCTGACATTTGGCGGATTTCACTGGAACGATCCACGGCAACTTTATGTAGAGTTTCGCTACCGGTTTCGCTACTAAAGAAAACTTGCGTTTGCAATGCGGAACGTAATGAGAGGGGGACTATTGGCGGCAATCTATTATTAGCATCCCTATGGTGCTGGTTCCGATGCTCGCAAACCCACAATCTAGATCAATGGAAAAGCTGTTGGCCTAGGGCAATCTTCTTTGAACGATCTCGGCAAGCGTCGTTCGACCTTGGAAAAAAAGCCCATCGCGAACGCTTCTACGTTATCGTGTGCCAGGCGCCGGTGGCTGCCCTGGGGGAGGACCCAATCGCTGGACTAGTTCGACATCGATAAGAATCGTTACTTCATCGCCGACTATGGCCGACATACCAGTCATCCCAAAGTCGCTGTGATTGATCTTGGTGTTTGCCGAAGCGCCCATGTGCGAGTTCCCCTTGGGATCTTTCACTGGAGCAGTTGGGCCATCGACGTCCAGCACGACTTCTTTGGTGACGCCGTGTATCGTAAGATTGCCTGTGAACTTCAGCTTTCCGGCCCCGGCGGCTGCTAAGCGTTTGGACTTAAAGGTGATTGTCGGATATTTCGAGACATCAAGAAAATGATCGCTGCGAACGTCGTTATCACGCATTTCTACCCGTGCGTCGACGGACTTGGCATCGATCAGAATGTCCACAGAAGACCCGCCGAGATCGGATGGGGAGTAGTTGACGTCACCGCTGACCTTCGTGAACGTCCCTCGCACGGTTGAAATTCCCATATGCCGAACGGAAAACTGAGCGGCCGAGTGCGCCGGCTGGATAATCCAGGACAAGCGTTCAATCAACTTGTCGGCGGGCCGGGGCGTGGCCGTGCGGGAGTTTCCACTGAAGTCATGCATCCGGCTATTCTGGTGACTCGCGCCGTTTCAGATTTTCGGATGCTTAAAGCGGTGTTCATCGATCGCCTGCAAGATGTGAGGACTGAAGAGCATCCTCCCCAAGTCATATAAGCATATATCCATCTACAATTTTGGAGAGGTTATTCGGCTGCTTCTGGTAGGGCATACTCAGAGCATACGATCCGATTTCCTGCGTACTTTACCTCAACTACAGTGTTGGTCAGATCTCTTGCACCGATATGCTTGAGCGCCGCGCTGAAGAGTTCTCGCTGGCCAAGAGGCCTGATACTGGGAACAATAATGATCACTCCAGGATGCAACGGTTCTTGTCCATGGAGAACAAGAAAGTCGGAACGATTGTTCGTGACAAACGTGTAATCCTGGGCGCGGATGGTGGCCATGAGCTGCCAGTCTTTCGAACTGCCGAGACCGAGATAGTTGACATGATCGGCTACGTGACCAGCAGCATGTGCCAGTTCAACCAGAGAAGTGTGCAGGCATTCATCGATCAAAAGTTTCACCGTGCCCCCGAAGGGGCACGCCGGGTTGCACGAATCGGTTTTTGCCTCGCCCAAGGGCGAGGAGCCGGACGCCCGCGGCGCGGAAAGGCTCGGACATAAAGAGGAGCGAGTTCGACTTTCTCTCTATCAAGAGCTGGGTAACCCTCTAGGATCTCTTCTGGCCTCGCTCCTTGGGTCAACATGTCAGCAATAAGTTCGACCGGGATGCGCGTATCGCGATACACGGGCGTACCGCGCATAATCTCAGGGTCGGAAATAACTATGTTCGCTGCACGCTCAAGTTTCTTCAGCTCCTCGTCGAGTTCCAGCCGCACCGATTTCACCTGAATTAGTAGGGCTGAACCTTCCCTAAGAACTACGGCGTCAATTCCGGGAGACGACTCAATCTTCTTCGCGATCGCCCGACGAGCGGCTATCGGCAATAGGCGCACGCCCTCCGCTTCGAGGCGCAGATATAGCACCTGCTCGCGGCTCAACATTCGTTGTATCGAACGGCCATTGCGGAGCCGTCGCGGGCGAATCAGACGACGTTCGATAAGTTTATGAACGGCAGGCAGCGGCAGATTTGCAACCGCCGAAGCCTGTGCCGGAGTATATTCGATCGTGCCCATACGCTTATTCTACCCCCAATAGGGCAGAATTAACAGCAGTCTGGCGACCAAGCCCATTCCAGTGACTTCGGAAACAGGATTAATCCCATCGTCCGCGTCTTGGAATCGGCGCGGCTATAATACACGAGTTAATACACGATCAGGAATGCAGCGAATGGTCTCAACCACTCGGCCACGTTCTCAGTGCGCATACTTAACGGAACATCCGTATGGCCGACTAGTCGGCGTTGTGACTACCTTGCCAGCCATCGCTTCCTCCAAGGCCTGCGAGACGTAGTTCGTCGCCGTTGCGATATCAGCCTGGTCCGTGGTTGCTTTGCTGTCGATCGCTCCATCGTAGATCAGTATGCCGGCTGGATTGATGATAAACATGTGGGGGGTGGTCTTTGCCGAATACAGTCGCCCAACATCTCCCTGAGGATCCAAGAGCGCAGCGGTGGGTGAGCCGTTCATCTGCTTGAGGTAGTCATTCTCCTGTTGGGCCGTAGCGTATCCCTGTTGCCTGGGTGCGGAGGAGATTACCGTAAACCAAATGACGCCTCGAGCGGTCCATTCCTTCTGCAGGCGTTGCATGTTCCCGCTTTCGTAATGTTTCCTTGTGTACGGGCAGCCGTTGTTGTGCCATTCCAACACTACAAATTTTCCCCGATATTCAGAAAGCTTATGTGTCTGACCATTGCTGCCCGTCGCTTGAAATTCCGGCGCATGATCACCTATCTTCTGCGCGTACGCCGAAATCGAACTGGTAAGCAAGAGTGCTACGAGCAAACCGCACAACAGATTCTGCTTCACGACCTCCTCCATTTCACGACTGTTGATACTCTTTCATCACTGCGTATGAACATTACTAGACGATTGCGAGACGGGAATGTCCACCCGATATGCTTTCCCAGAGCCGAGAACCATCACTCCTCTTAGGCGCGACAAAGGCTTCAGCAGATGCCCAGATTTCTTAAGATGCAGGCGAAATCCTCCGGGTATCGTGGTTGCCGTCTGAGGGGCCGCATTCTCAATCTGCTCCTCCTCCAACGGAAAAAATTGAGGCGCTCCAGCCGATCTGCCGATTATAAGATTTAGAACGAAGTCATCGCCAATGGAAGCGGCTGAGATTTTCCAGCGTTCTGGTGCTGGCTGGGGCAGACGGCGGCGGGTCGCTTCAAATAATTGGAGGTCCGAACCAGCCACAGCACGGCTCTTCACGGGAAGCGTCAACTCAAGCTGCTTTTGTCCAGGGATACAAACATCCCGGCAGACCAAATAGTGGACGCGAGCCGCAATCCTCTCCCTTACTCCCTCCTTTAATCCCGGAGGCGTTTGGACCGCGGCGATGAGCAAAACTTGATGCTCGTAGCCAAAATCGGCAAAGGGAGGGATGGATAGACGCTGGGGGTATGGCCACTGAATCGCGTCCGCCTCAAATCCCTCTGGCAACTCCCACTCGATGCGGGGCGGTTCGCCCGAGTCGCCAGGGTTGACCCAATAGGTGTGCCATCCGTCCTGGAGATCAAACCGGATCCCTACCCAAACTTTCCTATGGGGCACAATCGCATCTTGTTCCGAAATCAACTCGATCTTCACGTGCTGGTCGCCAGGGCTTTCGGCCTTGGTTAACGTCGGCAAAACGAGGCACGTAACCCCCACAGAGAAAAAACAAACCAAACGAATAACGGAGCGATCCAGCATCGAGGTCGAGGCACCCACTCAAATTTGGATGCTAATGACGTGGAAGCAGACCTTTCAATTTCGAGCAAGAAAGAAACGAAGAGGAGGTCAGACGATGAGCCAATGCTTTCGGCCGGTACGAGAAATTTGGAACGTACAATCGGTCAAGGCGATCTCGGACAGCAGCAGAAACCCGGGCCCGAGTATGAACAATTGGGTGGGCCGGTTGGCAATTGAACCTCTGAAGGCGCATGGATTGATAGCCCGTTTAGCCCGGCTGAGACACAATCACTGGAGCGGCCAATAATTCTGTCGACGCTCCCCTTACGGGCTTTCGGTCAAAACGGAAACAAGTGCAGCCCGCGAGTGGAAACCTCTGTCGCTAGCGGAAGGGCGCACTTGCAAAAGCAACTGCTATGGCGACTTGTGCTTCGGCGTCTTCGCGTTAAGCGTCGAGATAAGGCCCTCTGCTGCGGGAGGGACGTGCGTCTCGTGGGCAATTACAATATCCTTCGCCGAGATTTTCTCTCCGTAGATTCTCTGGTTTGCATCGTTGTCAGGTCGGATAGTCGAACCCTCTAGCGAAATGCCTGCAAACAGGCCGCGCGCGCGGGAATAGCTCAATATTTCAGCGCGCATCGAAACATCGGTCTCTGCCGACGCGTTACGACCGACTGGTCCTGCTGCTACCGAGGCGTCTGCCCCGAGCTTCACTTTGCTGCTCAAGATTCCATTCGCACCGCGGTCATTCATCACGAGAAGGACGAAGTCAGTCGCTTGCCCGCCGATCTGAAAGCCTACGCTGCCGCCCTCAAGGGCCATCATTGAGGGTGGGCCCCACGGACCGTTGAAATTTTCACCCCTGCGGCACGTCATCGCACCGCGGCCATAACTACCACCGACCACAAACGCGGCCTTGAGGACCGATGGAAAAGCAACCACACAGTCCGCTTTATCGAGGAGATCTTGAGGAATGTCGTCTGGAATATTCAGAATCTCTGTCAGCACCGTGCCGGCATTCTTCAGACGGTCCTCGTCTTTTTCCTTGTCGTCTGCCCAACTGGTGATTGCGAGCAACAATGCGATCATCGCGCACGCTAGCATCCTCTTCTTCATGACGGTCTCCTAAGAACGGATATAGTTGCTGTAACGGGCGCGGCAAACCCCGGCAGGTTCGACCTTAGGGCCCAGCGATCCCGCCGCGCAAGAGGTCCCTCCTCGCGCTGGCGAATGGCAGCGCCTGCGCACAATCATTTTTCACTGCCAACATTGAGCAAGCCATACATTGACAATCGTAAACGGACGGAATTTCTCCTGTACATCTTCGTTGGTATCACGTGTGGGAGTGGCACTGCACTTGGAATTCAGCGTTATGACGGGGCGGGGTAGTTGTCTATTAGGCGGGAACACCTCCCAGCGTAGCAAAATTTACGCGGAACAATATGGTTTGCACTTCCTGGTAGACGGTGGAATCTCAGCTAAGTTGTTGTAACAATTGGTCTCCCTCATCTTGGAAACTCGCATGCATTGACTTTAATACAGGACCTGCTCTGCACCCCAATTCTGTATCAGAAACGGAGGTACGTCATGGATCAGGATCGAGTTAAGGATTGGCGGGAACTCTGTAAGGCAGCTGCGAACGAGCTAGACCCGAAGAAGCTGATAGCTCTTATTGCCGAGATAACCAGGGCGCTAGACGAGCGCGACGAGAGGCGGAACATTGCGAGTGAAAGCCAGAAGACGGCGAGCCGAGTTTTTCCCGTCAGTACTGTGGCTTAAGCATCCGATTCGACGCTGACCGGTAGGAAGAGTCGCAAAGTTCCGTGTCCCCTGGTTCATTGTTCGTGACACTCACGTGCAGCCCACACTGAAACGCCAGAATCTCTGATTCTCGCGGTCACCTCCACTCGTAGCCCACAAGCCTCTTCTTGATCCGGTTTCCTCATTTTGGCGTGACGCCCGCGTCATGGAATTGGCTCACACGGCTACGGTATTGTGATGAACTCTTGGCAACACGAACCACGGTCTGCACTTCACTTACGGTAGATGGGCTAGCGTCTTTGCGACATGCAGCCGACCTACGGCATCAGCTCAATACAAGATACGTTTGTGGCTTAAGGGAGATTGCAAATGATTCTGATCACTGGAGCAAGTGGAAACGTCGGTCGTGAAGTGGTAAAGCAAGCGCTGGCCGTGGGGCTGAAGATACGCGCTACCTTCCACTCGCATGCCATAGCAGCCCAAGCCCCTGCGGGATTGGAAGGTGTGATCATGGATTACGCCAAGCTGGAGACGATTCGTGCAGCATTGCAGGGAGTGGAAAAGATTTTTCTGGTTGGACCGCCGGTTCGGGAACTGCCAGCGTTGGAAGCGAATTTTGTCAAGGAGGCGCGCGCGGCTGGGCCGAAGCACATTGTGAAGCTTTCAGCTCTAGGTGGACGGGAATCCATGTTCCCGAGCGGGCATCGCGATTCGGAAGGGAACATTGAGGCCTCGGGTCTGCCCTACACGTTTCTTCGTCCCAACGGTTTTATGCAGAATCTGGTCAACCACAACGCAGGCACGATCGGGTCTCTGAACGCGTTCTACGGATGCCAGGGAAGTGGTGCGGTCAGCATGATTGATCTCCGGGATATTGCCGCCGTGGCAGTGATCGTTCTCGCCGCAACCGGACACGAAGGCAAGTCCTACGCATTAACCGGAGGAGAAGCTCTTACCAACGAGCAAGTTGCGGAAAAGATCTCCCGAGTTGCGGGACGCAAAATCAGCTATGCGGACTTGCCGGCGGCCCAATTGAAGAAAGCCATCCTGTCCACTGGCGCGCCGGAATGGTCTGCGGATACTATGATCGATTTGCAGCGTCTCTATCGCGGGGGCAGAGCGAGTCTAGTGACGGACGACATCGAGCGGCTCACCGGACACAAGCCGATCACCTTCGATCAGTTTGCGCACGATTACGCCTTTGCTTTTCGCGACGAGGCCAAGGTCGCGAGTTGACCTGCATTATCGTGGGAAGCAGATCCCGCGGGGCGACCGTAGACTCTCTACCCTGCATAAGTTCAGGAACTGGGCTCTTCACCCCATATCTTTACTTCTTCGATGAGTTCATGATTTCACTATGCCACGGAGTCCTGTCGGAACCACGAGGTTCGATGCGATGGCTATACGTGTTCTGGTTGCAGACGACAACACATTGATACGAAAGCAAATCCGCAGCATTGTTGAATCGGACACGGAACTAGAAGTTTGTGCTGAAGCCGTTAATGGACTGGAGGCCGTCGAGAAAGCTCAGGAATCTTGCCCCGACGTGGCCGTTATCGATTTTCAGATGCCGGTGATGGATGGGCTGAAAGCAACACGGAGAATAAAGCGACTAATGCCATTTCTGCCCATTTTACTTTTCACACTGTACAGCTCTCCTCAGCTTGAATGGGAAAGCAAGCAGGCAGGGGCAGATGCGGTTTTGCTAAAAGCGGAAGGAAGCACACGCCTACCCGAAGTCATACACTCCCTCCTGCAAAACGGTTGATGCGCACTGTTGCTAAATCCAGCGCCTCCATCTGGGAGGGAGCACGCAATAGGCCAGCTGCTAGATCTCTCGCTTTTGCAAATACATACGTGCCGCGTACAGGAGGCACACCTATGTATTTTGGGCGGGAGAACTCGCCTTTTTTTCATACAGTAAAACACCCGTGCCGAACGTAATCCACCACAAAATCCGCTACGTCTGAAACCCCTGTACGCGGACCACCAGCAGGCGTTAAAAAATGCACGTTTGCGTTTCCCTGCGGAGGCTCGCTTACGTCAGTCATCGTTCGCCTACCTTTGGAGTTTGGAAGAAACGGTGCGACTATAGGAGCTGAGTGATTTCGTCGCCACATGAACTCGATTAGCCACGCATTTGAGACTCGTAAAACGCGGTTGGCACGAATCTATCGCTGGGTCACAGCTTGGCTTTTCATAGGTGCGATTGTTGCCCTCCTTTTGCTGGCCAATTCCATTCGAGACTACCATTTCGTATCCGGGTATATTGCTACCCAGCAGGTCCGGCACCAAATGAGTCAGCACGCCACTACTCTTGAACACCAGTTGCGGCAAAATCCCCTCACAAGGAGGGCCAGCGTGAAATCGCTGATGGAGTCCGGTGACAACCCGGTGTGGATCGAATTGCGTGGTCCTGACGGCGAAGTACTTGAGCACGCTGGCGGCGCAGCACAACGGTTGTTTTCCGATGACGAGGAACGCTCTCACCTCCGCAACCACGAACCCCTCTTCACGGTTGCAGCCACGTCTGCTGGCGATGCCGTTGTCGAAGTTTTTCCGATTCACGCGCCCGCTGCGCCTACCCCCGCGAACCCTCCGGGGTTACCGGCCCTCGCTTCGTCCAGCCCACCCGCACCCCTGATGATGGAAATGGCAATGCCTCTGAGCGGCGTTGATCCTTCCATCTTCTGGCCAATACGCCGGAACCTTTTCATCAACTGCTCAGGGGCCTTAGCTCTACTCGTGACGGTGACGATTTCAGGTCTTGGGTTCCGCTCCTATGCTCATGGCAAAGAGCTAGAAGAACAACTGGAGATTGCACGTCAAGTCCAGTCCGAACTGTTGCCATCTTTTACGCAGGAATATGTTGGAGTTCAGCTCGCTACGGAGTACACGCCCGCCGAACAGGTTGGCGGGGATTTCTATGACATCTTCCGCGTTGCCGACGGTCGCATCGCGCTGGTTATCGGCGATGTCTCGGGCAAAGGCGTGCCCGCCGCGCTTCTAATGGGCGTGATCCATGGTGCCGTCCGCTCCAGTTTGTGGGCGGAATCGGCCGCCCGGCACGAGTTGGAATCCCGGCAACTGAATCGTCTCCTGTGCGAACGCGCCTCAGGGGAGCGGTATGCCAGCATGTTCTGGTGCTACTACGATCCCTCTACTCATTCCCTAAGCTATGTAAATGCGGGACATTGCCCACCCCTTCTGACACGGAAGAGCGGCGGCGAGATGGATATATACCGGTTGGACGCGGGAGGCCCGGTGCTCGGAGTCTTGCCGGAAGCCCTGTATTATCAGACCAAGCTGGGAGTTTCCCCTGACCATGTTCTCGTAATGTATTCCGATGGACTAGTCGAGGCCACAAACTCACGTGGCGAGGAATATGGAGAAGGTAGATTGCGTGAGTTGCTCGCTGAGGTCAGCGAGAAAAGCGCGGGTGACATTCGGGGGGGCATTTTAGCTTCGTTAGGATCGTTCTCAAGCACCGCGGAGCTACGAGATGATCTGACGTTAGTCGTGGTGCGCTTTAAATCTACTGACGGTTAGTCCCCAAGACGGAATTGTAGCCGGATCGTCAACCCCGCCGAATGCTCATGCGCTCGGCACCGCTGGAAAATCGCGGAGTTATGTACGTCAATTAACCGCCACTGCCAAGTCGTCACCTTTCTCGGCGGATTTCGCTAATCGGAGCGTGTGCGCCCGTCAATCTCATCCACAATTTTGCTTTGCCCTCGTGATCGCGCTCACTTCTTGCCTTGCGGGCACCCGCGACCTCGTCACATCGCGCAATTTTACTGCCGTTATAATTGAGGCGCGAATCAGTAGCAACACGCGCGGTCATAATCCTTGCGGAAACGGACCGAATCGATGACTCAACACGTCTTACTGACCTTGCTGCTGTCGTGTGTAGTTGCCATGAAAGAACCCACGGCTGCCCAGGCTCCCCGCAACCTAACCGGTAACTCGAACCAACCGCAGGTTGCACGACACGATTCTACTAAAAACGATAACCCGGTGAAGATCAGGGAACTCGTGGACCGGCAGGCACAAGCGTGGGAGAAGCACGATTTTAAAATTGCCGCCCCTGACTGGCTTCCAAGCGGCGAATTGATATCGCCCGGGGGTCATGTGCTGGCTAAGGAAATGCAAACGGCGATGGCAGGTTATTTCAAGCAGTTCCGCGATTTGCGAGTCACGGTAAAGAATGTCTTCATTTCGACTGACGGAGCCAAGGCGGCCATCGAGTGGGACTGGGATGTGACTCGGCGAAGAGATGGAGCGCGGGCTGTCACGCACGA
>JBEKUD010000173.1:0-10272 GCA_049515395.1 Candidatus Sulfotelmatobacter sp. | reverse complement strand
GTTGACAGATTGGCCGCCATCTCCGTGAGCCGGGGACGTGTAAGTTATCTGCATGAGAATGACCTGTATGACATTACCAACACCAATTTTGGGAAGTTCTTGCTGGAAGCCCAGGGCTGGGGGCCGGCACAACCCATGGAGACTTTCCAATGGCCGGAGACCGGGGGATCTATCCAGTGAGCCACTGGCACGAATTCCACACGGACGACGGCAAACCGATTTCTACAACGCCTCGGATTGCGCGAAGGACGTGCCCGGGCGAGGATAGCCGGGATCGGAGAGCGGGCAAAATGGCAAAACGATCACAACGGTGCGAGTGGGGGTGTCGAATTGTCGAATGGCCTGTCTCGCGACAGTGTCGAGACTCGGACACTGAGGTATCCAGGCCGTATTTTCTATAACTTAGCTACTATTCCGAAACGGAGACGTACATGCAAGTCCTAGCTGGACAGCAACAAACGCAAACTGGGGCAAGGGCATTCGTTAACGCGAACTCCTCACAAGTTGTGCCAGGTCCGGACGTTGAGGTTCGCCAAAATACCAACAGTCTGCCTGCATGTCGAGCAATCTTTCGCCGATCAGTACGGCAGATTTAGAATCCCGTTCCACGCAGAGCGAGAGCCTGGCCTGATGTCGCCTCGGTCCGTGCGCTGGGAGAGTTCGCGGCACTTCTGTGGGGTGAAGCCGTGACCAGATCCGCTCTGCTGCTCTTCATGTTGCGTGCCCTCGTCTTTGCCGCCAGTGCGAACGATCCCCCTGCCGCTACTTATCGCACCACGGTCTCCGAAGTGCGGGTCACATTTTTCACCACCGACGAGAATAATCATTCGGTCGACACTGTGCGGAAAGACGACTTCGCGATCGTCGACAGCGGTATGGTGGTACGAGAATTCCGTAGCCTCTCGCGATCGGACGAAACTGCACTCGATGTGGTCGTCGTCGTCGATGCCAGCGAATCAGTCGCGCCTCGCTTTCAGGCGACCATGAACGAGGTTTTGCAACTGGTTTTCCAGAGGCAGGTGACTACCGACGACAACATTTCTGTTGTTTCGTTCGGCGGCCGCCAGCCGGCTGTGATCTGCACTCGCAACTGTCGCAGTCCTGCCGCTAGAGGAAGCCTTCTCGCCATGAAAGCCGCAGGGGCAACACCATTATTCGATGCTCTGGCATACGGAGTGGAGATCATTTCCGGCCGCCGTACCCCAGCCGTCAGACCTGTCCTGATTCTCTTCTCCGACGGCGACGACACGATCAGCAGAACATCCGCCCAAGACGCGTTGCACGCTGTCATCGCCAGCGGCGCGCGGCTCTACGCCGTCGATATGAGCAGACCTGGGGATGCCTCGTACGGAAGCGCTGCCCTGCAGCAAATGGCGGACCAGACCGGAGGCAGCTACTTTTCCTTCCGGGAGGGTGCGGCCAATGTGTTGCAAACCGCCCTTAAGGACTTGCGTGCCTCCTATGTCGTTACCTACCAAGTGCCCACCCCTGCGGTCGGGTTTCACTCACTTCGCATTCTCCCCAAACACAACCTCAACCTGCGATTCCATTGTCGGAATGGCTATTACTATGGGACGGATATCCCGTAACAGGAGACGTATGAAATCCACACTGTTGCTCATTGTGATCCTCTGCAGCCTGCAGGTGGCGTGGGCTAAGGACCTTGGAGTCTACCAACGCGGAACCGTTGTCAGAATGCGCATGGGCGACTGTGCATCTTCTTATGGCGGATTCATGGCCAGGATGAGCGGCGCGCCAGCACAAATGACGGCGGACTCTTGCCCTGAGTACACGCTGGTTTCAGACAAGGTTGTGTTTGTCATCGTGGGGAGATCGTCGAATCAGCTCATCCCGCTGGCTGATGTGATCGACTTTCGCTTCCATCGCAGCGAGCTTGCGGTGCGTGTCGACGACGCGAAGCACGAAAGCAAGTTCGGCATCAAGGAAATGATTCTGCGCTCGGAGTGGGACTTGGTGCAGAAGCACATCACCGACGAGCTCAACAGCCTGCCTCACCCAACAGACGGGGTGCTAACGACGCGGACCCGGGACTAGATCTGTCTATGTTCTGAACAAGCGTCGTCGACTGCATGAAATCGAAAGGCAACTGGACCTACGGTCTGGTTGTGGGAAATAACGGGTAACTGGCGACAACAAGCAATTCGACGCGCTTGCCGGCCAGAGCGTGACCGTAGCGGAAGCCCGAACGGGACCACAATCGCTGTCCGTACAATCACGCGCGCAAAGTGAGTCCATCATCAGGTGTTTAGTTGGCCTCGACTCACACGGGACACGTTCTCCGTGCGCGCTCACAGTAACTGTGATTAGGATCACATCCCACACGTGCAACCTTCGGAGAAGCTGACTTTACGCCGGTGGGTTCGGGGTGGCCTGGCAACCGCGGAAGGCGATGCTCTTCGGGTTTCGGGGTCTGCTGAACAATGATCTCGATGACCTGGCATCCTCCTGCTGTTTTCGCCGCTGCCAGGTGGACAGATTACGTCTGCTCGCTCGAGAAGCAATCGGATCGGTTGCGGTGGAGGATTCGTTCCTTTCACGCCACTTCACAATCGCATATCTACCCGGAAAGATTTTCTCAATGAGGTGTCGGTCGCAGAGATCACTAAGGATCGCGTGGGCCTCGTCTTCTGACAAGCGGAAATCCGCT
This sequence comes from Candidatus Sulfotelmatobacter sp., assembly GCA_049515395.1. Lineage (GTDB taxonomy): Bacteria > Acidobacteriota > Terriglobia > Terriglobales > Acidobacteriaceae > Sulfotelmatobacter. The sequence continues at coordinate 7,604 of JBEKUD010000173.1, read as the reverse complement.
GCCGCGCTGGCTGCGCTCCCGTCCCAGAGGCCATCTGGATCGGCACAATCCCCGATCAGAATGTCGGCAGGACCGCAAGCAGTTTGAAATGGCAGAAAGGGCTGGACGCGAAGGCCGAGCCTCTTCGCGCCTTCACTCCCCATCACTTTTCACAGGTTTTCCACCATTTTTAATTAATGAGGCCCGTGCCCCGCAGTATTAAACGGCATAGGGCAAGAAATAAACAAATGCCCTTTCAAGACGGAGAAAATGTTTTTATGGCAGTTACTCACGAAACTCTAAATGACATACTGAACGGCAGGACAATCCAGTCCGTGGAAAAAGGGATTGGAAGCGGGGAATATGACTGGATTGTCCTCCACTTATCTCAGAAAGAAAACGAGGATGGCGTGCACACCCTGCTCACCATCCGAATTGACGACGAAAGCGACCCGCACCCCTGGAGCGCAGCGGTACATCATATTGCCAAGGACGGCATACGGTGGAAGTATCCCATTCGTCCCCTTCCCAACTAATCAAGGCGGCGGACTTGGATGCCGTAGCATCAAGTAGCCAGTAGTCAATCGGAAAAAACAAAGTTGAAGGCGCAACCAGCGACCGTTGGTTGCGCCTTTGTCATTTCCGGGGAAGCGACGCAAATTCGTAAATCTTTGAACTACTCACCTCGTCTGTAGAGGGCAAAAGGCCCCAAACAACTTAGAAAAGGTGCGAAGCATGTCAATCATCAAAGTATTAAGAGAGAGGACGGATGCGTTGAACGTCGCGGAACTGGCGAAACTGTTACGCGTATCCGACGCGACGGTTCAGCGTTGGGGACGGCAGCGGCTAATACCCACGATTCGTGTCGGTGACACAATCCGATTTGATCCGGAAATGTTAGCAGACTGGATGGAGTCGCAGGCCTTTCCTTCACCGCGTGCCCCCGGAGACCCGAATGAGCATGAAATGAGTTGGCAGGACATGGGAGAACTCGCGCCACAGGAGTTTCGCAGTTCGAAGGGAAAGCCGTGAAAGCCGATGCAACATCCCGTTGAGGCCCATCTTTTATGTTTCGCTACGGCCCACAGTACAGCGGTGGCGTTCATCCAGGCAATCAGGACGCTGGCAACAATGATGCGTGAGAAGAAAGAAGCGTTCCGTATCCTCCTGGAGTTTAAGGAGCCGAAAGCCGGCTAATCCATTGCGGAAGGTCCGCTTAGCGCAAACCAGCTTCGCCGCATCCGCCTCGAACTCCGAGACTCAGATGGCTACCTGTGCGGATGAGCCAGAACAATTCGAAAGTCGATGCCCGACCGCTCGATGATGAAGCGCCTTAAGTCATCTTTTCCGTAGGCTGACAAGTTCACGATCATAGATCAACGGGTGTTGGAAATGCTGAACCTTCCCGCGAAGCCTAAGGAGCAATTCCTAGCTGCCAGAACAAGAAGCTGAGCTCGTCGGTCGAGTCGCCGATCTCTTGTGTGACCGAGCGTCCGGCTGAGTGTCCGGCGGTCAGCTCATAGCGCAGAAGCACGGGGCGGCCTGATACGGCATCGGCCTGCAGCAGCGCTGCCATTTTGCGTGCATGCAGTGGCGCGACACGGGTATCCCCATCTCCGGTCATAAACAGGACGGCCGGATACTTGACGCCCGGCTTCGCGTGCTGATACGGAGAATAGGCATACAGCCATTTGAATTGCTCCGCATCGTCTGCTGATCCATACTCCGAAACCCAGAATTGCGCCTCCATGAACTTGTCATAGCGCAACATGTCTAGCAACGGATGCCAGCACACGACCGCGCGGTACAGTTCCGGACGCTGGGTGAGCGCGGCTCCTACGAGCAACCCGCCGTTGCTGCCCCCAAGGATGGCCAGCTTCGAAGGCTGAGTATATTTGTTCTGGATCAGCCACTCCGAAGCGGCGATAAAGTCATCGAACACATTCTGCTTCTTGTCCCGCATTCCAGCCAGGTGCCACGCCTCGCCGAACTCGCCACCGCCACGCAGGCTGGCCAGCGCATAGACTCCGCCTCGCTCCGCCCATACGATGGCGTCGGGCGAGAAATCCGGCGTGTTGTTGACGGCAAAACCACCGTACCCGGTCAACAGGGCGGGATTTGCTCCGTCCAGCTTCAATCCCTTTTCGTGTACGAGAAACATGGGAACCTTGGTGCCGTCTTTCGACGCAAACCAGACCTGGTTCACTTCAAACTTCGCGCTGTCCACCGGGACTTTGATCTGCGCCCATACCGACTGTTTGCCGGAAGCGGTGTCATAGCGATAAATCGTGTGTGGAATCACGAATGAGGAGTATCCAATGTAGGCGTCTCGATTCTCCCATCGGGTTTGAATATCCTCCGTCGAGCCAAGGGCGGGGAATGAAAGGTCGCCCACAAACTTCCCGTCGGGCTGGAAGACTTTTGTCTGGGAACTGGCATTCTTGACGTAGGTGATGAGAATCTTTCCGCCGGCCAGAGCAACATTGTCGATGGCCGTGTCACTTTCGGGGACGATTTCGTGCCATCGCTCGCGCGCCGGATCGGCAAAATCGACAGCCAGCACCCGGCCATGCGGCGCTTTCCAGTTGGTATGCAGGAACAAATGACCGCCGCCCGCGAAGGCAAAAAACCTGGCATCGAGATCTTTCACGAGCGGCTCGATCGGTCCCTTTTTCGTAAGGTCTTGCAACCAGATTTCGGTCTTATCGGCAGCCGAGCCATGCATAACCTGAATGATCAAATGGCGACCGTCTTCCGAGGAATCGCCAATGACTATTGCCTCTTTGGTATAGCCCTTGCCGAACACATCGCCATCCGCGGCCGCGTCTGTTCCCATTTTGTGAAACCGCACGCGTGGTCCGTCGTCGAGCATCGTCGCGTAGTAAAAACCGCTGCCATCGGGCAGGAACGATAGATCAAAGTACACTTTCGCAGGCAGCGTGTCGGGCAAATCGCGGCGGGCATCGACATCGAACAGATGCACCTCTGTTTCGTCTTTGCCCCCGGCACGAATCACGTAGGCGAGACGCTTGCCGTCTTTCGAGACGTCGAAGATATCGACGTTGGTCGAATGATCTGCGCTCATCGGGTGCGGATCGATCAGCACTTCCTCTTTGCTGTTGTCACCCTGGCGCATGTAAATGACATAAAGCTCCTGATCAGCCAGACGTTTGCGATAGAAGAAACGGCCATTGCGCTCGAAAGGCGAGCGAATGCTCTCAACCTTTTTCAACTCGCTGAGCCGTTTCTCAAGTCCCTCTCGCCCCGGCCAGCTATCCAGCAGCGAATGCGTGTAAGCATTTTGCACAGTGATCCAGGTTCGCGTCTCAGGACTGTTTTGGTCCTCCAGCCATCTGTAAGGGTCGGCGACAGGAACACCATGTAAAACTTCTTGCACCATGTCAGTCCGCGTCGGCGGCGGACCCTGGGTCTGCTGGGTGTCCGCGTTCTGGGCAGACGATAGACAAGCGGCAAGACAGATCAGAATGATAAAAGCGTGTTTCATGTTTCTCTCCGAACCGGCATTCCGCTCAGCGAGTCGATCAGACACTCATGAAATTGAGACATCATCGAGAGTTCTTTATCGCGACGAAGGCGATGAATTCGAATATGCCAAGCAACAGAGTCCAACGGGCCTTGGAAGGGAAAGCCATGTGTCCGCAATTCTGCTCCTTCAGTCGAGCAGCAAGCAACAGGCAGCGACAGAAGGCGTGTTGAACATCGAGGTCAGAGCCCGGGTCAGCGTGCGGTCCGCTTCTCGCGCTTGTGGCGCATTACGCTGGTCCTGACAGCCTGATTTATAATTACTGCCGATTTCGGGAATCGCAAGAGCTTCCCCCCTCCCGAGGCTTGTTCCCATCCCAGGGTCTTTTCGTTTGCGGCTTGCTGACGCGAGGAGACACCATGTCTACGCCGTTCGCCGCTTTTTCTTGCCGAAGGCTGATCGAGTGCTGGATCATCACCAATCGTAAATCTAGGTTTAGGTACAACTCCGGGAGGAGTTCCAGCGAGCGAGAGATTCCGTAAGAAATCGCGTACCGGGAAGGGGAAGCGTGACTCGCCTGACGGTCGTTCCGCTTCGATCGAGTCCAAGCCAGGAAACGACAAAAACCTGGGCCGCTCTCTGCTCCAGTTGCAAGAATAAAAGCTTTCTCGGGGTGTGCCTGCTCACAGTTGCTCACTATCGCGGGAAATCACCCAGAATCAGAATCCGCCGCTTGAAACTCAGCAGGCAGTTCACCGAGCCCGAGGGCGCAGCCCTTGCCCTGGAGCGTGACGTACGCCGCTAGACTCCGCTGAAAATCAAGAAGCCCTGGGGCGGGCGGGGATACTGGCTCGTACTAGCGGCTTATCCTTCGGTTCCCGTGGCGGTTTTCCCTTGGTTGAGTATCTCTTCCACCTTGCGCAGGAGTTCCGAAGGAAGGAATGGCTTTTCCAGAACGTTTGCGCCGTATTCACGCAATTCGGGAAACTGATCCTCAAATCCCGTTATAAACAAGAACCTCGTTTCGGGGCGATCTGCACGAATTCGCTCTGAGAACTCAAGGCCGTTGAGCCCGGGCATGACAATATCAGTCACCACAAGGTCTATTATGCCATCGTGTTGCTGACACAAACGGAGTGCCTCTGCACCATCGGCGGCAGGAAAGACCGAAAACCCAACCCCTTCGAGCGTCCGTTGCAGAAGGTCTCGAAGGTTGCTGTTGTCTTCGACCAACAGGACGGTGGCAGGAGGCTGACGGCTGGGTGCAAGGTGGATTCCGTTCCTTGACGGAGCCTCTCGTGTGCGGCGTAGTTCCAACTCGCACATGACTCGTCGAGCGAAAATCTGCAAGGCATCTATTTGCTCGGCGGTCAGGAGATGAGGCACTCTGTCCATCACAGCTAGCGTGCCTAAGGGATGGGTATCAGCGGTAATTAGTGGTATCCCGGCATAGAATCGAATGCCGATTTGCTCCACCAAGAAACTGTTTATGAATCTTTTGTCAGAGATTGGATCGGAGACAATCAGAACGTCGGACTGCAAGATTGCATGGGCACAGAACGAGCCATCTCGCGGGATCTCATTCAATTCAAGGCCGATTTTAGCCTTAAACCATATCCTTTGCTCATCGATGAAAGCGATGACGGCGACCGGCGTATCGCACACAAGAGCGGCTAGATGAGCGATGTCGTCGAACCCTTGCTCGCGGGATGTTCCCAGAATTCGAAAGCTACGAAGACTTTCGAGACGGGAGCTTTCGTTTTCCGGCAGAGGCGACTTCACTGATGCCTCCCAAAACGTGAGGAGCGGTAGCCCAAGGGCCGCCCGACGTCATGAGTGCTTTGCGAGCCGGGACGAGACAAATTCAAAAATAAGTGATCTCTTGGCCGGGGAGGTAGCGTAAGGAAACGACATGTAGTCACCAAGGTATCACGGATGGCGTCTTGTGGTGCCGATGAAATCTGCCACTAAGACGTTCGGGTCAACGATCACGCGATCGTCTCCAACAACTAAGGCCGGAAGTAGGGAGTTGATGAAATTGTCCGAAAGCGTTCGTTTTTATGGCTAGCTTGCCAGAGTTCGCATCCGTATCCAGCTATCCACCTCGGCTTTCAAAGCAAATACCACAGCACCCTTTCTTCGTTCTAAGCGCCGAATCGGAACGTTGTAATGCTGTTCGCAACGCTGAACTGTTTTCACGCAAGCTCCAACGTAATTGGCAATTTCCTTCCATGATCTCAGTACTTCGTTCACAGTACTGGGCAACAATTCACCCTCATGAATCGCGCCCGCTGACTCCAGCCTCGTGTCCGGCAGAAGTTCCACGACGACTGCGCCGCCTCCCGGTGATCAAGGAAGAGCCACCACAGATCATCATCGCTCATGATTCTCAGCTTTAGACGAAGATGGCCGGTTCCGAGCCCCGTAATGTTCATGGCTGATTCCCCGAAAGGCAAAAGCTTACCATCCCCTGAAGGCAGAATCGAGGTCGGCGAAATTGCCGCAGCACGTGATTCCTCACCGAAGTTGACTGTCGGGGCACATCTTGGGGATAGATTTCCTGAGAGGTGACAAAGCTAAGGTAGGCAAGAAAATAACCGAGCACTGACGGTGCGGATGCTCCCTCTCCCGGATGCTTCCCCTTAGAAGCACGATTCGCGACAGCAGGCTCGGTTGAGCCCGCTGATCTGTGGTCATTGAATTGAACTGGCTACATTCGAAAATGCGTTGTTCGCATTGCTTCCGACTAAGCGAATCGTACCAACCACCAATACCAGAATGACGGCCAGCATCACCGCATACTCGGCGATGTCTTGTCCCTGGTCATTCCGCCAGAGTTCACTCCATGGCGCGACCATAACCACCTCCTAGTTTTCGAGTGCAGCAACAAAGAAATGAGAACGACGAATAAGAACGCTGGTGTGGGTGACAGCTTCGGTGTGGAACCCCCGTGTAGCGTGAGCGAAATGGCTGCCGCTCACCCCTGAATGCAGGCGATTGTGCGCTCACTGTGGCAGCTTGTCAAGCGCGTTTAGGTTGCCGTTTAGGTTGCCCAGATTAGGTTGCAAGCTTTCGTTGACTTCCCATCCGCGGCATCCCCAATATTGCATCCTAAGTTCCCGGCGATCCCTCATGAAGCGAAGCTGCAGTAGTTCAGCGATCAAACTCGCTTTGGCAATCAGAGATGTGACCCGCGTCACTGACATCCCGCGCTCATTCGTGTGAGGGTATTCCAATATCTCGCTTCACCGAAGAGCAGGTCCCACTACGGTGCGCACACACCCCTGAGGCGAAAGCTGTGATTGTATTGTCGGTCACGATTTGTATTTTGCCTGACACCTCGATGGCGCAACGCTCGTAGCTGAATGATCGATCTCGATCATGCCTCTACTTCCCCCGTCCGTGAAGGAGGCCTGCTATGACCCGCGAACTCACTCATAATTATTTCCTCAGTGTTGTTGCGGCCATTGTCGGAGTCATGGCAATTCTGACTCTCTTGGTCGCAGTCGCCTTGAAGTTAGGGTAACTGGAAGAAAGGGGAGTGGCGACTATGGCCGCTTTCGGTGAATGTTGCAGAATGTCGATGCAAGGGAGGACCTTCCGATGGAAACGGGGATGACGAGTAAATTGAGGAATACGGGAATCGGTCCAGTCGGATATCGACCTTGGGGAACGCATTTCTGTAATTTCTACGCGACCAAGACTGACTTGCTTGAGATGCTAGTGCCCTACTTCAAGGCCGGGCTTGAAAACAAGGAATTCTGCGTATGGGTTCTTTCTAAGCCCGTCACTGAACCGGACGCCTGGAACGCTTTGAGGGAAACGATACCTGAGCTTGATGAATACCTAGCCGATGGAAGCATAGAAATCGTTCATGGGCGGGAATGGTATCTGGAACATGGAATTTTCGATATGGAGCGATTGACCCGTGTCTGGAACGACAAACTGAATCGGGCATTAGATCGCGGGTATGAAGGAATGAGAGTTTCCGGAGACACTGCCTGGCTGGAAAGTAAGGATTGGAGTAGCCTTTGCTACTACGAGAACATGGTCAACGAAAGCGTGGTGGATCAGAATATGACCGTGCTCTGCACCTACCCGATGGCAACGAGTGGGGCGGCCGATCTGCTCGACGTGGTAA
>JBEKUD010000172.1:0-20558 GCA_049515395.1 Candidatus Sulfotelmatobacter sp. | reverse complement strand
AGCGGGTGGATCGCTTCATTGTGATGGGAAGCGTCATCGTGGTGCTCTCGGTGATTTTGGTGACCAGCGCCAAGGTGAAGGAGAGCGCCTCCGGGAAGGAATTGCCGGCGGTGGAAGCCGCAGGAGATTAGTCAGCATATTCCCGTGCTCGCTGTCGCATCGGCGGGATTTGAGCGGATGGAAGTGGGCGATGCGTGAGTACGATGATTTTTAGCTTCTTCCTCCTCATCCTCCTCGGTTAACAAGTCTACGATGGGGCCTCGAATGGCGAAAGTTTGTTTGGCCACTCCTTTGACTCGAAGCTCACACCGATGGGAGAGCGCTGCCATTCAGGCGCAGGGCAGGCGGAATCGGGGGTGGCGTCCTTCCCGTCTCCGTCAACAATGCTCTGACCGTCGAGGATTTTCTTTAACACCGCCTTGCGGTGGCTGATCTGCGCCACGACGGCGTAGACTTTTTTGCCGTCGTCGGACCCACCGCAATCGGCCGCATAATCGCGATACCAAATCGCCGCCGAATCAAGCGTGTCAAACTCGGGCAGATTGATCGGAGAAACATGTCCGGTGACGAGGGCGACCATGAGCCATCCGCCGTGCTGCCATTCCCACTGCGGCGGCGGCGAAGATTCCTGGGCAAGAGTGTCATGGATGCGAACCGGACCAGGAATCAGCGATCCGTGATGTCATGGGCGGGGCCGAGCGTGAATTCCATGATCCGCGAGTCGACGAGAAGGGGGCGAACCTTCAAAAGCAATGGGTTTGTGCTCGGCTGTGACGCGAACAGGGGACCATGAAACCGTGATCCACTTCCCGAAGGCGATGACGTGCGGTTTCGCCAAGGAATACGCGGTGTTGGTTAGGCCCCACCTGAGCCGAAGCGCAGCCGCCATCCGGATGCCAGATCCGGAGATGCGGAACATGGCCGAGATTCAGCATCAGAGGATCTGCCTGACAAGGGTAGACGTCACCGAATTCAGCAGGTTAAATCCGAAAATGGGACGGACGCAGAGAGGAACCAAGTATTCTCCTATCGTTCTTTGTAACTACCTCAGCTTTAAGATTGAAGTAGAATAAAGCTCATCGAAATTTCAGCTCATGACCTTTCCCCGCGACTTCCGTTTAACCTCAAACGCTGGCCTGCGTGCAACGTCCCAGCGAGAAGTCGCTTCTGACCAAGGCATGGGTGGTTTTTGGACACGGCGGCACGCGCGGATTCTGGTAGTGGACGACAACCCCAGCATTGCCGCGCTGATGAGCCAGTTGCTCACGATGCGGGGCTATGAAGTTGTAACCGCCTGCGACGCGCAGCAGGCCGAAGCGGAGGTGCGGAAGCACGCGCCCGACCTGATCTTGTCCGATGTACGAATGCCCGGAAAATCGGGCTATGAGCTATGCCGGGACCTCAAGCAAGATCCCGCAACCAGGCTCATTCCATTTGTTCTGATCACGGGATTGAGTGACAGCGCGGACAAAGTGCGAGGAATTGAGGCGGGCGCCGACGACTTTTTGAATAAGCCAGTTCTGGCGGAAGAGTTGACCGCGCGGGTAAAGTCTCTGCTGCGAATGAAAGAGTTTACCGACGAACTGGAGACTGCGGACTCCGTGTTGTGCACCCTCGGTCTGATTGTGGAAGGCCGCGATCCTTACACCGAAGGGCATTGCGAGCGACTAGCGCTCAAGGCTGCGGAACTGGGGCAGCATCTCGGATTGGATCAGGATTCAATTGTGGCCTTGCGGCGGGGCGGATATCTGCATGATTTGGGCAAGATCGCCGTGCCGGACGAGATCCTGAAAAAGGGCAGTGATTTGACGCCGGAAGAGTGGATCATCATGAAGCAACATCCTGTGACCGGCGAGAATATCTGCAAGCCGCTGAAGTCCCTGCGATTGGTGCTGCCGATCATCCGCCACCATCACGAGCATGTGGATGGCTCGGGATATCCCGATGGGTTGAGGGCAGGCGAAATTCCATTGCTGCCGCGGATTTTGCAGGTGGTCGATGTGTACGATGCTCTGCGGACCGAGAGGCCTTACAAGCCCGCCATTGCGCATGATCCGTCGGCGCAGACAATGCGTGAAAAAGCCCGCCAGGGCTTGCTGGACGGCGATCTGGTCAACGAATTTTTCGGCATGCTGCTGGAAAAACGAGTTGCCTGAATGGCGCTCTTGGCATAATTCTTCTCGACGACCTCCCGTTCCGACGTACAATGGCGGAGCCGTTTTGGCGGCAACAGGCGTGAGAAAAGCGACAACTTAAGCGTGCCTCTGTGGCCGGTTAGCCAGCAGCTAGCCCCAGATCGGCAGCAATCACATGACCTACAGCATCGTAATTCCGGCGTACAACGAGGGCCAGCGTCTGGGAGCAACCCTGGACAAGGTGCTGGCATACGTGCGTCAGCAGGGGTGGGATGCGGAAATCATCGTGGTGAACGATGGCTCGCGTGATAACACGGGCGAAATCGTCCGAACCTTCGCGAAACAGAATCCAATGCTGCGATTACTGGAAAATCCAGGCAATCGCGGCAAGGGCTACAGCGTGCGCAACGGCATGCTGAATGCGCGAGGCGATGTCGTGATATTCAGTGACGCGGATCTATCGTCGCCCATTGAAGAAATGCCGAAGCTGCTTCAGGCCATCGCCGCGGGCGCCGATATCGCGATCGGATCGCGCTGGTTGCGCGCCGAGTTGCAAACCCGGCGGCAGTCGTTGCACCGGCAACTGATCGGCAGAGTCTTCAACCTGTTAAACCGGCTTCTTCTGGGTTTGCGCTTTAAGGATACGCAATGCGGCTTTAAGGCCTTTACCCGCCGCGCCGCACAAACGATTCTGCCGCTGCAGCGCATCGAGCGCTGGGGTTTCGATCCCGAGATTCTTTTTCTCGCCCGCAGGTTTGGATTTCGCGTGGATGAAGTTGCGGTGCACTGGGGTCACGCGGGCGGGACCAGGATCCATCCATTGCTGGACGGAGCGCGTATGTTCCAGGAGATGCTGCGCATCCGCGGCTATGCCTTGACGGGCAAGTACGATGGACGCCCACCCGTCGCTGTGCAATCGGCAAAGACCTTGCCGGAGCGACCTGCTCCCAGGATTTGAAGTCGCTCTTCAGGCCGATTTCTGTCTTGCGTTCACCGCTTTCACCGCTTCCACAACCTGGCATCCCATCGCCGAGGTAGGGATCGAACTTTCCCCTGCACGGGCGAGATCCGCAGTGCGGCAGCCTCGATCCAAAACCATGCTGACGGCACTCTCGATGCAGAGAGCTTCGTGTTCGAGTTGAAAAGAATGCCGCATCATTAATGCGACGGAAAGTATCGCGCCCAACGGATTTGCGATTCCCTTGCCGGCAATGTCGGGCGCGGAACCGTGCACCGGCTCGTACAGGCCTACCGCGCCTCCAATGCTGGCGGAGGCCAGCAGTCCCAGAGAACCTACAACACCGCCAGCCTGATCGGAAAGAATATCGCCAAACATGTTCTCGGTAAGGATTACATCGAAATCTTTGGGACGCTGCACCAGCGACATCGCTGCAGAATCCACATACATGTGAGAAATGTGGACGTCTGGATACTCCTTCGCGCAGCGGATGACCACCTCACGCCACAGGCGGGAACACTCGAGAACATTCGCTTTATCCACGGACAGAACTTTTCGGCGCCGCTTCCCGGCCAGTTCAAAGGCAACGCGAGCGATGCGCTCGATGGCCGGTTCGCCGTAGGTCATGGTATTGGTGGCCACGCGGGATCCCGACGACGTGCCCGCAATCGAACGCGGTTCACCGAAGTAGAGTCCTCCCAGCAGTTCGCGAACGATCATCATGTCCGTCCCGCGAACCCGCTCCGGACGCAGCGGAGAACAATCTTCCAGCGCAGGAAAACAGGTGGCGGGACGCAGATTGGCATAGGCGCCAAGCTCGCGCCGCAAACCTAGAAGCCCCGCTTCAGGACGAAGGTGATTGGGATAGTGATCGAACGCAGGGTTGCCAACTGCGCCCATCAGCACTGCGGAAGAGGAAAGGCAAGCCTGTACCGTATCAGCGGGCAGAGGATCTTCCGCAACAGCCAGCGCCGCGCCACCAATATTCTTGTGCTGCAGCTGGAGCTGATGTCCGAACCCGTCGGCAACAGCCTGCAAGACAAGAACTGCTTGCTCAGTGACTTCGGGACCGATCCCGTCGCCGGGGAGGATTGTGAGGTTTAGAAGCATGCGGGAATTAGTCTAATGGAAACAATTGCTGAATGTGGATTCCAACAATGAAAATTGAAGCTGAATCTCAACGACGGCGGGCTTCGCCCGCCGGACAGCCGAGAGCCTGCCGTGAGCGAAGTGGATTTCCGACTACACGCCCCAGAGGTAGTCTTCCTGTTCGTGATGTTGCTCCGCGGGAAGCGGGAGCGGCAAGCCGAAAGCGTTGGTTTGCGGCACAAGCGGAAACGGTCGCTGCGCCTCCTGTGCCGGCACGCTCACGGCGGCGGCAACGGCAGTGGCAAGCGGCTCGAACAGCGGTGTAGCGGAAGCCGCCGGTTTGTGAGTTTCGCGTATCAATTCCAGCAAGTGATGATCTTCGACATGTTTGATCTTGTCGGCAAGGCGCACAAAACGCCGGTAAATATCATCCAGGGCCCGACGGTCAAACTGATAACCGAGTTGCTCGCAGCGAATGCTCAAGGCGTGACGGCCGGAATGCTTGCCCAGCACCAGTCTTGAATCGGGCACGCCCACCGACTGCGGCGTCATGATCTCATAAGTAAGTGGATTCTTAAGCACGCCGTCCTGGTGGATTCCAGCTTCGTGCGCGAACGCATTCCGCCCGGTCACCGCTTTGTTGGGCTGCACCGGCACGCCGATGATTTCGCTCAGCATCTGGCTGGCAGCGAAAAGTTGCCCGCCTTCAATACGACTCTCGTAAGGATAACGATCGCGGCGTACGCGCATGGCCATGACAATCTCTTCGAGCGCCGCGTTGCCCGCACGTTCGCCAATGCCATTAATGGTGCACTCTACCTGGCGAGCTCCGGCGGCCACGGCAGCCATGGTATTGGCCACCGCCATGCCGAGATCGTTGTGGCAGTGGGCTGAGAGGGTAACGTTCTCGATTCCCTTGACGCGTTGGCGGAGAGTCGAAATCAGTTCTCCGAATTCCGCCGGCACTGTGAAACCAACGGTGTCCGGAATATTCAGGGTGGTGGCGCCTGCTTCGACGACTGCCTCAAGCACCTTGCACAGAAACTCGGGATCGGTGCGAGTGGCATCTTCGGGAGAAAATTCCACGTCATCGCAGAGCGACTTGGCGAAGGCTACGGACTCGCGGGCCTGCGCCAGGCACTGATCGCGTGTGATGCGCAGCTTATACTGCAAATGAATGTCGGAAGTCGCCAGGAAGACGTGAATGCGCGGGCGAGCCGCATCCTTCAAAGCTTCCCAGGCGCGTTCGATATCGGGCCGGCACGCCCGAGCCAATCCGGCAATGATAGGCCGGCGGACCAGGCCGGCGATGGCCTTGACCGCTGCAAAATCGCCGTCAGAGGCGATGGGAAAACCCGCCTCAATCACGTCGACGCCGAGGCGGTCGAGTTGGTGCGCCAGGCGCAGCTTCTCCGGATGATTCATGCTGCAACCCGGCGACTGCTCTCCATCGCGAAGGGTCGTGTCAAAAATGGTAATGCGAGGCTGCTCAGTAGCCATGGTCTACCTCGGGTCGAGTGCGTTAGCCCATGGTACGGCGCGATTCAACTAAAGCAATACTTATAATTGTATGGATAGCATAAGGTATTGTTGTATAATAAGATTTGCTAATGGAAGCTATAGAATGTATTAAGAGCTGCTTCGAATGGAACTCTCTCAGTTGGAAGTTTTTCTTATGGTGGCGCGCGAACGCCGGTTCTCCCGCGCCGCCGAAAAGCTTTACCGAACTCAGTCCGCCGTAAGTCAGACGATCCGCAAACTTGAGGATGAACTGGGAGAGAGCCTTTTTGACCGTTCCTCGCGAGACGGCGTTCTCACCGACGCCGGGCAAGTGCTTTATGAATATGCCGAGAAGCTGCTGAATCTGCGGCGCGACGCGCAAGAATCCCTTACAGAATTGCGCGAGTTGCAGAAGGGGAAACTCGTGATTGCGGCCAATGAATTCACGGCACTCTACCTTCTGCCCGTGCTGGCGGAGTTCCGGCGGCTGCATCCGATGATAAAAATCACGGTGCAGAGAGCGCTGGGCAGCCGCATTCCGGACGATGTGTTGCAGCACAGTGCTGAGCTCGGCGTGCTGTCCTACAAGCCGGACGAGCCGCGGCTGCACTCCGTCATCACTTATCTGGATGAGTTGGTGCTGGTGGTTCCTCCCAAGCATCCGCTGGCCCAGGCGCGCGAAGTAAGCATCCGGCAACTCGGAGCAGAGTCGTTTGTGGCGCACATCGTCTCATCGCCCTATCGCGAGAAGGTTTTGCAAACCTTTCAGAAGTATAAAACGCCGCTGCACATGGATCTTGAACTGCCTACGCTGCAGGCCATCAAGCAGTTTGTGGCTCTGGGAAGCGGCGTGGCACTTATGCCCGAGATCAGCGTAGAGACCGAAGTGGCTCGCGGCGAGCTGGTCAGAATTCCTGTGCGCGAACTCCGCGTGCAGCGAAAGTTGCGTTTGGTCTACCGCAAAGAGGCCGGACTCTCTCACGCGGCGAGAGCATTCCTCAAGGTTGCCGAAGCGGTGGCGACGGAACGATCCGGCCGTTACCGTTTCCAGCGGGAGAGCTAGCGAGAGTCTGCCTTTTGCCTAAACAGCCTGCCCTCTTGTCTGAGCCCGGGTCATACCGTCTGCTGCCCCGATCAGGACCGGGGTCAATCAGGACGGAGTCCAATCAGCAGTCGGCGCAAACTTCTCCCGGTTGAAACGCCGCCAAGGCTTCATCCAAGCTGGGGTGGACCTCAAAAAAAGAATTGAGATGAGTAAGGTCGAGCAGATCCCGCACGAACGGGCTTGGGCTGGCGCATTTCAAATCCGCATTTTTCGCCTGAGCCCTAGTGTGCAGCAATACCAGTTCGCCGATGCCGGCGCTATCGATCGAGCTCACACCGCTGAGATCCAGTATCACCTTCTCGCGGTTCTGCAGAACTTCACCGACCAGGCGCGAAAGTGCGGCGGCCTCGTGGCGATAAACGATGCGGCCCTGGCAGTAAACAATGACCACGTCACCGCGCTGTCGAGTTTCCAAACTAAGTTTCAACGTCGACTCCTTTGGTTGAATTCCGAGACCCGCCAACTGCTGTGAAGGGGAGCAGGTTTGCCAAGTCGTATCCATAAATCACATGCTACTGAATAGACGCCGCCCGATGGGTTTCGGAATCATGAAAAAAACGTAAATTCTTGTGTGGAGTTCCCAAATGGGAACAAGCACAATTTCGCAACTGGACATCTTGAAGCTCCGTTACACTGCATCTAACGAATTTCACGCATTCAGGTAGAATTTGCTGCTGGCACTTTTTGCCAGGGGAGGATTTATTTTCGTGTTGAAAACCGCGGCCGTGGTGCTGGCGTTCCTGAGTCTGATGGTGTTCTCAACTCCTTCGAGGGCTCAATTGCTCCCGAGCGGCAATGTGTATGTCGGAGTTGCCTACGGCGATAACGTCGATGTGATAAACCGCTATACGTTTCGTGGATGGAATGCCTCTTTCGAAGATTTTCCATTCTCCCGCTACACGCATCTCGGGGTGGTATTGGACGGTAGCGGCTTTTATCGTGTGGGAATACAACAATACGAGCTTTTGCTCGGCCCCCGGCTCTCTTTCAATTACGGGAAGTGGCGCCCCTTCGTCCACATCATGGGCGGAGCACAACGCAGCACCTCGGACGGCTTCACCCACTATCCCGTCGCGGAGGACGCGGGCGGCGGAGTGGATCGCAAGTTCCAATTCCTCTTCATGAAGCACTTTTCCTGGCGTCTGCAGTTCGACTACATGCGTACCCACCTTTTGAGCGCCACGCAGAATGATATTCGGGGGTCGACCGGGCTGGTTTGGCGCTTCTGAAAGATCCGCATAAGAATCGCCGGACCGGTTTTCGCATTTCAAGTTTTCTGTCATTTTTTGTCAATCTGCCGCCCGCGGAGGCCCACAATTCCGCGATGGTCCGAGTCACCCATTCCTGCGCCCTGGCATCTAAATTCTTGGCCACAGTCCATTTCAATGACATCCGGAAAGGCAGAGAGTTTATGATGCGCAGAGTCGGCTTCATTTTCCTTGCTGTACTGCTGTTTGCAGGCCTGGCAAGCGCCCAGATTCCCACGAGTGGAAACGTCTTTTTCGGCTACTCCTATTACAACACTGACCTCTCTTCGGTCAATCGCGCCAATATGAATGGATGGGAAGCGTCGGTGGAAGGCAAGATCATTCCCTGGATCGGGGCCGTTGCCGATTTCGACAGTCACTATAGTTCACAAAATCTTCCGGTTTGTCTGGGCAGTTCCGGGACGGGTGTTTGTTCCAGCTTTGACGTGAGTGTTGCCGCGCATAACTATCTGTTTGGCCCAAGAGTTTCGATTTCCGTAGGTAAGCTTCGTCCTTTCGCGGAAGCGCTGTTTGGAGCCTCGCATATTGACGCAGGGGCCGTTGGATCGGATACGTCATTTGCGACCGCGCTGGGTGGTGGCCTCGATTACAAAATCATCCGTCCCATCGCGTGGCGCTTTCAGGGCGACTACGTTCAGACCCGTTTCTTCTCGGCGACGCAAAATAATGTGCGACTGTCGACGGGGATAGTGCTCCGCTTCTAGAAAGCGGAAGGCAAATTGCTGAAGTCCGGCTGCACTCCGTTCAGCGTTCGTTAGGTCTGCCAGTATTTGTGATCGCGCAAGAAGTAGCTCGGGTTCCAATAGTTCATCGCAGTTTTCAGGAACAGCCATCCCACGCGCCGATGTCCCATCTTCTTGAACCGGCGGTTGGTGGTGTAGACGCCTCCGCGGACGATGCCGAAGCGTTTGCGTTCCACTTGCTTGCTGAGAAGGTAATCCTCAGCAAAGGCGACCTGTTCGTGAAATCCGCGAAGTTTCCGGAACTGCTTCAACTCGAACAGCATGAACATTCCGGTGGCGAAGGGATGGTGCAGGCGCGATAGATATTGGAACACGTCGTTGCCCGCGTAGAACAACTTGTCGATCCAATCACCATCGCGGCAGAGGATGTTCGTGGTCACACAATGAAGTTGCCTGCGTTGGGCCAGTTCGACGGCGCGGCGAATCACTGCTGGATGAGCGAGCTCGATATCGGCATCGAGAAAAAGAACGTAGGTACTGCCGGCGTGGGCTGCCCCCAGGTTGCGCCCGACCGAAGGCATTCCGCCAGCAATGACGCTTACGTTCAGTCGATCGCGAAAGCTGAGGACAATCTCACGAGTTCCGTCGGTCGAGTTGGCGTCAGCCACCAACACTCTCGTACTCCACATCTTCGAGTAGTCCTGGTTCAGCAGTGAATCCAGCAGACGCGGAATCAGCTTCGCTTCGTTCTTGGCCGGAATTACGATCGTCAACTCGCTCGTTGTATTCATGCTCGTTAAACTCATGGATGCGAACCCCCTGTTCATCAACGGTGAGATAGGTCAGGCGGGAATCGACCCAGCCGCCTGAATTGTAGTAATCAACTCCGTCCTGTTCGAGATGGATCGCCTGGTGTGTATGGCCGCAAAAAATGCGGCTGGCACGATGCTGGCTTGCATATTGCAGAGCCCCCGCGGAGACCTTTGACGACATCCGCAACCAGCGCGTGTTGAGGCGGTCGATCAGTCGCACGATTGGCTTGCTACTGAAATCCAATTTCTGCAGCTTTAGATACAGCGAAGTCCCCACCCGGCTAAGCCGCACGTTATTTACCTGAAAGCCATCAAACTGATGCCCGTGAATTGCGATGTGGCGCAACCCCGCATACTGCCATGCGTAATGCTGGAAAACACGCACGCCTACCAGGTGAGACATGATGTTGCTGAGTCCGTGATCGTGATTGCCTTCCACCCATACGACCTCGAGGTTGCGCTTGGGATTCGAAAGCTTGCGAATGTAACCCAGAAACTTCCAGTGATCTTTGGTCAGGCGAGCGAAGTTGAGGTCGGCAAAAATATCGCCCAGAAGGATCAACCGGTGAAATCGATTTTCCTTCAGCACGCGAGTGGCTTCCCGCGCATGGCTCGTCTCCGCACCCAGGTGCAGATCGGAAAGGATCAGCGTGTTGTACACGGGCAGATCCACTGTTGTACACGGGCAGATCCACAATTCAGTTGTAGCGATGGAATGTTACGGGGTGATTAATAGTGCATCAAAATCAGTGCAATCGTACCTAACGAAGCAATCTCTGAGCGGAATAGACTTAGCCGCCGCCGTAAGCGGAATATTGCCGGAATGTGAACGCCCGGGCGCCGATACTGGCCCGGATAAGCTGGCCACGATCCCATTATTGAGTAGGTGGCACGTACTCCTTCGGTACAGACGATCCTTCTCCGAAGAAGAATTGCTCCATTTGCTTGACGATGACTTCCTGATCTTCGCGTCGCGCGGGATTCAGACGGTACTCGTTGAGCAGCATCTTGCAATGCTCCATCCACATCCGCCAACCCTCCTGAGAAACGTTGTCGTAAACCTTGCGGCCAAGATCATTGTCGAAAGGAGGCTCGTCCAGTCCCGGCAATTCCTTCTTTAATTTCACGCAGAACACGGTGTGCGGCATACGTTTCCTTCAGTCAGCATTTACACTCTTCAAGGTGATTATAAGGGAAGCGCGGACCCGGCCAGCGGATCCGCTCCCGCAATTGAAATTGCTTACGTCGCCGAACTATTTCTTGTCTGGGGCCGCGCCTGGTTCGGGGGCCTTATCCTTGCTCTTCTCCTGAATGGATAGGAGCTCAACTTCAAAGACAAGTGTGCTATCGGGGCCAATATCGGCGCCGGCACCGCGATCGCCGTACGCCAGGTCGGGCGGAATGAAAAGCTGCCATTTCGATCCTATTGGCATCAACTGGAGCGCCTCCGTCCAACCCTTGATCACTCCATTCACAGGAAATGTCGCAGGCTGCCCACGTTTGTAAGAACTATCAAACTCTTTACCGTCAATAAGCGTGCCGCGATAGTTGCAAACCACCGTATCGCTCGCCGTGGGCTTCGGTCCCGTGCCCTCTTTCACGATCTTGTATTCGAGACCGCTTGGCAGTGCCACGATGCCTTCTTTTCCTTTGTTCGCCGCCAGAAAAGCGGCTCCCTCCTTTTTGTTTGCCGCTGCTGCCTCTTGCATCTTCTCCTGTTGCTTCTTGCCGACGTCTTCCTGTACCGCTTTGATCGCAGCCTGTGCCTCATCGTCGGTGAGCAAGGTCTTACTTCCCGATAAGCCATCCTTCAGCCCGCGCGACAGAATGACAGGATCATATGGAACCGACTCCTTCTTGAAGGTTTCTGCCATCCTCTGCCCCGTCTTCATCCCCAGGGCGTAACTGAATTTTTCTTTCTCGGTTTTGAGGGTCAGGGCCGTAGCGCTCTTCGACGCAGTCGTGGGCCGCTTTGTGGCGGGAGTCTGCGCCTTGGCTGGGCTCGCGGGAGATGTTGTAGCCGGTTGAGTCGTCGCTGCCGGAGTTTGCTGCGCCAGGGAGTGCCCGAGCAGCAGCGTGCCAGCGGCTAATATGTTTATCGCTGTTAAGGATCTGTGCATGCAGATATTGTCCCATTGCAAGGAAGATCTCGGCAAACGGGGAGTCTCACGTGAGAGCCTGCTGGTCGCCCATGATTAGTGTCGCGGCGGGGGCTGCCCGCCACTTCTAGAATCGCTCGCGTCGCCAACGGACAGCCCGGTCAGCGGAAAGCGACGTCATCGGGCGCGAGGGGTTTCTTCGGCAAACGCAGCGGCGGCGTGGCTGCTAGTCCGAAGGATCGTGATTGCCCTGGGCTGCCGATTGACTCCCGGGAGAAGTCGAGTTCACTAACTTTCACTAACAATTGCCAAGACTGCGTGCTACGCCAGCCTTGATTTGGTTACATTTCATATAAATTCCATCCTTCGTCCTGGGCCTCCTCGAGCACGCGCCGGTTGGCTCGAATCCGCCTGAGTGATCCCGGCCACTATGTCAATCGACACGAATTATGGCTGGCCTTCAATCGGCATGGGCCTCCTGCCAAATGCTGCTATCGTACCGCGATGCTGTGAATAGATTGTTACAGTTCGCAATCCCCTTCTTTTACCGAAGAGGTAGTGGTAGTTTCTCCGTGACCGTAAAACCGGGCTCTGGGGTGGGTCGACACTTGTGCTTGATACGTTTCCAGCAGCCACTCGAAACACTGAAGTCCCTTGGACGTACAAATTATGGAAGCCAACGAACATGATCTGGTAGTGATCGGGAGCGGGCCCGCGGGCCAGAAGGCAGCCATCTGCGCCGCCAAGATGCGCAAGAAGGTCGCCATCATCGACCGAAAGAGAACCATTGGCGGCGTCTGCGTTCATAGCGGAACCATTCCGAGCAAGACTTTGCGAGAAGCCGTCTTGTATTTGAGCGGCTTTCGTCAGCGCACCTTCTACGGACGCGGGTACGTGCTCAAGGATCGCATCGCGATGTCAGACCTGACTTTTCGCGCGCAATCCGTCATGCTCCGCGAGGTCGAGGTGATCAAGGCGCAATTACGCCGTAACTATGTCACAACTTTCGAGGGAGACGCACGATTCCTCGATCCCAATACGATCGAAGTCAAGAGCGATGATGGGTCACAACTGGTTCGCGGCCATCACATCCTGATCGCTTGTGGTACGCGCCCAGCGCACAGTGCCGATATTCCAATTGACGGCAAACGAATCTTCGACTCGGATCAGGTTCACTGTCTGGAAGAAGTACCTCGCGACCTGGTCGTGGTGGGCGCCGGAATTATCGGACTGGAATACGCATCCATGTTTGCCGCGCTTGGTGTAAAAGTCACTCTGCTCGACCAGCGTCCCATCCTGCTGGACTTCGTGGACCGCGAAATCATCGAGAGTCTATGCTTTCAATTGCGGCAACTGGGAACGGTTTTCCGGCTAGGCGAAAAAGTCGTTTCGGTCGGACTGGACGAAGCCCGGGACCGGGTGTTCGCCAAACTTGAGAGTGGGAAAAATGTTCACGGTCAGGGATTGCTCTACACCATCGGTCGGCAGGCCAATAGTGATCTCCTCAATCTTGAAGCGGCGGGCCTGGCCCCGGACGGGCGGGGCAAACTCCGAGTCAACGAGTATTTCCAAACTGCCGTCCCTCACATTTATGCCGCTGGCGACGTGATCGGATTCCCCGCCCTGGCCAGTACTTCCATGGAGCAGGGGCGTCTCGCCAGTTGCCACATGTTCGGAGTTCCCGGCAAGATGCCTTCAAATCTTATTCCTTATGGCATTTACACGATCCCTGAGATCTCAATGGTCGGATTTACGGAAGAACAACTGACACAGCAAAAAATCCCCTACGAAATTGGGCTGGCTCGCTATGCAGAACTAGCCAAAGGGCAGATGCTGGGTGACGAACAAGGTCTGCTGAAACTGATCTTCGACCCGGGCTCGCTCAAACTGCTGGGAGTCCATGTGATTGGGGACCGAGCGGCGGAGATTGTTCACATTGGCCAGGTTGTGCTCGCGCTGGGCGCCAGTATCGAGTATTTTCGTGATGCCGTGTTTAACTATCCCACGTTGGCGGAAGCTTACAAAGTCGCCGCGTTGGACGGACTCAACAAGCTCTAACGTGCCGGCAAAATGTTCCTATGACGAACGAGGAGATCAGGCTTTCTGAGGCCCGTGGCCGCACACGACACTGGAAGCGCTGGGGACCGTACCTGAGCGAACGGGCGTGGGGCACGGTCCGAGAAGACTACAGTTCTGAGGGCAATGCTTGGGACTTCTTTCCGCACGATCACGCCCGATCACGGGCTTACCGCTGGAATGAGGATGGCATTGCCGGCATCTGTGATCGCCGCCAGTTGATCTGTTTCGCTCTGGCGCTGTGGAATGAGCGCGATCCGATCCTCAAAGAACGGCTCTTCGGCCTAACCGGCAACCAGGGCAATCATGGCGAGGACGTAAAGGAATATTACTTCTATCTCGACAGCACTCCGACGCACTCGTACATGAAGTATCTGTACAAGTATCCCCAAGCCGCTTTCCCCTATGCGCAACTCGTGGAAGAAAATCGTCGGCGGAGCAAGAAGGATCCCGAGTACGAACTGTTGGACACCGGAGTGTTCGCCGAAGACCGGTACTTCGATGTGTTCGTCGAGTACGCGAAAGGTGATGTCGAAGACATACTGATTAAGATCACGGTCACCAACCGTGGTCCGGAATCAGCGCGTTTGCGACTGCTTCCGACCGTTTGGTTCCGCAACACCTGGTCTTGGGACAGCACGAGGATCCGTCCCAGCCTGCGTGGGGTGCCGGACGCCATCGAACTGAGCCATCCTGCCTTCGGGAAGCGTTGGCTGTACTACGACGGTTCGGCGGAGCTCCTGTTCACCGAAAACGAAACCAACCGTCATCGGCTCTTCCACCTGCCGGAGAGCGGATTTTGCAAGAAGGACGGAATCAACGACTACGTGGTGCACGGGATCAAGCAAGCCGTCTCGGCTCAACCCCGGGGTACGAAAGCGGCCGCTCATTACGGGATGGACATCGCCCCGGGAAGAACCGTGAGCATCCGCCTGCGGCTCACCAACATAGAGTTCACGCACCTGCCGACCGCCGCTTTCAGTGCCTTCGATGAATTCTTTGCCGCGCGTAAGAATGAAGCTGATGCTTTCTATGCCACGATTATTCCGAGGGATCTCTCGCCGGATGCACAGAACGTGATGCGGCAGGGCTTCGCCGGGCTGTTGTGGTCAAAACAGTTCTACCATTACGTCGTCGAGAGGTGGCTGCATGGAGATCCCGGCCATCCCCCTCCGCCGGCAGAGCGGAAGCGGGGCCGAAATCATGATTGGCGCCACCTCTACAATGCCGACGTAATCTCAATGCCGGACAAGTGGGAATATCCCTGGTATGCGGCGTGGGATTTGGCGTTCCACTGTGTTGCTCTGGCCTTGGTCGATCCTGATTTTGCCAAAGAGCAGCTCGTGCTCCTGCTCCGCGAGTGGTACATGCATCCCAACGGCCAGTTCCCTGCTTACGAATGGGCCCTGGGAGATGTGAACCCGCCGGTACACGCCTGGGCGGCATGGCGCGTGTACAAGATTGACAAGAAAAGAAATGGCAAGGGAGACCGCGCTTTCCTGGTACGCATCTTCCATAAACTGCTGTTGAATTTCACCTGGTGGGTGAACCGCAAAGATGCCGAGGGCATGAACATCTTTCAAGGCGGCTTCCTGGGGCTCGACAACATCGGAGTGTTCAACCGTAGCGATCCCCTCCCGACAGGCGGATACATCGAACAATCGGACGGAACCAGTTGGATGGCGATGTACACGCTGAACTTGCTGGCCATCGCCATGGAATTGGCCACGCAAGACCCCGCTTACGAAGATGTCGCCAGCAAATTCTGGGAGCACTTTATCTACATTGCTTATGCTATGAATCATCTTGGCCATGATGGCATGGGGCTGTGGGACCGGAAAGATGGATTTTTCTACGACGTGCTGAAGTTCCCCGATGGGGGACACTTTCCGGTAAGAATTCGCTCGATGGTCGGGTTGATCCCTTTATTCGCAGTTGAAACTCTGGAGCCAGGACTTCTGCAGCGCCTCCCAGGCTTCAAACGCCGCATGGAGTGGTTCATCGACAATCGCCCCGACCTCACCGAGAACGTAGCTTGCATGCGGACCTCCGGAATGGCGGAAAGAAGACTGCTATCGATCGTGGACGCTGAACAGCTTCGGCGAATGCTGCAAATCATGTTGGATGAACAGGAGTTTCTCTCACCCCATGGCATTCGAGCACTTTCGCGGTATCACCGCGATCATCCGTTCACCATCGCCTTCGACGGGAAGGAACACCGCGTGGATTATGAGCCTGGCGAATCCAGGACCGGCCTGTTTGGCGGCAATTCGAATTGGCGCGGGCCCGTGTGGTTCCCGGTGAACTATTTATTAATCGAGTCCCTGCAGAAATTCCACCACTATTTTGGCGACGACCTCAAAGTGGAATTCCCTTCGCGTTCTGGCAAAATGCTCACGCTTTCCGAAGTGGCCGCGGAAATCTCGCACCGGCTGACGGGGATCTTCCTTCGGGACGAACCAGGAAACCGTCCGGTTTACAGGGGTACCGCAAAGTTTGGCTCCGATCCAAGCTGGAGCGATCTGATTCTGTTCTATGAGTATTTTCATGGTGACACCGGGCAGGGCCTCGGGGCAAGCCATCAAACCGGCTGGACCGCCTTGGTCACCAAACTGCTTCAACAGAGCGGGGAATCGAGTCGCGGCCGATAATTCCCGGGAGACTTATTTTGCCTCTCCGCACCTCGCAGCAGGAGCCACGTTGGCCAAGCAGGACTCGCCCGGGTTAATTTTCCGTTAGGGGGTATCTGCTTGACTCAGGTGACCACCACGGGTAGTGTGCAACACTTCGCCACATCGAGGCTGAGACAATTCTCACGGCTTAGTTTTCCCCGATTGCAGTCTTGTCCGGGAGATCTCATGCCGCTAATAACTTGTCTACAGGCATTCCGCCGTTCAAATTGACGGAAGTCGTGGGTCGAAATGTATGTCCCAAACCATCCTCCGAACGCCTGGACAGCTATTGACCAGAGCATAAATAGGTATACATAGACTGGTGGTTAAGCCGCCGCATACTGGGTGTCGGGCGTAAGAAAGAACATGCGGTGTCCGGCGTCAAGCAGTGTCCGGCGTCAAGCATTCTTTCCGGTCAACGACAATTAGAATTCCCGATTTTGTTTGAGAGATACCAGCAGCAGTCGGGGCTGTGGGAAAAGTGGGAATCCCGCGGGTTGTGCGGGATTTCCAAGGGCAGTGGGAAGGGAGGAAAACCTGCTTTTGGTTTTCCTCCCTTTCCACCGCCCGGCTTTTTCCACAGCCCCTCGGCTGCCGCATTTTTATTGTTGAAATAAGTACGATGGTCAGTTGGCTTCCCCGGACTCCAAGCCGGCGTCTCGATTCTTCTTGGCTTGCTCCATGCGGTAACTCGGGATGTTCAGTTCCAGGATTACGCAGTGATGGACCAGACGATCGATCGCCGCCGCTGTGGTCATCGCGTCTTTGAAAATTCCTTCCCATTTCGAAAAGGGCAGGTTACTCGTCAACAGCACGCTACCGCGTTCATAACGCTCTGCCAACAGTGTGAACACGACCTCCATCTCCTCTCGACTTTGCTGCACGTACCCCATCTGATCGATAATCAGGCCCTCGTACTTCGCCAGTCGCTTGATTTCCTGACGTAACTGCAGTTCTCGCTTTGCCACGAGCAGGTCCTGCACGAGCAGGGCACACGTCGTGTATTTGATTTTCCGGCCTTGCGTCGCAATCAACTCCTGCGCAATCGCACACAACAAGTGACTCTTGCCCGCTCCCGGATTCCCAAAGGCCAACACGTTCTCCTTGCGATCCAGGAAGCCCCCTTCCAACAACACCTTCAACTGACGACTCACCCTCACCGGCATTCGCTTCAAGTCGAAGTTCTCCAGGGACTTCTCCAGCGGTAACCCCGAGTCCTGCAGCAGCCTGCGCATGCGATTGCCACGCCGCTGTTCGCATTCCCGGACCGACAGCTCCAGCAGATATTGCTCGTAACTGAGCGTCTCTTTCTCTGCCCGCCGCGCCGTTTCCTCGAAGCCGGCCCGCATCGCCGGCAAGTGCAGTTCCTTCAGGTTTTCCAGCAGCGTCGTCCTCACCTGGCCTGCTCCGCTCATTGCACCACCTCCTCGCCCCCGGCTCCGCACAACTGATCCAACCACCGCCGTTCCTGCTTTTTCACGAAAAATTTCGCGCTAGGATCGCCCAGGAGCGACGAGCCCCAGCTCGGTCGACCCCTAGCATCCCCCCTTTTTCACCTTGCCAAACTAGATCGTCGCCGGTCGTGAAACCCAAAGCCTGATGCCCAACTTGTGAGATTGGTAAAACACAACTTGCCCCGCTCATTGCACCACCTCCTCGCCCCCAGCCCCACACAACTGATCAAACAACCGCAGATCGACCGCCACCACGTTCACCTCTCTTCTCTCCGCCTGACTCTGTCCCATCGCCTCTTTTACCGTTTCGGCGGTGATCGTCGGGGCGCTGCTTTCGCCTTTTTCCAGAAGTACGCGCAAGGCCTCGTCCACTTCCGCCTCGCTCTCCTTCGCCGCCAGTTCCAAGATCGCCAGATATTCCTTGCTCCCCCGCGCACCCAACTGGTCCTTCAGTTCATCAAAGGCCATGCGAAATCGGCTCGTGGGAAACAACTCCTCCCGGTAGCGATAGTTCTCGAATGCCCCCGGCTTTCTCACCAGCCAGTCGATAATGTGGCGATAATCCACTCGGTGCCGACTCCGCCCACGCAACCGGGGCATCTCCTCCACCTTCTTCTGGCCGTACCAGATCTCCACCCGCTCCATATACAACCTCGCTTCCACCTGCTCGCCGATCAGTCGGCTGGGCACCGAGTACACATTGCGGTCGGTAGAGATCAGACTGCCCGAGTCCACTTTCACCCGCTCCCGCTTGCACGACTCCAAGCGTCGCTCCGGCAGCTCCTTCATCACCGCGATCTCTTCTGCCAAGCGCGTCTTTCGTCCGGCATTCAAGCGCGCCAACAATCCCTTCACGAACTCCTGGTAGTCCTCCACGCTGACAAAGTCCTTGCTCCCGCGCAGCATCAACTCCTGCGCCATCGCCCGTTTAAAACGATGATGTCGTTGTTCCACATCTCCGTTCTCATGCCCTTGTCCCGCCTGGATCTTCTCCCCCTCCACCCCGTAATACCGCAGCAGCGCAGCGTAACGTTCGGTGAACTCCGCCGGCGTGGTCATATTGTTCACCGCCGTCGACAGCCGATCGGTTCGGTGCCGTTGCGGCACTTTCCCCACTTCCCATACGGCTTTCTGAAATCCCTCACACAGACTTTCAAAGCTCTCCGAAAAACACACGGTCGCCGATTCCCAGTTCGAGTACGTCAATACCCAGTGATAGATCAGGTGCGGAAAGCTCTGCCCCTGGATCGTGATCCCCAGCTCACTCATATGCGTGAAGTCGGAAGCGCTCAGCCTTCCCGGATGGTGTCTCTGGGCGAAGAACACCTCCTTCACCGGTCCTTCTGTCGCTCGCCATACCTTCACTCGTCGCTGCAACGTGCGCAGCTGCCCCTCGGCAAATCGACCGGCATAACGCCGCTGCAGATACTCAAAGATTGTTTTCGCTTCCAGCCCAGGGTTCACCTCCAGCAGGCTCTGCACTTCTGCCCAGACCTCCTGAAAGGCATCCTCTCGCGTCCGCCACCCCGGTCCTGGCGTCAACTCGCTCGGCACTCGTCCTAGCCGGCGATACTTGCGCGCCGTCTTAGCGTCCATGCCCGCTTTGGCCGCCGCGGTTTCCAGATTCATTTCCACTTTCCCCAAGGCAAACAACCTCCTCACCTGCTTGTCTGTCACCAAATTGTGAGTGCCGCCAAGAACCCAAAACCAGAGCTTGGCTATTGTCGCTGATCGGGAATTCTAATTGTCGTTGCTCGGGACTTCTGATTGTCGCCCATCAATGCGGATGGTCCAGGGTAGCCGTTGCAGCGAACGAAGACGTGCCAGGACATACTTTCTCAGCTCCTTCCCGTTGCGCAACCCAGCTTTAGCCACTCCATGGGGTTTCGGGTAATTCCACACTTGCTCGTCCGGATTGAGTTCCGGGGAGTAGGGTGGCAGAAAGAACAATCGCAGCTTCCCGCTTAAGGTGGCCACGTAGTCCTTCACCAGCCGGCTGGGATGATAGCGACCGCCGTCCAAAATGAGAAAAATCGGTTGCTCTGCATGATGCAGCAAGCGCTTCAGAAACTCGACAAACACCGCCCCGTTGACTCTGCCCTTGGCCAGCATGAAACGCATGTGGCCCCGCCCACTGACCGCCGAAATCATGTTGACCGAACTCCGTTGCCCTGTGCTCCGCACCACCGGAGCGCGCAAAGTCGCGGCACCCGGTGCCGCAGGATGCGAAGGAAGTGCTGGCGGAGCATTGCACGTGCTGTTCCTAACTTCGCAGCCAATAAGCGAGATGCCAGCGCGCCGGGGGAGAACAAGGCGGTACTTGCGGGCATGTCGGCTTCTCTGGGACCTATTCGGTGAACGGTGCCGACCAAGTGCTCGTCATCCGTCCTGAGGCTGGCACATTCCCCCACAAAATCGCTTCCTGATGTTTAAGGGTGATCAAATGATATGGACTAACCGGACGCCGGCAATCCTATAAAAGCTGATGCGTGTGGTTTTGTATGTTGGCGGTACTTTACCAGCCAGCACTCACGAGCGCCGGCTCCGTTTTGCAACCATAGGGCAACTTAGCGGCCAGAAGGTGCTTGATCTCGTCCCCCCAGCGAGGCACGCGTGGCGTAAGCTCGCGATTCATCGCAGGTCATGCAACTGGCTGGTACTTCCAGGCGTGATTCGCGATCCGTGCCCAGTTGCTCCACCGCTGGTC
>JBEKUD010000171.1:0-10497 GCA_049515395.1 Candidatus Sulfotelmatobacter sp. | reverse complement strand
CACATCATGAAGTACGACCCCAGGCTGCCGCATCATGAGAGGTATGAGAAGGGGAATCCGCCGCCGTCGTCGGCGGCGCTGAAGGAACGGATCGAGAAGGATGCGCACACCTTGTGCCGGGTGCTGGGTTATGACCTGAACACGGTGGAGTTTGCGGTGGAGGCGGGCGTGCCGTATGCAATTGATTTCCTGAATCCGGCGCCGGACGCGGAGATTACGTCGGTAGGGCAGGAGAATTTTGATTGGATTGTGAATGCGGTGGCGGAGATGGCGGTGAAGATGGCCGTGACCGGAGAAGACCCAGCGAGAGAGATGCGCTGGGCCGCGTTTCTGGCGGGAAA
Source organism: Candidatus Sulfotelmatobacter sp. (assembly GCA_049515395.1). Classification (GTDB taxonomy): domain Bacteria; phylum Acidobacteriota; class Terriglobia; order Terriglobales; family Acidobacteriaceae; genus Sulfotelmatobacter. The sequence continues at coordinate 10,156 of JBEKUD010000171.1, read as the reverse complement.
GCCTCCGGCAGAAAAACCGGGGCGTAAAGGAGAGCCCAAGTGGGTGGCGGAACGGAAACGCGGGAAAGTGGCGAAATAAGCGTGGATCAGCTCAAGAAGAGGCGTTTTCTCTGGGGAGCGCTGCTGGCGTGGGCGCCGTGGATTCCGACGCTGTTAGGCATGGGATACGCATTCAGGGGCATCTAGTCATTCGTCGTGTGTGGTATCGGTGCGATTCTGGTCGGTGAGATAGCTGCGATCGTCCTGCTGTTCCGAGCCTTGTCCCCGGGGCACTGGATGCGCAGCTTGTTTTCCGTATTATCCATCTGTTTTGGTGGGTGGATGCTTCTTCTGGTCGGCCTCTTCTTTTGGCTGTCCTGGTTTCGGACCCACCGCAACTTCTGATCGGCATCCTTGGCGTCGTTGTTATACTGTTTAGGCTTGATGGGGCCGCGCTTTCGCAAAGAATGCGATCGGATGGGGCACCCTCGGTTGGGCGCTGCCAGCGAACAACAGGTTCCTCGCTTTCGCTCGGAACGACAAGAACGTTGATGATGCCATGAAACCTACATTCACCATCGGGATTGAAGAGGAATATCAGACGATAGATCCCGAGACACGGGATCTGCGGTCGCATATTCAGGCCGAGATTCTGGCAAAAGGGCAGCTGATCCTGCAGGAGCGGGTGAAGGCGGAGTTGCACCAATCGGTGGTGGAAGTCGGCACCGGAATTTGCAAGAACATCAAGGAAGCCAAGGCCGAAGTGAAGATGCTGCGGCGCGATATTATCCGGCTGGCCAAGGAAAATGGGTTGCGGTTGGCTTCGGTGGCAACGCATCCGTTTTCGGACTGGCGAACGCAGGAGATCAATCCCGACGACCGCTACAAGAATATCGTCGAAGACATGCAGCTGGTGGCGCGGGCGAACCTAATTTTCGGGCTGCACGTTCACATCGGGATCGAGGATCGCGAGACGGCGATCCACATGATGAATCACGCGCGGTATTTTTTGCCCCATCTGCTTGCCCTCTCGACGAATTCGCCCTTCTGGCTGGGGATGGATACGGGGCTGAAATCGTATCGCTGCAAGGTATTCGACAAGTTCCCGCGGACGAACATTCCTGATTATTTTCCCAGTTGGGGCGAGTACGAAAACTTCATCAAGTTGTTAATCAAGACAAACTGCATCGATAACGCGAAGAAAATCTGGTGGGACATCCGGCCCCATCCCTTCTTCAACACGATTGAGTTCAGGGTGTGCGACATTCCCATGCGCGCGGATGAGACAATCGCGCTGGCGGCTCTGATCCAGGCCACGGTGGCGAAGTTGTATAAGCTGCACACAGCGAATCAGGGATTTCGCCTGTACCGGCGGGCGCTGATCATGGAGAATAAGTGGCGTGCTTCGCGCTATGGCATGGACGGGAAGCTGATTGATTTCGGCAAGCAGATCGAAGTGCCAGCGCGCGATTTGATCCGCGAGTACCTGGAATTTGTTGACGATGTGGTCGATGAACTCGATTCTCGGGATGAATTGAACTACATCCACACCATGCTGGAGGAAGGCAGCGGAGCCGACCGCCAGCTGCGCGTGTATCGGGAGACTGGAGATTTGAAAAAAGTTGTGGATTACATCATGGAAGAAACGGAGGCGGGCTTGGAGGAAGAAGAGCCGGCTGCCGAGAGAAAAGTAGGTTGATGACGATTCCCACAGAGCAACTGAAAACCCCCAACCGTTCGGCGGATTCCAGCGATGCCCTGCCCCGGGAAACCCGAGTAATTCTAGGCGCCAGCACCTTTGATCCTGAATACGCGGATGGGGCGCGCAATGCGGTGAATGTTTGTCTGCGCATCCGGCCGGAGGAGAAAGTCTGCGTAATCACCGATGTGAAGACGGCGGAGATTGCCGCAGCGATCGTATATGAACTGGAAGAGCTCGGCTCACCGCATCGCGTGTGGGTTTTGGAGGAGCTGGCGGAACGTCCGCTGAAAGATTTACCACCGAAGATTTTGGCGGACCTGGAGACGAGCCAGGTTTCTATCTTCGCGGTGTGGGCGCAGCCGAATGAACTGCGCTCGCGCATGCAGATGACGGATGTGGTGAACCGGAGAAAAATCCGGCATGCGCACATGGTGAACATCAATCGGCAGATCATGCTGGAAGGGATGCGCGCGGATTTCCAAAAAGTCGATCGGCTCAGCGCGAAGGTGGTTGCCGTGGTAAGCAAAGCCAGCAGAATCCGTGCGACGACGGCAGCGGGGACCGACTTGGCGGCGGATTTGAATCCGAATTACCGGTGGTTGAAAACCAGCGGGATTATTACTCCGGAAAAGTGGGGAAATCTACCGGGAGGGGAAATTTTCACGACGCCGGGCGAGGTGAATGGAACGTTTGTGATCGACGGCGTGGTCGGCGATTATTTGTGTACGAAGTTTGGAAATCTGCAAGACCGGCCCCTGACGATCCACATGAAGGAAAACCGGCTCACCGAAGCACATTCGGAGAATCGCGAGCTGGAAGATGACTTCTGGAAGTACACGCACACCGACGAAAACAGCGACCGTGTGGGCGAGTTTGCCATCGGGACGAACATCGATCTGAAAGACGTGATTGGGCAAATCCTGCAAGATGAGAAGTATCCCGGCGTGCACATTGCATTTGGGAATCCCTACGGGGCGCACACCGGCGCCGATTGGGATTCTTCGACTCACATCGATGTGGTGGGGCGGAAGTTCAACATCTGGGTGGACGACGAGCAGATCATGCGTGATGGGAAGTTCCTGGTGGAACCGTAGGGTGCCAGTCCGCGAGAACAGCTCCCTGTAAGGCGTAAGAGATTTGGTGGTGATCGGGGTCCTTCGACTTCGCGAGCGCCAGGCTACGCTACGCTCAGGATGACAGCGCGGTAGAATGATTTGCCGGCGGGACGCTGGCGCGCTGCGATGATTCCTTCCCTCCGAAAGCAATATAACGCCAGCTTTACTCCCGAAAAATATCAAGCCTTTTTGCGGCGCATTGATGACGCTTGCGGAACGCACGTGCAGTTCCGGCTTTCCGAGACCCCTTGCTTCTTTCCCCAAAACTTGCTGCAACGGATGGTCGATGCTGGCCAGGTACTCATCCGGCAACTGGTAGAGAGTCCCGAGTACCTGGCAAGATCGAACGCGTCGATTCCTGACGAGTTTCGGGTTCCGAACGAACCCCTCCACCCGCTGTTTGTGCAGGTGGATTTCGGCCTGGTGCGCGATGAGCGCGGCGAGTTGCAGCCCAAGTTGGTTGAGTTGCAAGCCTTCCCTTCCCTGTATGCCTATCAAGTGACGCTGGCGCAAAGCTACATCGATGTGTATGGACTGAATCGATTGGAAGGTGGAGAGCAGTTGCAGTTCTTTTTAAGCGGGCTCGGCGAAAAATCCTACCGTGAACTCCTGCGATCGGCGATTGTGGGCTCGCAAGATCCCGAGAACGTGATCCTGATGGAGGTCCAACCGAAAGCACAGAAAACGTTGCCCGATTTTCTGCTGACGGAGAAGATGCTGGGAGTTCGGACAGTCGATATTGAGGCGATCAAGAAATCTGGATCGGAGCTTTATTACGAGCGCAATGGCGGTCGCGTGCCTATCAAGCGGATTTACAACCGGGCGATTGTGGACGAGTTACAGCGAAAGCAAGTGCAGCTGGGGTTCGATTGGCGAGATGATCTCAATCTGGAATGGGCGGGGCATCCGAACTGGTATTTTCGGATCAGCAAATTTTCAATTCCCTACTTGCGTCACGAATCTGTGCCGAAGAGCTGGTTTTTGGATCAGTTGGAGGAAGTGCCGCACGATCTGCAGAATTACGCTTTAAAACCTCTTTACTCTTTCGCCGGGCTGGGCGTGGTGATTGCACCGAAAAAAGAGGATATCGAGGCGATTCCGGCGGAGAAGCGAGCGGATTATATTCTGCAGGAAAGGATGCATTTTGAACCGCTAATCGACACTCCATTTGGCGGGACCAAGGCTGAGGTGCGGGTGATGTATATCTGGCAGGAGCAACTGCAGGCCGTGCTGACCATTATCCGCATGGGGCGCGGGTTGATGATGGGCGTGGATCAGAATAAGAATATGGAGTGGGTGGGGGCGTCGGCGGGGCTCTACGTGGAAGGTTAGAGCCCTCAAAAACCCGCAGCCGATTCGCCTCACCACCGTGGTCCCCAGTTCCCGCCCGTTGGGGCGGCGAAGATAGAGTTTCTCTCCCTGCAAGCGAAACCGGCACGCGATCTCCGGGCTCCCATTCGCCGGGTTCGTATCCATCTGCCGCGGAAAGTTCGTATTCCCCCGTGTAGACCACTCCTTCGACACCGATCACGACCGCCGGGCGGGTGCCGTGGGCTGCAGTTTCGCGAAGGATTTCCGCTTCCGCCTGGCGCCAGTTTTCAACGTCACGGCCTTCCAGGGATCCGGTTTGCCGATACAGTTCCGCGGCGCGCGTTCGCATCGCCTCTTGCGGTCCGGGTAAAGAACTCCTGAATTTTTGCAGCATCACAAAAGTCTCGTCTGACCAGCCTTCCTGACTTCCTCCTAGTCGGTATCGATCACGATCCGCGTGAGGGGAGCGCACAAAAGGACAGCTAGCTTATCACTTCGGCAAACGAGAGCGGCGCTCCGGGCTTTTGCGCCGTACATTTCAGCATCGAATAATCAGTAGCGTTGTAGTTGACCCAGATCACTGAGGGAGCCTAACATTACCGCGGTCGGGAGTATCGTCACTTCATGATAGGTCAGACAGTATCCCACTATCGCATCCTGGGAAAGCTGGGCGGCGGTGGTATGGGTGTGGTCTACGAGGCTGAGGACCTGAAGCTGGGGCGGCACGTCGCTCTGAAGTTCATCCCGGAAAATCTTACGGGCGACCCCAAATCGCTGGAGCGTTTCGGGCGGGAGGCGAGGGCGGCCTCATTATTGAATCACCCGAACATCTGCACCATCCACGGTATTGAAGACAATAACGGCCACCCCTTCATCGTAATGGAGAAACTGGAGGGCGAAAGCCTGAAGCAATGCATCTCCGGACACGCGATGGAGACGGAGAAACTGCTCGACATCAGCATTCAGGTCGCCGACGCGCTGGCGGCCTCCCATGCCAAAGGAATTGTGCATCGGGACATCAAGCCGGCAAACATCTTTCTGACTCCAAGCGGACAGGTGAAAGTGCTGGATTTCGGGCTGGCCAAGTTGCTGCATAACGTCGGAACCGACAGCGACGGAGTGGCGGCGGACAATTCTTTGACAGCGGTAGGGGTAATTCCTGGAACCGCGGTTTACATGTCGCCGGAGCAGGCGCGGAGCGAAGATATCGATTTCCGCAGCGACCTGTTTTCGTTTGGCGTGGTCATGTACGAAATGTCGACCGGGAAGAAGCCGTTCACGGGGAAGAATTCGCTGATGACGCTGGATGCCGTCCTGCATGACAAACCAGTCCCCCCCGGAGAATTAAATCCCAAAGTGCCGGTCGAACTCGAGGGAATCATCGGCAAGGCGATGGAGAAGGACCGCAAGGAGCGGTACCAGAGCGCCACGCAGATGAAGGCGGACCTGCAGGTACTGAAGCATCAAACTGAGTCTGGACTGGTGAAGAGTGGCCTGAACACCAAGAAACTGCGGGTCACCAGCAAGACCTTTGGCCATACCGGAGGCCGTTGGCAGTTTTGGCTTTTGCTGGGGACTCTGGCGTTGCTGGTCACGGTATTGGCGGCCGTGGCGGCGTATTGGTTCAAACACCGTGAGGTGGCGAATGCCGAACAGCGGAATGCGATTGCCGTGTTTCCGCTGCAGAATATGAACGCCGATCCTACGGTGGATTATCTGCGCTTTGCGCTGGCGGACGAGTTAACCAGCGTGCTGACCTATTCGCGGTCGCTCGAGGTACGGCCTTCGTCTTTGACCCGGAAGTTTGTTGAGCCCGATCTCGATCCGCACAAGGTGGGGCAGCAACTGCACGTTGGTCGTCTGCTGACGGGACACTTCCTGCGGCAAGGCGAGCAACTGACGGTCACTCTGGAGGCGATTGATGTCGGCAGCGACCGGCTGCTGTGGCAAGGAAAAGCTGCCGCGTCGGTGAACGACATGATTTCCTTGCAATCGCAATTAAGCACGCAGGTGCAGCAGGGGCTACTACCCGCGCTTGGGGTTGCGGGAGGGACTTTAAGCTCAGCCTCGCGTCCGAAGAGTCAGGAAGCTTACGACCTGTATTTGCATAGCCTGGCTTTGCCCCATGATCCCGCGCCCAACAAAGATGCGATCTCGGTGCTGGAGCACGTGGTGGGAGAAGATCGTAGCTACGCGCCTGCCTGGGACGCGCTGGGACAAAGATATTATTTCGATTCGACTTATGGAGGAGGCGGAGAGGCGATGTTCCAGCGCTCGACCTCCGCGTATGAGCGCGCACTCTCTCTGGACCCAAATCTGGTAACCGCCGCCAGCAATTTGATTGTGAACCGGGTGGAGCGGGGCGAACTGGGACGAGCCGATGAAGCAGCCACCGACCTGGTGGCGCGTCGTCCGCAAAGCGCCGATGCGCATTTCGCGTTGAGCTACGTGCTGCGTTACGCGGGCATGCAGGAAAAGGCGACCGAGGAGTGCAATACCGCCCGATCGCTCGATCCTGGGAACTTCAATTTCCGGTCGTGTGCATGGGCATTTTTGGAATTGGGCCAGACCGATCGCGCGATGGACTTCGTGCATCTGGATGCCGGCTCGGAGTGGGCGGCGTGGGCGACACCCTACGTTTATCTGGCCTCGGGCAATTTGGCGCAAGCCCGGGAGGCCGTGAAGAGCGTGGCGAAATCCCCGTTCTATCACCGCGAGTTGCTGGTGGCGTGCACCCAGGCGCAGCGGCCGGCGGACATGGACAGAATCGTGCGGGAGACAGAAGTGTCGGTAATGACGGAGCCCGATCCCGAGGCCTGGTATCACGTGGGGACGCTCTTGCCCTATTGCGGCCAGAAAGACGCCTCGTTGCGCTTGCTGAAAGCGGCGGTACAGCAGAATTATTGCGCGTATTCGGCGCTGCTGGGAGATCCGCTATTGAAGAGCTTGCGCAAGGAGACAGCGTTTGGTGAAGTGCTGACAGCGGGGAGCAAGTGTCAGGGGACGCTGAAGGTAGCCCCTTCTCAGTGACAGAACCTTGCGCCGGCGCCGGCGCAAGGTTCTGTCACACTGTGTCGCTGCCGCCCGCGTCCGGGCGCTCGCCGCCTATAAAGACTTCCTCGGGCTCTGGAAAGATGCCGACCCCGACATTCCCATCCTGAAGGATGCCAAAGCGGGATACGCGAAGCTGCAATAAGGTTATCGTCGCTCCTTTCTGGAGTGAAAACCGCGCTTGACTTTGCCGACGCTGGGAGTATTGTAGGTGCGTTCTGCCAAGCTCCCGTCGCCCGCTTGTGGGCTTGGCCGCATTGGCTCTCGGACTCCCCGACACCGTTGAGCGAACGCGCCGAATAATCTCCCCAAATTGGTTCGATCTTCAACTCAAGGAGGTCCCGCTATGGTCACGACCGCTGAAAAAACTCTTGTTCGCTGCACCGGAAGGATTACATCGACTAGGCGGACACGCTAGATTACTATTCGCCGCCTTATCCCCGAATCGAAGCGCGAGGCTTCTTGGTGCAGAGATTGACAACGGCTGAGAGTTGATAGCACTACTAACTCGCAAGCTCTGAAGCTGTTAAGCCCATGCGGGCGTGGTTTGTTGATAATGCCGCCGGGAGCGACAGGCCTGAACGCACACTTAGATAAGGAATGAATTGGAATATAAGAACTGCCGATGCGGTCAAGTGCGCTGTGTGCGCGCTGAAAAAGGAGATCCTCGGATTCAGTTTCGATTACCCGCTCTACATTGTCCCCGAAAGCTCGGCGAAGGATTCTCTCCACTATTACCTCTATAGCAGTGAGCTGGCTTGGGAGGCGCTGCGGTTGGATCCCGATGGCATTCCCAAGGCGTGGTATCGCGTTACAGGCGCCGTTTACTGGCCGCCTTATATTGCTTGGTACGGACTGGTCCAGCTAGGTCACTATCTTCGGTGCGGAAATGAAGCGAAGCTGAGTTCTTTCTTTAAACAGGTCTCATGGCTTGAGAGGAATGCTGTCACGCGCAGGGATGGCGCAGTGGTTTGGCCGATGAATTTCGATTACCCCAACGGTCCAGTTCTGCTCAAGGCTCCTTGGATCTCGGCATACAGTCAGGGATTGGCGATCAGCGCTTTGGTTCGCGCTTGGAGATTGACGAAGCGGCCAGAGTTGCTGGAGGTTCTCAAGAATTCGGCAAGAGTATTTGACCTCGATGTAGAAGACAACGGCGTGCGAATCTGGCTGGATGGCCGTACTTTGTTCACGGAGACTCCAGGTGGCCCAATTCCCGGAATTGTCGATGGATTCATGACCTCGCTGATCGGTCTCTATGACCTGTATGTCTCGACCAAAGATCCGGATGTGAGTCGCTTGTTTGAAGCGGGAATCGCTGGGCTCGAGTATGCTCTGCCACGTTGGGACTACAGAAGCAAATGGAGTTGGTACAACTGTGAGTATCTGAGTCCGCCTGCTTATCAAAACCTGAATTGCCTTCTTCTGGAGGTGCTGGCGGGCTTGGCAAAGCGGCCGCGTCTGGCTGAATATGCGAAGCAATGGAACCCTAGGCGACTCACGACGCGGGACCGAATCGAAATCTATTTTGGCTTCCTGTTCACGAAAAACGTGAGTCGTTTGCGGCATCGGACCTGGCGCCAGAAGGCGAGTAAGACTTCGTCAGATTCGAGAACGTTGGTAGCGACAAATGTTCCAGAGGCTAGTGCTGGACCCAACTGACGGACATGGAGTCAACCACTGACAAGCCCCCCCTATTTGTAGTTGGTTCCGCGCGTTCCGGGAATACGATGCTATACCACCTGCTTCTTGCATCGGGCCGCTTCCCCGCTTACCGAACAGAACCCTGTGTCTTTGATGTGCTAATTCGAAGATTTGGGGACTTTCGCAGTGCTGCCACTAGGCGTGAGTTGATGCGCTATTGGCTGCGGACGAGACAGTTCCGACGTTCCGGCCTGGACGCCTGCGAAATAACGGAAAAAGTTGTGACGTCGGTGACCACGGGTGGCGAGTTCCTGTGCGTCGTGATGGGGGGAATGGCCCGCTCGGGCGGTTATGAGCGTTGGGCTGTCTGGGGCCCCGATAATCTTCTCTATATTCCGATTATCAAGAAGCAGATTACCAATGCTCTCTTTGTTCATGTGATCCGCGATGGACGCGACGTAGCCTACGCGTTGGATCGGAAAGAATTCATTCGTCCTTTTCCATGGGACCGGAGCCATCGCCTCAATGTGTCTGCGCTTCACTGGATGTGGAAAGTTCAGACGGGCCGGGTCTACGGTCGAGCGATTGGTCCAGACTACCTGGAGATCCGCTACGAGGATCTGGTGCTTCATCCGGCAGAGACATTAGCAAAGGTTGGTGCGTTTGTCGGCGAGAGCCTAGATTACGATAAAATTCGCCAAGCAAAGATCGGATCACTGAGTTCTCCGAATACATCATTCCCCCAGGAATTGCAGTCGGGAGGATTTTCTCCGGTCGGTCGATGGAAGCGGCAACTTTCAGATGAAAAAGTGGCTCGACTGGAGGGGTTGATTGGAGGGTTGCTCGCGGAACTTGGCTATCCGCTATCTCGGGCTGAAAGCGCGACACTCGGCTTCCGGATGCGAACCATGCGAGCGACATATCCCGCCTTTTATCGATTTAAAGAGTGGCTTAAGACGGCAACCCCGATGGGACGCTTCGTCAATGTGGATCGTCTGCACATTGACGAATACGAAGATTCAAGCGACGTTAAGGAGTGCGCTAGTGGCCTGTCGCAGTGATTTCGTTACTGCGGATGCAGCAGCATCAGTTAGGTGATGACTCCAGTAACTTTTCTGCGACCCGTTGACGCATGATAATCGTCTGCCAATGCTGAACAAACGCACTTCGCCACGTAGAAAAATGGTGTTGCCGGTAAAGGTTACGCTCGACACAGTCAACCACCTGGCGCACACAGTTGACATCACGCATACCGGGGCACGCCTTGGTGGCCTCCGAACACAATTGCAACCCGGAATAATCATAACCTTGCAGCGTGGGTCGAAAAAAGCGAAGTTCCGAATTGCGTGGATTC
>JBEKUD010000170.1:0-10547 GCA_049515395.1 Candidatus Sulfotelmatobacter sp. | reverse complement strand
GGAGTGAGTCGCGTCGAGCGCGTCTGCGATCTCGATGGCAAGAGACAGAATCAAGTCCGTCTCCATCAAGCGGTTCCCGATGCGGCGCTTGAGGGTCATGCCATCGAGAAACTCCATCACAATGAAGGGCTGACCATTATTCTGGCCGATCTCGTAAATCGTACAGATATTCGGATGGTTTAGTGCCGACTGGAATCGAACAAGTGCTTGGGGGTCTTTGGATACTTCATTGGGCAGAAACTTCAATGCGACGAACCCGATGTAGGGTTACGTCCTCGGCCTTGTACAGTGACCAGCACGTTCGCGGTGCTAGGTCCGATCAAATGCATTCTCTTAAGTAGCGCCTTGGACTCAACGTCTTCAAACACCAGGGCAGACGCCCTTGGGCTAAATGGCACGATAGGTGGGCCGGGAAAACGTAGAAGTGGCTTGGGAACTGGCGAGAGAGACATTGTATAAACTCTACTATATTAATCGACATAATAGGATACGCCGGACAGCCGTGTCAAGGGAATCACAACTCACGTCCTATCAACTCGCTGGCGCAGGCGCTTTGCAATCCACCTCAGCGTGCCTTGGCCAAGGCCCTACTCTGTGCCTTGCGACCCGCGAAGTTAAAGACGATAGGCCAAAGCAGGTAGAGAAGAGCCGCCAGGTACATCACTTCGTTCCCTTCCGCAAACGCCCACATTCCACCCGAAGCGTTCCGGGTATCCATGATTTGCGCGACCGAGACTCCGCTGGTGGCGGCCTCATACCTGATCGACAATGTGCGTTTGAGATCCATGCCCTCATAGGCGAGCACCCATACCATCAAGAAGGTGCCAACTTCGTAGCCGGCGCGCACAAACCAGTTCAGGCCGCGCACGAAGCGGGCATACCGGTCGGTCGGCGCGGGTGCCCGATCGTTCAGCATCGCCAGCACGGCGAATCCGAAGGGCCCCAATAGCGCTAGACCCAATAATGCTAGAAACAACCACAGGTAGGATCGCTTCTTGGAACGGATCACGAAAAGGCAAACCAGGAACCACAACACCACCACAGCCGCTTCAGATCCCCACAAACAGGCGTGCTTCAGCAGGCTGAGCCGCTGGTAGTTCTGCACATAGTTGGGATGGCCAGCCGCAATTTCAGGATTAATTCGGCTGAACAGCATTCCCCCCAGCCTCACGACCAAGGGAATCAGCAAGAGCAGGACAAGCGCCACCATCCATTGTTTCTTTATCATCCCCAACGCCCCGATTTTTGCACTCTACACCATTCTTGACTCCCGATCGGCTACCCGGAAGCCATTGTCCGTTGGTGTTAAATCGCGATTGCGCTCACTGGCCGTGGGGGGCCGATTCTCAAAAAGTGAAATCGCCATCCTGTTACTGCAGCTTCGCGTACTCGGCCTTGGCTTCTTTCAAGATAGGGATGTCGGGGTCGGCGTCTTTCCAGAGGGTGAGGAAATCTTTGTAATGGGCCAGTGCGCGAGTGCGGGCAGCATCGGCGTCGGAGCCCTGGGAAGTTCTCGACTGCAAGGCGTTGGCGCGAGCCAGACCCAGGCGCGCCAAAGCGCCGGTCGTGCAACTCCAGACGATGCCGCGATGGTCGATGAGTTTCTGAAACTCCGCGGCCGCCGCGCTGCCCTCACCAGCCGCCAAATAGGCTTCGCCCCGCACGTAAATGGGATACAGACACGGTGGGCCCTGCACTGACAGCGGGGTTCCCAGCTCTACCTGCAGCGCCGCCTGCAGCGCCTCAATCGCTCGCTGAGGTTGTTTATTGTCGAGCGCAATCTGGGCCCGAATCGCAGGCAGCCAGTACGACTGCACCATGGTGTGGACGGGAAAGTCCTTCTGCAAGTCCTGCAGCAACGATTCCGCATGCTTGATGTCTCCACGGACAGCCAGCACCAGCGCTCCGAATTCGCGAGTATCGGGATTGTGAGGCGCTAGATCGATGGCACTCATCATTTGCTGTTGCGTCTCTGGCTCCCCGAAAAGTTCCTCGCGCCAAGCTCCGGCCAGTTGCCAAACCGAAGCCGCCGCTTTGTTGTCGGCTCGCAAAGCGGAATCCACGGCCCGTCGCGTGAACTCACGCGCCCTCTTGATATGCCCGGCATAGGCTTCAGTCTCCGCTTCCAGGGCGAGCATCTCGCTTTCAAGATCGGGTTTGTCGGCGTACCACGCTGCCTGCGCCGACATTTCTTGCGTATCCGACTGAAGAAATGCCAGTCCATAACGATTCACGTGCAGACCATTGTCATCCAGTTTCAGCCCGATTGCCTCCTCATAGGCTTTGCGCGCCTCTTCGAAGCGGTCAAGCGCAAGCGTAAACTGGGCAAGGTTGCCGTATGCAAACACATTCGCTGGATTGAGTCGCAGCGATTGTTGTTGCTGCTCTGCGGCCTTTCGATATTGCCCTTCTGTTCCGTAAAGAACACCCTCGTTCAGGTGCGCTACGAAGTCCCTGGGGTAGCTTTCCCCCCATTCTCGAAAGGTCTCAATGGCCTTATCCAGCTCTCCGGTCACATTCATGTAATAGATCGAGGTGATATGGAGCTTTTCCCGCTCGCTGGCCCGGTCGCGCAGATTGAACGCCCGGGTGAGATATTCATTGCCGCGTTCCGGCTGGCCTAGATTGCCGTACATGATTCCGACGCCTTCGATGGCGCTGGCAAAGTTCGGATCGAGTTCGATCGCTCGCTGGAAAAAAGGCAGCGCTCCTGCGGTACCCTTCTCGTCCTCTGCTTTCTGGCCCAAGCTGTCAGCTTTGAGCGCTTCGAGCGACGCTGTGGTTTCTTGTGGAAGCGGGGCATCGAACTTCTGCACGGAGGCTAACGATTCGCCCAGTTGGGCGCGGAGCTTGCTGGCAGCTTCTCCCAACGAATCCAACACTCTCTCTTTTCCTGCGGCTGTGGCTTGCTCCTGGGCCAAAACGTCTCCGGTCAGGCAGTTCACGGCTTTCAGACCTATCACGTATTGAGTGCCTATGTTAGCGATGGACCCGGCGATGTAAGCCTTGCTGTTGGCACGCTGGCAGAGTTCGCGGGCAACATCGGGGGTGAGGCGAGTGTTCGCCGACTGGGTCATCATGCGCAGCGCAGCTGCGACGCTGTCGTCGGAAAGAACGTTCAGATAAGGCGACTGGCGCAGGGAAACGCTGAGGGCCTGCTTCAGCGCGTCATCGAAAACCGAATCGCCGGTGGTGTTGGCAAAGTCGCCGACGACAATTGTGTCCTTCTCGGTGAGTCGAGGGGTTCGGCGGCCGTAGTAAAAGTAGCCCACCGCTGCGAGAACGGCGATCAGCAGACCTGCAGGAACGAGAATCTTCCGTAGACTCCCGCGGCGAGCTGGCGGAGTCTCGGCGACTTTTGCGGCAGCCGGTACCGACGAAGCGCTCGTGGAACCAGCTGAGGTGGAAGGTGCGGGCGGCGCAGCGATTGGAGCCGGTGGTACTGCCTCCTGCGCTGCGGCGGCTACGCCCGAACTGGATCCTGCGGCGCGGCCTGTCTCGGTTTCCCGCTTCAGCCGTTTCAAGTCAGTTCGCATCTCGGCCGCGCCCTGGTAGCGCAGGTCACGGTCTTTCTCCAAAGCCTTGTTGATGATGTCTTCCAGCTTGGGAGGAATATTGCGATTAAAACGAATCGGGGGAGGAGGATCAGAATCGAGTATTGCTTTGAAGATCAGGGCAGAGGTTTCGCCGTGAAAAGGCAATGCTCCCGTCGCCATCTCGTACAGCACAGCACCGAAGGAAAACAGATCGGTGCGCGCATCCAGTTCTCTGCCTTTGGCTTGTTCGGGCGACATGTAGGCAATTGTGCCCAGCGTAGCACCGGGGCTGGTCAGGTGTTGTTCATCGATAGAGCCTGTCTGCGTCCCAGCGGCTGCGATATTGCTCGAAGAACTGGTTGTGACCATGACCTTCGCCAATCCAAAGTCCAGAATCTTGGCGTGTCCGCGCTTGGTGACGAAGATGTTGGCGGGCTTGATGTCGCGGTGGACGATGTTTTCGGCGTGGGCTGCGTCCAGAGCGTCGGCGATCTCGATGGCAAGCGACAGAATCAGCTCGGTTTCCATCGGTCGCCCTGAAATCTGGTGCTTCAGCGTCAAGCCGTCGAGAAACTCCATCGCGATGAACGCTTCGCCATGCTGATCGTCGATTTCGTGGATGGTGCAGATGTTCGGATGATTCAGTGCAGAGGCAGCCTTGGCTTCGCGCTGGAAGCGGCTGAGAGCCTGAGGATCTTTGGCCACTTCATCCGGCAGGAACTTGAGAGCCACAAAGCGACCGAGTTTGACATCCTCAGCCTTGTAGACAACACCCATCCCGCCTCCGCCCAGCTTCTCGACGATGCGGTAGTGCGAGATGGTCTGACCGATCACTGACGCGAAATCTTACGTCTCTAAAACGGCCAAGTCAATGAAAGCCGTGGAGTTGGCAGTGTGTCAAAGCAGTCGTTGGCGAAAATCGCCATAACACGCATTGAGGGTTTTGAGCGAAACGCCTGTTCTCAACAGTTAAACGTTCTTAGCAGATATCAATCAGCAGAGTCTTGAGACGGCATCGGACTACGGGCGGATCACCGGAAACTACTGATCAGAATGACGTCGCTGCTCTCGCTGCCCCGGGTCATTGCTAGTTGTTTGCCGTCACGCGACAAGGCGAAGTCGAACATCATTCCTGATTGGAATTTCGTGATCTGTTTCGGTGGTCCGCCGCTGAGTTTCTGTTGCCAGATGTTGGAAACGCCATTCTTGGTTAGTAGGTATTCCAGGGCCTCACCCCCCGGCGCCCAGCGGGGAGTACCCGCAGTTGCGGGCCAGTCGAATTGCTGCAATGGGGCGCCGCCCTCGAGCGGAATTATCTTCACCTGAAGCGGTTGCGATGCGGAGGGAGGCATAGAACCCCCGGCCGAGTTGTTGGGAAAGGCAAGATAAGCGATTCGCTTTCCGTCCGGGGAGATGTCGAGCAAATAACCAGCGCCGCTCTCAGTATCCGGAGCGAGCACCACGGGAGGAGTTCCCCCCGTGATGGGCACACGTACCGGAATCCCACCGCGCAGATAGACTACCCACTTGCCATCAGGGGAACACCGAGGGCTGACGCCAAGCGTCTCATCAGCTATGCGGATGGGGTTTGAGCCATCCGCGTCCATGCGCCATATCCCGCGCCTCTGTTCCCGGTAGGCAGCATAAACAATGTAGCGCCCATCGCCACAAACCGACGGTTCCGAGTTTGCCCGTTCCTTGGGAGTCAGCGGGGTGCGCCCACTCCCGTCTGCATGGGAACTGAATATATCGCCGTCTTCACTGGCAAAGACGATGCTGCCGTCAGGGGCCCAGGAGAACCCTGCGCCTATAGGCTCCTTCGATGTGATCTGCTTCGCCCTGGCGGTGTCTCCGCCGGGCGCGACCCACAGATCGGAGGTTGTGGTTTGCTCGGTGTCGACCAGAGTCTTGCCGTCCTGGGTGAGATCCAGGCAACAGGACTGGTAGTCCATCAGGTCGTTAGTGAGCCGGCGTGCCTCTCCTCCGGGAAAGAAAATGAACCATAGTTGCCCGCGAAAGACCGGATCAATCGGATCATAGTTTCCAATCGGTGCCAGAAGACCGCTTCCATCGGGCAGCCAGCGAGGTCGGCCGATGGCGCCCGCCGTTGAGTAGATTTCGCGGACCGATCCATCCGCCACCGAAACGGCCCAAAGCGCAAAACGAAGCGTCTTCTCCGACTCTGGCGATGGGAACGCAATCGTCTTGCCATCGGCAGACCAGGCTGTACCGGTAATCAGATCAGAATAGGGACGCGTAGCGAGTACACGTTCTTTACTCCCGTCGGCTTGGGCGATCAGGAGATCAATCTGTTTGCTGTCCGACCGTACGCGCAAGAAAGCGAACTGTGTGCCGTCAGGAGAATAACTGCTGGAACCGTCGATTCCCCCCTGCATCGCCAGATGTGGTGTTCCACCCAGTACGGGCATCCGATAGAGATAGGTGTTAAAAAGGTTGTTCTTCTCGGAGCGGACAAAATCAATGTAATTCCCGTCCGGCGTGAAGGTCAGACCCCAGATCACAACTTCATCCGGCGGCAGAATCTGCACGTCGCTGCCGGTAGTAACCTGACGCACATTCAGGCTTTGCCGTTCCCCTTCCACCAGAGCGTAGACCACATAGCGTCCGTCCGGGGAAACCGCGACATTGGCGGCGTTTCCGCTCTGCGTAACCCGGCTGATCTTCATCGCCTGCAGGTTCCATTCACTGTGGCGTCCACCCGTCCTGAACCAATAAATCCCCAGCGCGCCGATCAACAATGCCGCCACCACCAGAGTCACCACCAACACGCCCTTATGACGTTTCGCTTCAGCGAGTATGACCGCTCCGCTGGATGGTCTGCCTGCCGCCAGATTCAGGCTTGCGCTGGAACTCGATGGAGTGACCTCGCTTACCGCTCTCGAGTGGCTGGAATCCGTATCCCGCTTCAGCCGTTTGAGGTCGGTGAGGATGTCCGAGGCGTGTTGATAACGCAGATCACGGTCCTTCTCCAGGCATTTGTGAATGATGCGCTCCAGTTCTAGCGGTAAGTCAGGATTGAGTCTTACCGGAGCCGTGGGCGCTTTGTGTAGGATGGCATCGAAGAGGGCGGCGGAAGTTTCGCCTCGAAATGCGAGGGTTCCGGTGACCATCTCATACAGTACTGCGCCGAAGGAGAACAGGTCGGTGCGGGCATCCAGATCTTTGCCGATCGTTTGTTCCGGGGACATGTAGGCCACAGTCCCTACAGCCGAACCAGGGCTAGTGAGGAGTTGCTCGCTTAGGGTGCGCGAGGCAGGCGTCGCCTCGTTATTCGAGGCTGCCAGTCCCATTTTGGCCAAACCAAAATCGAGTATCTTGGCGTGACCGCGGGTCGTCAAGAAAATGTTGCCAGGCTTGATGTCGCGGTGCACGATGCCCTTCGCGTGGGCGGCGTCGAGCGCATCGGCAACTTCGATAGCCACCGAGAGCACGGTATCAAGATCTACGGGCCTGCCCGCGATCCTGTTTCTCAGCGTCACCCCCTCCAGAAATTCCATGGCGATGAAGGGCGCGTCCACGTGCTTGCCAATTTCATAGATGGTACAGATGTTGGGATGATTGAGAGCCGAGGCGGCACGCGCTTCGCGGCGAAAGCGCTCCAGGGCCTGGGCATCTCGGGCCAACTCGTCGGGCAGGAATTTCAGGGCGATGAAGCGCGCCAGTTCGGTGTCTTCAGCTTTGTAGACCACACCCATCCCGCCGCTGCCGAGCTTCTCGACAATGCGGTAGTGCGAGATGATCTGGCCGATCATTGGGGCTGCCTGACGTTCGGGTCGCTTCATCTTACGAAGCGACCATCGGCGAGTCAATGAAAGGTGACTGTGCCAAGAGATAACTTCCGGTTTACGCTAGAGCTTTTTCGGAGGCGCGCCCTTGGTGAGCGGTGTGGAGCGGAACAGAGGATTGGGCGCGCGTTCGAAAAAGCTCTAGCGTTATTCGGGAGTCAATCAAAAGAGAGATGAGGACTTGCGGAAACTGTCCGCCATTCTGGAAGGAAATTATGGGGAAGGCTCGGACCAACGCTGGTTGACGCCTTAAACCCCTCCCATTCAAGCGGCGTAAACGTGTCTCGAAGCACCTTCTCCAGCAGACCGCTGTAGATATCTTCTCCGTTCGAGCTGTTGGTCATGATGAGGATGCCAGTTTTGGGTCTGTCGAAACACACGACGTAGTGACGCCAGCCCTCATCATGCCCTTCTTTGAAGAAAGCTTTACCGTAGCGTGTCTGATAGAGTCCCCACCCAAGTCCATAGCTGAGATGAATCGCGCGGTTCGCCGTTGTCGTCTCCGTGGAGAGTGAAGGGAATTCGTGCTTCGACATAATCTGAATTTGAGGGCTGAGCATCAGGTCTCGGGATTTCCTGTCGAGAACTGTGCCGCTTAAGACGGCTTGCGCGAACCGCGCATAATCGCGCAGAGTCGTCTGCATGGAACCGGCAGCATTGCCTTTTTCCCGGCGTTCCGGACCCAGCGATTTCCCTTCTTCGTCGTATCCAATTGCATGATCATCCTCAAATCGTTCTTCCGAGACCATACTGGTGCGAGTCATGCCCAGAGGTTGAAAGACATGTTCATTCATCAGCTCGTTGACAGACTTCTTGGTGACGGTCTCCACAACCATCTGCGCCAGAGCGATTCCCTCACCGGAATAGGCGAATCTTGATCCCGGCGGGAAGTAGATCCTTAGCTTCTTGTCATCTGTGAACCGGCGCCAGTTCGGAAAGCCACTGGTATGGTCCAGCAGCATTCGCATAGTGATTTGCTTGTATTGCTGGTCATTGGCCAAATCTTTGTATGAGGAATACTCCGGCAGAGGCTTTGGTAGATATTCATACACCGGCTTATCAAGCTCGATGATGCGCTCGTGGACTAATTGCATGACCATGGTGGCAAAAGCAGACTTGGTCAACGATGCGGCGGTCATTACTGAATCGGGAGTCAGAGGCAAATGCTTCTCCTTATCCCTGACGCCGTAGGTCTTGAGGTATACAACTTTATCGTTGTTCAAAACTGCGATGCCCACGCCCGTCACATGCGCCGCCTCCATCAGCTGCGCAACAGCTATGTCGATCTGCGAAAGCGAGATTTTGCTAGCGTCCAGCCGGGTGACCGATACCCGCTGCGCGAACAGAGAGAGGGAGCCGATCACGATTGTCAGAGTGGTGGAGAGAAGGTGTGGGAGAAATCGCAAACCCATGAGGACTCCATAATGTTTAGACGGTCGAACGGATTGATCCGTGAGCACTGGTCCACGAATCCTGAGAACAAAAAGAAGCAAGGTTCCGCTCTGCGAAACTGATGGTTAGTGAGCGGTCGGCAACCCGGAAACGGGCTTCGAGGACCTTCGGACGGTAGCTTCTTTCGCTCAGATCCCCGAACTGCGGGGGGAATCTGCTCTTGCAATGCACCCGGGACGAGTTTTGGAAGGCAGCGCTAAGTTCATCGTGTATGGTGGCGCAAAGGAGCAATCTCGATGGACCCGGACATTCTCGTCGGAATCTTCATCGGTCTTATCATCTGGTTTCTTGTTCGCTACTTGGCCGGCGGTATTTACACGGTCGATCAGAACCAACGCGCGGTAAAGACTAACTTCGGGCGGGCGGACCGTATCCCAGGAGCGACCATTCTGAACGATCCCATCTCAGCCGGGCTCGACGCCGACGAGAAACAGCGTTATCGGTATCCCCAGGTTCGCGTGATCATGCCGGGCGGTCCTTATTTCAAGTGGCCGTGGCAAAAAATCTACAAAGTCTCCATCGCTACCCAAACCGTCAATATGGCCTTCGATCCCGATGCTCCCGACGCCAATCAATCAGGCACCGTCGTCGACGCGGTCACGAAGGATCAGCTTAATACCGGGCTAACTGGGCAGATCCGCTACCACATCTCCGAGCGGAATCTTTACGCGAACCTGTTCGGCGTTAAGCGTCCGATCTCTCACGTGATGGGCTATTTTGTTTCCGTCTTGCGTGAGCGCATTGCCACCTTCGAAGCGCCCGCGGTTCCCGGCGCACCTGAGGCTGGAAGCGGCGGCGTTTCTATCAATGACCTGCGCAAGAATCTTCGCGACCTGAACGAACACATGGACCGCGAGTGCAGCACGTCGGAGGCTCGCTATGGCATCGTGCTTGACGCCTCGCTGATCACCGGCATTGATCCGCCACCGGAAGTTGAGTCGGCGCTGGCGGCGATCAATACCGCGCACAATATGGTTTCGTCCGACGTGAGTCTAGCCCAGGCCACGGCCGACCAGCGCATTGAACAATCGAAACGGGCGGCCGAGATCGAAACCCTGAAAGCCGAAGCTGAAGTGCAGCCGCTGGTTTCTCTGGCCAGTGAGCTGTCCGAATTAAAGGGCACGGGTGAAGGGGCATTGCGAGCCTACGTCCGCAACGTGCGCCTCGGACTTTTTGGCAATGCGCAGCAGGTTGTTCTGGAGACCAAGCAATGAATCTGCTCATCGCGGCGGTGGCAACGTTTGTGGCGTGCTTCGTGCTCGTGCCAGCGATTTTCTGGCTGCTGCGTTTCTTCGGCGTCTACGCGATTGTAGAAGAGCGCACCTGCAATGTTTATGTGCTGTTCGGCAAGGTAGTCGCGATTCTCGATGAACCCGGGTTGCATATTCTGCTGTTCAAGCTTGGCCTGCAGGCGCCGATTGTGAGCTGGCTGGGTCGCCTCTATGTGCTGGATATGCGCATCGACCAGCAATACCTGCGCAGCCAGCCGGTGAACTCCGAAGAAGGCGCGCCTATGGGCATCGGCATCTGGTACGAAATGTTCATCAGCGATCCCGTGGCGTTCCTATTCAAGAACGCTGATCCGCGCGGCTCGCTGGCCACCAACGTCAGTAATTCCACGGTGCGCTGCCTCAGCAACTTGAAGCTTGCCGACCTGCTGCAGAACCGCCACGCGATGAGCCAGACGGTGCGCGCCGAGGTTTCTCCACAATCTCACGAGTGGGGATACAAGCTGGGTTCGGTGTACATCCGC
>JBEKUD010000169.1:0-10581 GCA_049515395.1 Candidatus Sulfotelmatobacter sp. | reverse complement strand
TTACCCTGAACTGGCGAGGCAGACCGTTGGTCAGCTATGAAACCATCGTCCAACTCATCGGCAACACCAAGACTAGGACTGGGCTCAAGATCAAAGCCAAGTTGACCCGCCGGAAGTATCCCAAAGGAATCAAAATCCCTAACTCAGAAATGGCCCAGCTCAATCTCGCACCAGCTGATTTTCATGGTGATTGGAACTATTCACTTCTACCTCGGGACAACTAGAATTGCACAGCTTATTCAGACGCGGGGCCTTAGTTCGAAAATTTCAAATATGTTTGGCTAGACTTCGGTTGCTAGCGAATCATTTCGTAATATATAGAAAGTTTATGCGCAAGAAAACGAAGCTCGATTGTCGCCTGCATGCACTTCGTCGGCCCGCGGTAGCCTGCGAGTTCGCAACGGTAGGCACCGTGAAATGCCAACCTGGTCATCACGGGAGAAGTCCAGTATGAACGATAATGCGCCGGCACAAGATCCGTTCGTCGCAATGGTTACTGCGAAGGGGGAAGTGGATCTGCGCCTCAGCGACTTTCAGCCGCGCTCCATGCTTGTCTCCCCCGTCCACGAGATTCTTCGCCCCAAGTTTCCCGTTATCGACTACCACAATCACCTGGACGCTCTGGACCCTGCTGACGTCCTACGAGTGATGGATGAAAGCGAAATCGAGCTAGTTGTAAACATCACCATGCGGACCGGCGAAGCTGCGCTACGGATGATTTCTAGGTTTCGCCAGGCATCTGCAGATCGCTTCTCTACCTACGGCTGGATGGACTGGAGTGACCTGCACTCGCCCGGTTTCTTCGAGCGGAGTGTGGATCGTCTGGAAAAGTTGGTGGAACATGGCGCCTGCGGCCTAAAACTGTGGAAGGATCTGGGAACCAGTGTGCGCGATGCAGACGGAACCTTGTTGCGAGTCGATGATGAGCGCCTGGCGCCGTTGTTTGAGAAAGCTGCTGAATTGAATGCGCCCATCATGTTTCACATTGCAGATCCCGACGCTTTTTTTCGGCCGATCGACAATCACAACGAGCGCTACGAGGAGCTCGCAGCTCATCCCGAGTGGAGCTTTTACGGATCACATTTCAGCAAATCGCAGCTGCTGGCCCAGCGCGATCGGGTGTTTGCGCGTCATCCAAAGACTACCTTCGTCGCGGCGCACGTTGCCGAACACCCAGAGGATCTCGCCTATGTGAGTCGATTGCTGGATTCGAATGCGAATCTTTACGTGGATATCGGCGCCCGCTGTGCGGAACTGGGCCGCCAACCCTATACAGCCCGCGACTTTTTCCTGAAATGTTCGGAACGTATCCTTTTCGGAACGGACCTGATTCCTGACGTAACCATGTATCGCCTTCACTTCCGTTTTCTGGAAACTCGCGATGAGTATTTCGAGTATCCGTCGCACGCCTCTCGTCAGGGACGTTGGAACATTTGCGGTTTGTTTCTTCCCGATGAAGTGCTGCGCCGAGTCTATCGCGAGAACGCGTTGTTACTTCTCAAGTAATGAATGGATCCCATGCATCGGCATCGAATTGCATTCTCTTCGGTTCTTATCCTTTTCTTAGCTGCGACGGCTTCTCCAACTTCTGTCGAACAGAATTGGACCCACTATGTGCGCATCGGTGCGTACGGCCTTGCAAGGAACAGCGCGGATAAGATCGTCGCTGATGCTCAGGAAACCGGCGTCTTCGGCGTCGAGGTGGATAACGACATACCCGGCCGCTACGAGAGCTTCCTTGATCCAAAGGCCAAACTGCAAGCGATTCGTGCCGTGGCCGAAAAAGCGCACGCCGCAGGAAATTACGCCTTCGTCTACATCGCCGGAACCGAGTGCATCACGGCCCACGCCAACAAGGCTACGCACACGCTGGCAAAGGATCATCCCGACTGGTTGCAGCGCAAAATCACGGGTGAGCTCGCCATCTTCGGCGGCGGTACGGCTTTTTGGATTGCGCCCGGCGACGAGGATGTTTGGGTCAGTCCCTATGCTCCGGAGTGGCGAAAAACTTACATGGAGCGCATCCGGCAGATCGCCGCAACGGGGATTGACGGCATCTACATCGATATCCCTTACTGGATGACTCACTTCGAGGGCTGGGAAGATACTTGGGCCAGCTTCGATGACTACACCGTGGCCGCCTTCAAGAAGCAAACAGGGCTGGATGCAAAAAAGGATTTGAAGCTCGGCGACTTTTCCGATGTTAACTTTCGCCGTTGGGTTGACTTTCGCATTCAGACCATCACGGATTTCCTGCGAGAGATCGACCAGAACGCCAAGGCGGTGAATCCGCAGATCAAGACTATTCCAGAAATTTATCCCGGCATCGAGCAGGAATCAGTCCGCGTGGGAGCGGATGTTTACAGCCTCTATCCCGTGGTCGACGCCATCGCGCACGAATACGAATTTGGCAGCGGGGATCACATGGCATCCTCCCGCACGCCGCTGGACTGGTTCTACTACCAGGTCGGCATGCACACCTTCCGGGCCTTCGCGCAAGGGAAAGCGACCTGGATCCTGAACTATTCCTGGGATGGGGACAAAGTCGTTGATAAGCGCGAAGCCATGATGAACCTGGCGATGTCCCAGGTCATGGCGGGGGCAAATGTTTGGGATGCGCCCGGACATTCCATGGCTGGATCGAACGATCCTTCCACGCGCAAGAAGATTTTCTCTTGGATTAAGCAAAACGAAAAAACTTTCTACCTGCCGCGAACGCCGATCAATCCAGTTGGAGTCTATTTCTCCCCGCAGACGCGGAACTTTTATGCGGACGATTTCATTCGCTCCTATCGCGGAATTCTTCTTCTGCTGATGCAGTCGCATCGAGAGTTTCAGATCGTCACCCCGCGAACCCTCGATGAATTTCACGGCGAAGCTCTCCTTCTGCCGGATGTTCGTGTTTTGAGCCAGGAGGAGCGGGCATGGCTCGAACAGTACGCTGCAGAAGGTAAGAAGCTCATCATCACGGGAAATAGCCCTCTTGAATCCGGCAATCAGAAAAACGTGACGCGTTTTCCCAGCTGCCCCGGCAAAGCATACGTCGCACTCTTAGAGTTGGACTTTGACCACGCGATCCCGCAGACGCAGCAGGCTTTTCTCGACAGTTTTCCGTCGAGCGCAAGCATTGAAATCTTGGCATCGCCCCAGGTGGCTTCTTCGATAGCTCGCGTGCACGGTGAGACTCACGTCTTCCTTGCGAACTTTGCCGGGCTGGTGGGCGGAAAGAATCCTGTTCAAACTCCTCAGACGGTCACAATTCGCGTACCTAATATGCGCGGCAGTTCGGCCTATTTCCTGCCCTTTCTCGGCAACATTCAGAGATTAGAGGGTCTGTCGAAGAGGGGAACAGTCACCTTCGTGCTACCGCCCATTTCGAAGGGCGCGATCTTCTGGCTACACAGCAATTGAACGATAAATCCGAATACTTATTGATGGCAGCAACACATTCGGACATTCCGCTTGACAAGCAGACCCCACAGTCGTAAAAGATTGGTTTCGTAATAAACCGTAATAATTCGCAAGCGTCCGATGGGCTGGCGCGCGGGTGCCGGCTGAAGGCGAAAGTGCTCGGAGGATCTCATGCGGCTAACTCGGCAGGTCCTTTTCTGGGTTCTGAAGATCTCCCTGTTTGCAATCTGTGCGACCTTCATGGCTGCGCAAGGCAACTACCGATCCCAGCTACGCGGTGTGGTCTCCGATGCGAGCGGGGCAGTAGTCCCGAATGCGAGGGTCACGATACGGGATGTGGGCACGAACCTTTCCAGTTCCTCGCGCACTGATGACAAAGGTTCTTATTTCTTTACGGGACTACGTCCCTCCACCTATGACGTGAAGGCCGAAGCACCGGGCTTTCGCGCCGCCGAGCGCACGGGCGTTGTTCTCGCAGTCGACCAGGAATCGTCGCTGAACTTCAAGCTGGAATTGGCGGGGATATCATCTTCGGTAGAAGTTACAACGACTGCGCCGCTGCTCGATACGGGCAACGCCACGTTGGGCACGGACGTCACCAGTGAGTACGTTAAGGAACTCCCTCTGCTGAATCGCGACTTCTTCGGCTTAACTTTCTTAGCCGGGGGCGTGACCGAGACAGCCGGGTCAGGCACCCAGGACAACTATCCTTCGGGAACAAATTTCGTTTCCAACGGGCAGCGCAACGCCACCGCGGAGATACGGATGGATGGCGCCTTGATCAGCGCGCCGGAACAGGGCGAGGGCGGAAACACGAATGTTTACTACGAGCCGCTGGTCGAAGGCGTGCAGGAATTCAAGGTGCAAAACAACAGCTTTTCCGCGGAGTTTGGCAACAACGGGGGCACCGTTGTGAACATGGTTCTCAAGAGCGGAACCAACGCCTTCCATGGCAGCGGCTGGTATTTCCTTCAGCGATCGCAAATGGACGCTCGTGATTTTTTCAACCCCGCTCCGAATCCAAAACCGGACAGCAAGCGGGACCAGGGGGGATTTTCTATCGGCGGCCCGATTCGCAAGAATCGGACATTCTTCTTCGCGGATTTTGAGAAGGTTCGTAACATCGGCGCGTTCAGCAATCTCGCAACCGTCCCAACCCTCGCCGAGCGAGGTGGGGATTTCTCGGCGACGGCGACCAGCATCTATGATCCGACACTACCTTTGGTTACCTGCTCCACAGGTCAATGCAGGCCGCAGGTGCAATACAAGGGAAATCCGAACGTAATTCCTCCGGGCGAAATCGACCCCATTGGCAACGCCATTCTCAACCTTTATCCGCAACCCAACTTGCCCGGCGAATTTAACAACTACATCTTCAGCGGTACGGCACATGCTCCGGATTATCAGTTCGATATCAAAGTGGACCATCAGATCAATGACAAGAACCACATTAGCGGACGCTACAGCCGTGGCTCGTCGAATTACTACACTCCCATGATCTTCGGAGACAGCTTCACGAATAACGGAACTGGAGATGGAATCGCAGGCAGCCCCACGCTGGCACAAAATGGTTCGATCGAATATTCCCGGACCGTGAACCCGCGTATCGTCTGGACGAGTCACTTCGCGGTTGACCGGGTGCACGAACTGGCGACCTCATCGATTCCCTCGATCTCCAGCTTCAACGCTTCCTTGCCACCCGGCGTTCAATTGTCCTCGGTGTTCCAGCAGGCGAACGGAATAGATCGGATGCCGGCGTTTTATATGTCCTCGGGCGGGCAAACCGCGCCATGGACCGATCTTTACGATCAATGCTGCATCAATACCACCTTCGCTCACACGCTTTACAGTTATTCGACCCAGTTTGTGATCTCCAAGGGTGCGCACCTGATGAAGTTCGGCGGAGAGCAGAGACTCTTCTACAACAATTTCTTTCAGCCCTCGGATCCGACCGGCGTCTTTAACTTTACCGACTACGTGACCTCGCCGACCCCGAACAGCGACGTGGATGCGAATGGCAATTCGACGGGGAATCCCTTTGCCAGCACGCTTTTGGGATACGCCGACAATATCAATCCTTATCCTGCCGAGCCGACTTCGCTCGAAGTTTTGCCGTCCGTGGCGAACCGATCGGCTGAAACTGGCCTCTACTTTCAGGATGACTGGAAAGTCAACGCAAAACTCACGCTCAATCTCGGCCTGCGCTATGAATGGAGCACGCCTTACGACGAACGCTACGACCGCATCCAGTTCAGCGATTTCAACGCGCCCTCCGGAGTGAATCTCGATTTAAGCAGCGCCCAGGCTGCTTTGGGGTCCGTGGGCCTAAGCTTTCCTTCCTCGGAGCAATTGATCGGTACCACGCTGTTTCCCACCTCGAGCATGAGACACGTTCCGGTATATCGCAACGATGTTGGTCCGCGATTTGGGTTCGCCTATGCTTTCGATTCCAAGACGGTAGTGCGCGGCGGCGCAGGTATCTACTTCGGAATGAGTCCGGCTACGAATTTTCAATATCCCGGAACCGCTTTCAGCAAGACGGCCTCGATATTCTTTACGAACAATAATTTTGCCTCGCAGTACGCAACGCTCGAAAATCCATTTCCTACGGGCTTCACCAGGCCGCAGGGCAAACAGTATGGCCAGTTTGCCGATTGGGGATACGCTAACAACAACGATCTTGGCACGACTGCGGCGCGCGATGCCGACCTTTACCAGTGGAATGTAGGTATCCAGCGGGAACTTCCCAGCCAGATCGTTCTGGGCATCGACTATTCCGCAAACCGCAGCACGCATCTCCCGTGGGCTGGTACGAACAATCGTGACTTCATTTCATCGGCGCTTTTGGCTAAGATCTCGGCTGCGGTAACACTTACGGATCCCAGTTGCCAGGCGGACAGCTGCGTAACTAGCTTCCTTCAGAATCCGGTGACGAACCCGTTCTTGCCGATGTTCAGCACGCCGTGCACATCCACTCCTAATTCCTCCTGCTTCAATGAGCCGGATTCGCTTTACAGCACTTCGCAAATCCCGCTGGGATATCTGCTCACTCCTTACCCTCAGTTCACGGGAGATTTCGAAGCTCTGATGTTGGAGGAAGCCAGCTCCTGGTACAACTCGATGCAGATTCGTTTCCAGAAGCGCACAACACATCACATCAGTTTCGAAGGCAACTATACGGTCTCGAAATTAACCGACTATTCCTCAGCAGGCCGAAATAATTGGGTAGGATCGCTCGCGAACGGACTCCCGCAACAACTCGACCGGCTGTATTTGGAGCACAGTATCAGCGCCAATGACGCACCGCAGCGCCTCGCGGCCGCGGTTGTCGTGGATTTGCCCGTGGGCCGTAACCAATGGATTGGCGGTGGCATGAATCGCGCGCTCAATGCCGCCGTCGGAGGCTGGTCGATCGCCACGCTGGTCACGGAACAATCCGGACAACCGATGGCGATTGGCATGAGCAATCCACGGCTGGCCAATGGCAGCCAGCGTCCCAATGTCGTCTGCTCCCAGCTGAAGACCGGTCTCAGTATGAAAGATGTTGCCACGAATTGGGAGCTGAACTCGGAAGCCGAAGGAAACGGAGTCGCGCCGGTTGCATCATTTATTAACCCCAACTGTTTCGCTGATCCTGGCGATCAGAATCCGGGAAATGCTCCACGCTATTTTCCCGGTTTGCGGGTTAACGGCATCCACGATGTGGATATGAATCTTTACAAGTCATTCATGCCGAAAGAGGGGATGACGATCGATCTCAGAGCCGAGGTGTTCAATCTCTTGAATCATCCGCGCTTTTCCCAGCCGGACTCCGCGTTCGGAGATCCAGCTTTCGGCACGATTACCGCTGACGCAAATGGTTACTTGCCCCGCTACTTCCAGTTTGGATTGAGGTTCGGGTTCTAGAATTGGGCGTCCAATGATGGTACAGACCGAGTCCGCCCGAACGTCTGCTGATGAAAACGGTCTTTCCTGCCAAGGAATAGTTGGGCCCTCGGAATAACCCTGCCGCGGCAATTCCGACCAAGGCTCCGGTACCAAACACGAGTTTGCCCCGCAACTTTTTAGTCATGGCTAGCTAAAGGCTGTTGGTGTGCCCTGTAAGGCGTTGGTCCACCGCGGGTTGAAATTCCCGCCCGGGAAATGGTTCGCTCCACCCGGTAGCAATCGGAGCGGTGGCGGAGGTGACGAAGCTGCCGGATCCTCTGATGTAGAGGGTCGTTTTAGGCGACTTGGCGAATCATGCAGGCCGAACGTGCAGTAACACTGAGCAGGCCCCGAAACAGCTGATGCAGGAGCTGACCCGCCCAACACTCGGGGAAGGCCGAAGCCGATGGAAGGGCACTAGCGAATGGATTCCATCGGTCACTGCCGGGGTAGTGGTGACGGCATGCAGACAAAGGGGACCAGACGAAACACGGGAAGCCTCAGCGGTGATCGCGGTCGCGATCAACCGGCAACTCGTGAGAGCGAGGCCGGGCCGTATGAGGTGGCGGGAGGCCGGCCGATGAAACCGGGTAACGCCGGTGGAGGGAAGTGGCCTCAGTTGGAAGCAAACGCAAGAAGCGACGAAGACGGAGGGATTGACGTGAGTCTAACAACCCCAGAAAGTGTCCAGAAGTTGGCCAGGCTCCTGCCCGGCGCGAACCGCAGCTTGCGCGCCACCTTGACTTCGCTGGTCTGGCCTTCGGTCACCACCGCGAACGACGGTAGGTAGCCATCATGGTCCAGCAGCAGGTGCAGCTTGATCGCACCTTTCGTCCGCCGGAATTTTGCCCAGTCGAACATGCTCACCGACAGGTCGATGACGCTCCCATCCAGGCTCATCAGCTTGTTCTTGAAACGGAACTTCTTTCGCCCGCCCTGGCTGCGCACCAGTTCCTGGCATTGCAACAGAGGCTGCTCGAATACGGTCTGGTAAAGCTCCCACGGCCGATGCTCATTGGCGTAGGCCAAGGTGGACCTCTTGGGCGCCACCGGCACTCCCAAATGCTTCAACTGCCCTTCGCAACACGCCAGACCGCCGCAAACCTCGCGCAAGGAATGCGCCCTTCCCACCTGGCAAAACAACATGGCCATGAACTGGCCCCAACTGGTGAAACCCCGCGCGTGCCGTTCGGCCTTGTGCTGTTTGACCACCTTCTCAAAACCCCCGCACGAAAACAGCTTCAACACCTGCGAGAAAATGCTGCATACTTTCATTACGCTGAGTCTCCTCTGGTTGAATTGGTTCTTCGTCGGAACCCAATCCAGCCTATCAGGGGACTCAGCCTCTTACCCGCGACGACAACCTCGGAATCGGCCAGTAGTTAGACCGCGAATTTGGACAGCAGTGATTGAGTAAGCCCTGGTTTCGAGCCAGCAACCGGGAGGTTCAGGCTGGCTGGCGGACGCAAGCTCAGGAACAGACACACCAGGGCCAAACCGATGAGGGTTAGAGTTAGACGCTCCAACTCGTACTCGCCATCGACCTCAACATCGGGCACCACCACAGCCAGCATCTTTTTATGCACGTCGATTCCCGCTATCCTATAAGACATAACGTCTCCTCCTGCCGGAGCGGAGAGCGTGCCATGAGTTCCTTAAGCAGGGTCACAGGCTATCGCCGTTCCCACAGGAGGGAAGAGACAACGCCTAATTATTCGCTCAACTACGCACGCTCCGGATCAGGCACGTATAAGAGCCTCAACCTTGCCACTGGGGGATCGATTTCGCCGCTCCGAGCCACTCCTATTGTGCATTTGACTCGGAGTAATTTTCGTGAGATTTCGCGGGCGCAGACCCTAATTGACAGGTTAGGGAAATAACCCCGGAAGTCAGGCGAACACTTCACTGCACGTACGTGAGTGGCAGGAACCCTCGGGGATGCTTGCTCACCACTTTAAAATCGCGCGATGGTCTTGAGAACGGAGGCAATGTGGTTATCTTGCTGATGGGGATCTCCGGTGCAGGGAAGACGACGGTGGGACGTTTGCTGTCGTCACAGCTAGGGTGGGAATTCGTGGATGGAGACGATTTTCATTCCGCCTCAAATGTGGAGAAGATGCGGAGCGGAGTTCCGCTGACGGATACCGATCGCGGTCCATGGCTGGAGACTTTGCTTGCGCTTATTGCTGCCCGGATTGCGGCGGGGAAAAATATCGTGCTGGCTTGTTCGGCATTGAAGAGCGTCTACCGAGAAAAGCTGCAGATCGCTCCAGAAGTGCATTTGGTTTATTTGCGCGTGGATCAGGCGGCGCTTCACGAGCGGTTACGTGCGCGACGCGGACATTTCATGACAGAGAGAATGCTCGAAAGCCAGCTCGAGGCGCTGGAAGAGCCGAAGCAGGGGCTGGTTGTCGATGGCGATCAGCTGCCGGTCCAAGTGGTTGCGGGGATCAGGGCGAACTTGTGGCCAGCCGCGACCCAACAGTGAATGCTACCGGCGGAATAGGAAACGTGCCGCCATCCATCCTGGATTGGCGGCACTCACTGCAACGCTCTATCAACTGATCCTGCTACTTGTGACTACCCATGTGATCGGTGCTGGCAGTGGTTGTAGGTGCAATCTCCTTGGCTTCCTTCAGATGCTCTTGAAGAATCGCTAACGTCTTCGACGCAAACTCTTTTACCTGGGGATCCCTGCTCGACTCACTTTCCCGCTGGAATTCAGCAACGTCTTTGGTGTGATCCTTCACCATGTCCGACATGTAGGCCTTGTCGAATTGCTCGCCGCTGAGTTTTGGCAGACGCTCTTTTGTCATCTCGTCTTTCGCGCTCAACTAGTCTGGAACTTGAATACCCTGGCTGCAGGCAATCCCTTTTAATTCATCGTTCGCTTTGGAGTGATCATCGATCATCCGTTGACCGAACTGTTTGACTTGTGGGCTTGCCGCTTTCTCCGTGGCAAGTTTCCCGAATTCAACCTCTGCCATACCCCCCTCGGCAGCTTCCCCGACGAACTTCGTGCTGGCACTACTGTTGCTTGCCACGCTGGCTTCATTGCCACTGGAGAAAACGGAAGACGTCGAGCCGGTTTGAGCGCTGACCGCCATGGGCAGCAATGTTACGCACGCGGCAAGAGCCATACCACCTGCGAGAATATTCAGTTCTTGCATAAGCGACCTCCTGTGCGCCGGTTAAATCGGCGAGGTGTAGTGAATGAAAGAGTCATACGAATGTGAATTAGCG
>JBEKUD010000168.1:0-10635 GCA_049515395.1 Candidatus Sulfotelmatobacter sp. | reverse complement strand
TTGATCACTGTTGCCGCTGGCACCGCCTCTGAGATACCCACGGCGCCGGTGGGATTGGGGTGAGCCCGCACGAGTCCTCCATCCCAAGCGCATGCTCCGGCGGCAATAGTGGCGGCGGCGTTTGGACAGACGTGGCGCGCGATGTCGAGTGCAGTCCTGCCCCCTACGGTGCAATACACACCGTCGTCAGCGAGAGGCACCGCACCCTCGACTACCGCAATGAACTTGCCCTTCTCCTCGCGTACGACGCGCTCAAGCGCAGCCTCTGCCTGATGGCCGGCACCAGCCATCACCAACTCGTGGTATTCCCAAGAAAACAGATCCAATACCACTTCCAGCACGCTGGGGTGGCTGGAACGGAGGATGGACTCGGAGTTCCCAGCGCAATCCTGAAATTGCAACCAGACCAGCACGGGTTTCCTGGCTTTCTCCAGCGCGGCGGCCACCTGCGCGACGTAGCGCGGGGGCAGCGCCAGAGTGGCCGTCATGAGGCTGCAGAATTTCAGAAAGCGGCGACGATCGATGCCTTTCTGTTGCAGGGCCCCAGATAACGAGTGATTCGACGGGAGCATGGGCTCACCTCGCGGTCATTTTTTTGCCAGAGAGCAAGTCGGCGATGGTCACCTGAAATCGGGGCTGGAGTCTCTTGTCCCTGGGCACGGTTTTGGCTTAAATAGCACCCACTTCACGGCAACGCAGTGACTGCAATCACCGTTTGATGTGAGACCTCACACATTCGACTGACGGACTGGCTCCGAATTTGGCGCAATGGGTGTAACGCGAGCGAGATCTTCACCGACTCTGGCGTATAAGAGGTTGTCCGTAGAAGGGCCGCATTGGGCACTGGGCATGCGGGTGATGCTCGAGTTTTTGATTCCAGGTGTGGAGCAGGCTAAAGAAGCCGACTTCGGCGCCGAGATGTTGGGGATCGCGAGCGACTTCGAGGAGTGTCTGTCGGCCTGATTCCTACCGCGAAGCGGTTTATTCCAAGGATAAAAATGTGGAGCTCCCATCCGAGTGCTTTTGGGGTAAGCCTTTTTCAATGCGCTTCGTAGCGGAAGCCGTCTCAGGCAGTAGGGAATCAGGGACGTCTGGAAGCGCCGTGGAAATCAGAATGACCCACTACCTACATCCGCGCTACATCCGCGCTAGTTTGCCCGAAACGCGGCAAATGATTTACCCTCGCCGCAGCAACTCATGCAACCAACTAGCCCGCCCTCAGCCGAGACTGACCGTTCCCATGCGATGCGCCGGGAAATCTACGAACAACCCCAGGCCATTGCCAAAACCGTAGACCAGCATTTGAAGAACGACATTCTTTTCCCCGGCGCACTGCATGCCATCGAGAGCGCGCTGCTCACCTTCGAAAAGCTGATCATTGCCGCCAGCGGATCCAGCCGCCATGCCGGACTGGCGGGCGAAATCATGATCGAAGATCTTTCCGGGGTCGCCGTCGACGTGGAGTACGCCAGCGAATATTGCTATCGCTCCACGCACGCCGCGGTTGATCCGATCGTGATGGTAGTGACGCAATCCGGTGAAACTGCCGACACCATCGCCGCGCAACGCGAGGCGCTGACCCGCGGCGTCAAGACGATCGCTGTCTCAAATGTTGCCGAGGCTACCATCCCTCGTGAGGCCAGCGCTGCATTGATTACCGGAGCCGGCCCGGAACTCGCCGTGCCGGCGACCAAAAGCTTCACCACACAGGTCACCATTCTCTACCTGATGGCGTTGTTTCTGGCTCGCAAGCGCGGACGCATGACCACCGAGGTCACACGCTCCTACCTGCAGCGCTTGTTGGAGCTTCCCGATGCCATCGATCGCAATCTTCGGGAGTGGGATGATCTTGCCGATCGATTCGCTGAGAAGCAGTTTCAGGCAGAAAAATTTCTTTACCTGGGACGTGGCGTCCACTATGCCATTGCTCGCGAAGGGGCGCTGAAGCTCAAAGAAATTTCCTATGCACACGCCGAAGGCTATCCCGCGGGAGAGCTGAAACATGGACCGAATGCGCTGGTCGACGAAAAGCTTCCGGTAGTGGTGCTGGCGACCTGCGACCACCACGATCCCGATTCAGTGTTGCGCTACCGCCGAACCCTTGAAGTGATGAAGGAAGTAAGATCCAGGCACGGCCGCCTGGTGGCGGTAGCTACGGAGGGAGATCGCGAGATCGCCGACATTGCCGACGATGTATTCTTCGTGCCCGCTGCACCGGAGCTGCTGCTGCCCATCGTCGAAGTGATCCCGCTGCAGCTCTTCGCTTATTACGTAGCGACGAAAAAAGGTTATAACGTCGACCGTCCACGAAATCTGGTAAAGGCGGTGGTCACGGAATAGTTCGGTGCACCACGCCCCTTCTCACTGCAGAGGCACAGAGACACAGAGAAGATCTTTAGGATCCCTGGTTTTCTTGTTCCTGCTTTGTCTTCTTTGTGTCTCCGTGCCTGTGTGGTGAGAGCTTCATCGCCGTTTAACGAGCCGCTTAACGAGAACTCAATGCCCAATAAAAATCCGTCTCACGTCGACCTGCAAGCCACGGCCAAAGAAATCATGCGGCAACGCGGCTTCGAACCCGACTTCCCTGCCGCAGTCCAGAAACAATTGGCGGACTTGCGGGCTCATCCTCCACAAATTTCCGTTGGAAAAGATGTACGGGACCTGCGAAATCTTCTTTGGTCGTCGATCGACAATGACACTTCCCGCGATCTCGACCAGATCGAGGTCGCGGAACGACTGCCGAACGGCAACCTCAAGGTGCTGGTGGGCATTGCCGACGTAGACGCCTTCGTCCCTAAACAAACTGCCATCGATCAGCACGCCGCGAGAGAAACCACCACGGTATATGCCGGCGTTAAAAACTTCCCTATGTTGCCGGAAGAGCTTTCCACCGGCAAGACTTCCCTGCTCGAAACTCAGGATTGCCTGAGCGTAGCCATCGAGTTCGTGGTTGACGCAGACGGCCACGTCACTTCCAGTGACGTCTACCGAGCCCTGGTTCGCAATCACGCTCAGCTGCAGTACAACGCCGTGGGCGCCTGGCTGGAGGGCACAGCGGCCGCACCCGCCAAGATCGCTGCTTCCAGCGACCTGCAAACACAGCTACGGCTGCAAGATGAAGTTGCGCAGAAGTTGAAGGGCCAGCGCTTTGAAAATGGGGCGCTTACCCTGCAGACCGACGAACTTCATCCGCTCATCTTGAACGATCAAGTCGTGGACATGCAAAAACAGCAGAAGAATCATGCGACCGAGCTGATCGAAGATTTCATGATCGCCGCGAACGGCGTGGTGGCGCGCATGCTGGAGAAAGTTTCATCGCTGCGCCGCATCGTGAAGCAACCAGAGCGCTGGGGCCGCATCATTCAACTCGCGGCAACGCACGGCGAGAAGCTCCCCCCGGATCCCGACTCCAGGGCCCTCAATGATTTTCTGCTGAAACGCAAAGCCGCCGACCCGGATCATTTTGCGGATCTCTCGCTCGCCGTCATCAAACTCATTGGCCCCGGGGAATACGTTCTTGAGCGCCCCGGCGAGCCCTCGCCCGGCCACTTCGGTCTCGCGGTGCAGGATTACACGCACTCCACCGCTCCCAACCGCCGCTTTCCCGACGTCGTCACCCAGCGACTGATCAAGGCCATGCTCGCGCAACAGCCCAACCCGTACTCGGATGAGGAACTCACCGCTATCGCCGCAAACTGCACCACGAAGGAAGACGCTGCCCGCAAAGTCGAACGCGACATGTCGAAGCGCCTGGCGGCCGTCGCCATGCAGAACCGAATCGGCGCCACATTCGACGCCATCGTCACCGGCGTCACTCCGCACGGAACTTTCGTCCGCGCGCTGCAACCTCATGTCGAAGGATTATTGGCGGAGGGCGCCCAAGGCCTCGACGTCGGCGACAAACTCCGCGTGAAACTGATTCGGACCGACATCCAGCATGGTTATATCGATTTCGGCCGCGCCTAGCCAGCAGTGTCGGAGGGTAAGTCCACCGGGTCATCACACAAGCCAATACCTGCCAGAAACTACGCCAGCTATTCTTGCCAAGGAATTGGAGCGAAGAAAGGGGCGGAGTCATTTGCTGCCGTGGCGCAATCTGGTTTGCGGCGTGATCATCGTCATCGCGCCGGTCTCCCTAGCGGCCCGGACGGCTGACGGCGCTGTGCTCCGCAGTGATGGAGGCACCTGGATGAATGGCAATCCGGCGCTAAACACCATCGCAGTTTTTCCCGACACCCTCATCCAGACTCAAAAGGGACACACTGCGAAGATCGAAGCCGATGGATCTAGTGTCAGGGTTCAACCAGAAACCATGGTGCAGTTTGAGGCCGATGAACTGGTCCTGGACCACGGCAGCCTTCAACTCAACACCTCACGCGAGATGAGAGTGAGGATCGGTTGCATCACAGTCGTCCCGGTAACATCTGACCTCACGCAATACGATGTGACGGATCTGAATGGAAAGATTAAGGTGGTCGCCTACAAAAACGATGTCAGAATCCAATACAAAAGTGCCGCCATCCGAAGATCAAAGGAGACAAAGTCGCCTGACCTGCTAGTACCGGCTGGCGAGCAATCGACGAGGGACGAACGATGCGGTCTGGCAGCGAAGCCCACCGACGCGGTCGCTGCCAAGGGAGCGATTTTGAACAGCCTCACGGCGAAGAGCGCCGGAGTCGCCACAATCGGTGTAGTTACCTGCCTGGCTCTATGCTACACAACCGACGAGTCAGTGAGTCCCGCCAAGCCCTGACCCTTTCCGCCTGCTAGCTTCCACTATGGAGCCGTTCAACGTCGGCATTGGTATACACACGGGTCGCGTGCCCCCGCGTTCTGGCGTATGACGCCGCTTCGCCCAGAGGAACTCCATAGCCTCGTTCAAGCAGAGCCTCGGCTGTGGTCACCTGCCAGACGCCGGTGTCCAAAATACTCTCAGGAACATTGTTGCGGGCCGACGGCGATGCTTGCGCAGAACTAATTTCAATAACGCTGGCTGGAGCTACGCCGTAGTAAATCGGAGGCCAATCAATCTTGGGAAGGGCATCGGCTCGCGGTGGCAACACGGTCTGATTGTCAGCTCCCGGGATCAGAATGCCGGTGGCGTTGTCGGCTCCCACTTCAAGGGGTGGAGCAGACCATGACATGGTCGGCGTGGAAATAGGACGAGCGAACATAGGCGAGCCGTAGGTCATCAGATACTGCGGGCCGGTGGCAAAACTTGTGTCTTGCGCGGAAGCTGCGGCAATTAACAGCAGCACAATCAGCGAACAAAAAAAAGCGCCCCGCATAATCCCCCTCCACAAAACTGGTCCTGCAGATTATGAAACAGGCAGCGGCATGCGGCCAGAGTCGTTCGACCCTAATTACCGCTTCCGGCGCTAGTTTCAGCGTCGGTCGAAGGAAGCGACGATGCCAGACGACCCGAACGCAACAAATAGAGCATATAAAAAACAATCACCAGATTGCCAACAAGCACGGCGGAGCGAAGCAGTGTCACGCCACGCAGCAGTTGGCGGATCTCGATCGGTATGAGCAAGGTTCCGGATCCAAAGGCAACCCATTCGGCCCACCTGCGTTCTTTCCACAGACCATAGGCCTCGGCAAAACGGAGCGCGGAATAGGCGAATGCCAGCCGCACGGCCGCCCATAGGCGGGCATCGGTTATGTCGTCGGCAAAATCGAGAAAAAGCTGGGCCGAGTGGCGATCTGTGCTAATGTGCAGAAGCGCCAGCAGGCTCTCTGCAAGCACCCAGGCGTCCTTGTGCACCAGCAGGATTGCACTCAGACCGATCAGCAAAACGAAGATGCCTTTGACGAACTCCAACAAAGCGACCAACCGCAAGAGGCGCCGCTGCGCATTATGGAGATCGTGTTTCGTTGCAGGAAGGGACATGCCGCAGCGTACTGAATTCTCAGAGTACCACGACAGGGCGCACTTTCTTTTCCTTACGTCCGTAACTGGATCGAATCGGGTCCTGATGGCAACCTCGTGGAACGACAAGGTAGATATCATGACAAAGATTGCAACTCTACTGCTATTGCCGGCGCTCGCCGCCGCTCCCGCTTGGACACAATCGCCGGAGACGCCAGCTCCGCAAACCGCCCGCCAGGCGCTGCTGGAAATGTTCTCCAGCAAAACACCCGGAACTTTCGTAAAGCACTTGCCTGCGGCCACACTCAGTGCGCTCGAGAAGTCAGGCGCCCTGGTCGCGTTGCAGCAATATTCGATGCTGGCCGGCCAACTCCACACTACGGGGAAACAGCTCGAAACCTTTGAGACCGGATCGGTCTTGGTGGCGGGGGAAGATGCAAAGTCCGGCCAGAAACTCGAGATAATCGTCGAGAATGATTCGCTGCAAGGCGAGAACGACAACATCGAACTGTCGTTTCAGACCTACAAGGATAAGCAACTTCAGCGGACTCCATTTATGCCTCGCATCACCTTTGCCATGAAAATGGAATCTGGCGTCTGGAAACTGAACGAGATCCTGGCCACTGTCCGAGTGCCAATTGCCGACCCGGATTTCCTTAAGATAATTA
The DNA here is from genome assembly GCA_049515395.1 of Candidatus Sulfotelmatobacter sp. Classification (GTDB taxonomy): domain Bacteria; phylum Acidobacteriota; class Terriglobia; order Terriglobales; family Acidobacteriaceae; genus Sulfotelmatobacter. The sequence continues at coordinate 4,095 of JBEKUD010000168.1, read as the reverse complement.
CGGAGGGAATGAAGTCACGAGCGACAGCGCTCGCGTCCCGGCCATCCCAGAACCTTGCATCCCAAGGCCCCACAACCACGACAATCCTGGGTGCTGACCCGTCGATAGTGGCGGCGATGCGAACAATCGTTACCGCTGAAGTCAGTTACAGCAGCACGTACCGCTCCACCGGCTTCACCTGTACGCTTTCCGACCTGGATGGCTTCGGGGGTGGGGAGCCCAATCAACATCAGGCCATGCTGATTGGCAGCAGTCTCGCCATTGGGAAGAAATTCGGTTACGTTTTCACACTCTCTGGTTGCGCGGGAACTCCCGCGAGCAGCTTCCATCTTGCGGCCACGCCCTCGGGGGACAGCTTCGGGCGGCGCGTCTTCTGCTCCGATCAATCGGAAGCCATCCGCTATTCGGCCGACGGCACCCCTGGCACCTGCTTCGCGAGCGGCCTGCCTGTGCACTGATGCAATTGACGGCTTAAGTCACGAGCTTTCTTGCAGATGCTGCGCAGCTTCCTAGCAGCGGTTGCTCGAGCGCACCGCGGCTCGGAGTTCGTTCACGATTTCCCGCGCGGCACGGATCGCCGCCGCGTGCTGATTCACGGCGAAAGAGATTGCCCCGACGCGCGCATGGCCTCCGCCCCCGTAGCGCTCACAAATCTTCGCCAGATTCGCTATTGGCTCCTCGGGCGCCCAGGGGTTCGATCCCACCGACACCTTCACCCGAAAGCTGCTCTTGCTGAGTCCAACGCTGTAAATGGATTGAGGGTGCAAGTAGTAAGGAACGAATTTGTTGTAGCCTTCCAGATCCTGATCGGTGATGTCGAAAAAAATCGTGCCGTCGGTGCACTCCGCCCGCTGCCTCAGGATCTCAATGGAGATTTCGTGGCGCTTGAGCAATGGCGGCAAAAGCGGCGCCACAAAGGGCTCTTCGAGAATGGCTCCCAGCGACTCGGTGGCCATCAGTGGAATCAGGTTTGGGACAAATCTCTGATCCGGCGCGGATTCGATGACCATGGTCAATTTCATGGCGGGCGACTGCATCTCCACCGCTGTCTTGGCGTCGGCATAGAGTGCACCGTCAATGACATCGGTCCAGTGAATGAGATCGGCCACCGGCGCGGGGTCGAATCCAAACCGTTGCTGCCCGATCATGGCAATGAAACTGGTGCACGACTTGAAGGCGGGATCGTAGAACTTCCGGTTGCTCTCGTCGCGCTCAAAATGAGCGGCGTCTGCCGGGGAGAGGAAAGCGCTCTCGTGATGATCGAACCACCAGGTGATTTTCGGCGAACTTGAATACTTGAAGTCCACGATGGCATTTTCGTCGCCGTCAAAATCGGATTCATTGAAGAGCGACCCAGCCCGATGCAGAAGGCCGGAATATTCAAACTCAACCTCGTTGCGGATGCGCTCGCGGTAGAAGCGAGAAAAGAGCGCCGCCGAGGACGCTCCGTCGAAACACTTGTCGTGGTAGAAAACCTTAACTTTCAATCCATTCCCCAGGTGTCGAAGGATTTCCGCGAAGTAAAAGCTAATAGGAATGACACCTTAGACGAAGAAAGTCAAGGGCCACTGGTTCCAAATGTCGCGCAGTGGCTCAGTTTGATAAGGAAGCGAGCCAAACGCGCGATTATTGCTTCGCAAAAAACGCGACCTCTTCGGCGCGCTTCGCTTGCTCATGGCGGGCAGCTTCGCGCGGCCCGCCCAGATCCCCCGCTGCGCAAAAACGCTTTGCTCGGGATGACAATCCAACTGAGCCACCACCAAATTTCGAAACACCTGTACACCAGCAGGAGTAACTTTGGCCTCCCACGCAGTCCAGGCGGTGAATTCTTGACTGCAGGCTTATCCGGCCAGCCTAACCCGCCTGCTTTTCCGCTAAATCGCCGATCACCGGCAGCTTATACATCTGACCCTGGTTGGCCTTAATAAGCAGGATGATCCAGACGATAAAGCCCCCAAGCCCGATCAGCGGCCAAATGAATATCGTGAAAAAACCTAGAAGCGGGACATGCGCCACAATGTGCAGTCCGATCCACAGAATCCACCAGGCAACATTGAAAAAGATGCTCTGCCATGCGTGAAAGCGGACGAACCGTCTCCTGCTGTATGGCTCCACCACCAGAAAAACGATTGCCGGGATGATCGTAACGTATGCCAGCATCCCGGCTACATTATCGGCAAGTCCAGAACTGGTATTGGCGACAAGAGGTGCGGTGGGGGGCACGGTCGCTGCCCGGCCGCTGCAGGCTGGGCATACGGTCGCACCATCGGCAATCTGTGCGCCACACATATTGCAAAACGCCATGGGAGTCTCCTCCCTTTCTGTTTGTGGCCGCGCGAATACGTCCGGGCGACGTTGCGGCAAAGTAACAGAAAAAGACCGGTGAAGCAATCAAGATTTTGGCCTTATGTAAGCCTAAACTGCGGCCGCCAGCTGATCGGCAAAATTACCTACGAGCGGTAGCTTAAACCGCTCGCCTTGCAGGGCTTTGATCACCAGCACCAGCCAAATCACGAAGAATCCGAGGCCGATTACGATGGAGAAGAGCACGACCAGCAATGGTCCCATCAATGGGACGAAGAAGAGCACAAAACCCGCCAACTTGAGTACAGTGCCCGTCACCAATGCAGCCAGCCATAGTCCTATGCACTGAAACGAATGAAAACGCACGAAGTGGTTCTTGTGATAGGGCTCGACCAACAGAAAAATGATCGCCGGGATAATGGTGAAATAGGCCAGACCGCCCGCCAGAGCCTGTGGCAGCGCTCCTACGTTGCCTTGCACACGCTCGACGGGCCGCAACGCGAGGCCACAGCCGGGACAGAACTCAGCTGTATCGGGCATGCTGGCGGCACACTGAGGACAGGATAAGGACATGCGTTAGAGTAACTCTCCGCCGAGAACCTTACCAGACCAGGCGGTATCAACGGAGACTCGAACTGCTCAGCAAATCCGACTCAGCTCCGCAGCCGTCTTCCAATTCTGCGTCCACACGAGGGTGGAGTTATAGAGTGTTCAGCGATTCGCTCACCAATCGCTCCGCAAAGTCCGATATAATTCCTCGACTAACAATAATGGATTTCGATCAACTGATTACTTTTCTGGAAGTTGCCCGGCAACGCAGCTTCTCTCGCGCCGGCGAGAAAGTTTTTCGTTCGCAATCGGCTGTCAGCGCCCAGATTCGCCAGCTGGAACAGGAATACGGCGACCGACTCCTCGACCGCTCCGGCAAGACTGTCAAGCTCACTCCGGCCGGTCAAATTTTTTACGAATACGCCCTGCGGCTGAAGACTCTTCGCGACGAATCCCTGGTAGCGGTTGCCGACCACGGCCAAACGCCGCGTGGAACGCTCATGGTAGGCGCCAACGAAGCCACTTGCCTCTACGTTCTGCCCGAGGTCTTTGGCGAGTACTGCCGCCATTATCCCGATGTGCAGATCAGCATCTACCGCAATTTCACCTACAAGATCGTCGAAAAACTGGAGAATGGTTCTCTCGACGTGGGGATTCTCAGCCTGCCGGTGCAATCCCCCAGTCTGAAGATTCAGCCTATCTTCCGCGATCGATTGATGTTGATGATGAGCCCCAAGAATCCTCTCGCTAAGATGAAGTCGGCACACATCAGCGAAGTTGTGAAGTACCCCTTGCTGCTTCCCAAGACTGGCCACACGCGCAGGCTTCTGGACAAGCTTTTTCGCGAATACAACTCCGAACTGAAGGTCAGGATGGAACTGCCGAGTATTGGGATGATCAAAAGCTTTGTGGCGGCTGATCTGGGTATATCGCTGATCAGCGCGTCGTTTGCGCGCGACGAGGTAGCGGCCGGGCGGGTGAAACTGATTGAACTGGAAGGTGCGGAATTATGGCGCGAACTGGGTCTCGCCTATCGCCGGGATCGAACTCTCTCCGTCGCCGCCAAAGCGTTCATCACGGTTTCGCGGCAACTTGCGACTCCTTCCAAGAAAATGGATGGCTCTCACCCATAGCTCTAAGCGGCTTTGATCCTTCGACTTTTCACGCTATGGATCACCGTCGCGGGAAGCTGCAAAACCCGTATCATCGAGTTGCGCTTGGTTCTGACGCGGATGGCAATGC
>JBEKUD010000167.1:0-10899 GCA_049515395.1 Candidatus Sulfotelmatobacter sp. | reverse complement strand
AAGCGGCGGCGAGTTGCATTCAGCGGATGCAGAAAGCCCTGACGCAGATGAATGTGCAGTTGGCCAATGTGATCAGCGACCTGGGCGGGTTGACCGGGCAGTTGATTGTACGCGCCATCGTGTATGCGGGAAACGTTTCGGGGCACTCGTACACTTCGCTATATCTGGAACGAACAGCGTGGGCTCTGCACGGTCTGCAACATACGAATTACGCGGACTACAGGATGGCGCTTGCACCATTGCGTCCCCCTTGTGCTGGGTGGGTCAAAGAGTGCCGTAAACCGCCTACTACTTCATCCAGAGTGCCATGACATGGTTCACCGCCAGCATCTTTCCGTATCGAAGCTGCGTCTCCCCGAAAGAGGCGTTCGAAGGGCTTGAGCTGTGTGCGGGGAAACTTGCACGCACAGTTCTTAGAGGGCCGGGCCCCAGCAATGGGGCGTGGCTACTCGGTTGACGACAGCGCGAGCTGTTGGTGCGGCCTCAAGCGAAGCGGAAGAATGGTATGCCATTGATTGGCAAGCCATCAACCGCAACGTTCGCCGACTCCAAGTGCGTATCGTGCAGGCGACGAAGGCAAGCAGATGGGGCAAGGTGCAAACCTCGCAACGCCTGCTGATCCCTCGACACCGCGTCTCCCCAAAAGAGGCGTTCGAAGGGCTTGAGCTGTGTGAGAGGAAACTTTCATGCACAGTTCTTAGAGGGCTGGACGGGAGCAATCCCGTCCGGCTACTCGGTGATCCACCCAGAATCGTCGCATCCCCTGCCACCTGCTGCAGAGTCTATAATTGCGCGCACGGATGGCTCTTACTCCTGGGACAAAACTCGGCCCCTATGAAATCCAGTCTCCGCTCGGCGCGGGCGGCATGGGTGAGGTGTATCGCGCCACTGACACGAAACTCGGCCGCGACGTAGCACTCAAAGTCTTACCCGCCGAGATGGCGCAGGATCCTGAGCGGCTGGGGCGCTTTCGCCGCGAGGCTAAGGCTCTGGCCCAGCTCGACCACCCGAACATCGTCACCATCTACTCGGTGGAGGAATCCGACGGCGTCCACTTCCTGACCATGCAGCTCGTCGAAGGTCAGCCGCTCGACCGGCTCATCTGCGCAGGCGGGCTTCCCCTCGAACAGATCGTCGAAATCGCCAGCGCTCTGGGGGATGCGCTGGCGGCGGCGCATGAGAAAGGCATCGTGCATCGCGACCTGAAGCCTGCCAACGTCATGGTTTCGCATGAAGGCCGGGTCAAGGTGCTCGACTTCGGCCTTGCCAAGGATGTTCGCGGCTCCAACCTCGGAGACGCCACCATGACCTCGGCCAGCCGAACGGAAGTAGGCGTGGTAATGGGGACGCCCGCCTATATGTCTCCCGAGCAGACATCGGGCCGCCCGCTCGACCATCGCACCGACATTTTTTCTCTCGGAGTCCTGCTCCACGAGATGGTGACCGGACGGCGTCCGTTCGAGGGGACATCTTCGGCCGAGTTGGTTTCCGCGATTTTGCGCGATACTCCACCATCAGTCACCGACGTGCGTCCCGATCTGCCCAGCGATTTGGCCCGCATCGTGCGCCGCTGTCTGGAGAAGGATCCGCGGCACCGCTTGCAGACCGCGCGCGACGTCAGCAATGAATTCCGCGATCTGGCGCGGCATGCGTCACGTCCGGCGCCTGTTTCCACTGCGGCGCCGAGGATGGCTCCCCCACCCGACTCGGGCGCAGTTCGCACCGATGAAGGTTTCTGGGTCGCCGTGTTGCCGTTCAAGCACGCCGGAAGCAACCCAGATCTCGCAGCTCTGGCGGATGGGCTGACCGACGACACCATTACCGGCCTTTCGAAGTTTTCCTATCTCCGCGTCATTGCCCGCAGTTCCTCGTCGCGCTACATGGGCCAGTCGGTGGATGTCCGCACCGCCGGCAAAGAACTGAACGCGCGCTATGTAATGGAGGCGACGCTTCGTCAAGCGGGCAGCAAGCTGCGCCTGGCCGTGCAGTTGGTCGATTCGATTTCCGGTGCGCATCTTTGGGCGGAGAACTATGAGCGGCCGTTCAGCGCGGAAACAATCTTTGAGCTGCAGGACGACTTGGTTCCGCGAATTGTTTCAACCGTTGCAGACATGAACGGCGTTCTGCCTCGAAGCATGAGCGAGGGGTTGCGCAACCGGCCTCCAGAGCAGTTGAGTCCTTACGAGGCGGTGCTGCGGAGCTTCGCTTACACCTACAGCGCCACGCCCGAGGAACTGGCTGCCGCGCGGTCCGGACTGGAAGAAGCGGTGCGTAAGGCTCCTGCCTATGCGGATGCCTGGGCGATGCTTTCGTTCCTTTGCGGCCAGGACTATGTTCACGGGTACGAGCTTCAGCCCAATGCGTTGGAGATCGCAACCTCCGCCGCAAGGCGGGCTGTCGCGCTGGGCGCTTCCAATCATCTGGCCTACTTCAGTCTGGGCCAGGCGCTCTGGTGCCACAAAGATTACGATTCGTTCCGGGATGCCGCTGAGCGCGCAGTAGTGCTCAACCCGATGGATGGCAACTCGGTTGCCTATCTGGGTGAGTTGTTGATCTACGCCGGCAGCGCGGAGCGGGCCATGCAACTAGTGGAGCGGGCCAAACAGCTCAACCCCAATCATCCGGGGTGGTACTGGTTCGCGGATTTTTACCAGGCATTCTCCCGGGGCGAGTACCGAGACGCGCTCAGTTTCGCGCTCAAAGCCAAGCTGCGGGGCAATCCACTGGCGCCCATGTTTGTCGCGGCCGCTTACGGTCAGCTTGGCGATGTGGAAGGCGGCGCAATCGCAGCCGCCGAACTTATGAAGTTCCGCCCCGAACTGCCGGCATTGATGCGCAAGCAGGTTGAAAAAGTCTGGAATCCCGAATACGGCGAGCGCTTTCTCGAAGGTCTACGCAAGGCCGGACTGGAGATTCCGGAAGCCGGAGCGACCGCGAGCCAGAAGAGTGCAACTCAGCCAACCTCTTCGACGTTGCGTACCGGAGCTGTCCCCGATTCGGGCGCCACACGCGCCGACGAAGGATTCTGGGTCGCGGTGCTGCCGTTCAAGTACGCGGGCACGAGCGCGGAACTGAAATCTCTGGCCGATGGCCTATCCGAAGAAATCGTCACCGGACTGTCGCGCTTCTCCTACCTCCGCGTGATCGCCCGCGGCTCGACCGCAAAATATTCAAGCGAGTCGGGCGACATCCGCGCCGTCGGCAAACAACTCGGCGCACGCTATGTGATGGAAGGCAACATCCGGCAGGCCGGAACGAAGCTGCGCCTGGCCGTGCAACTGATAGATGCGGCGACCGGCGCGCATCTGTGGGCCGAGAACTATGAACGCACGTTCAGCCCGGAGAATCTTTTCGAGCTGCAAGATGACCTCGTTCCTCGCATTGTCTCGACCGCGGCTGATCAGCATGGCATCCTGCCGCGGAGGATCAGCGAAGAGCTGCGCGTCAAGAACGAAGAGGACCTGACACCGCACGAGGCCGTGCTTCGCTCTTTCAGTTTTCTTCAGCGCATCAGCCCCATAGAACATGCGACATCACGTCGCATTCTGGAGCGCGCCGTGGAGCGGGACCCGAACCAGGCCGACGCCTGGGCGATGCTGGCCATTATGTACGACACGGAGTTTGCCGACGAATACAATCTCCGGCCCAATCCTCTGGAGCGAGCCATAACTGCGGCACAACGCGCAGTAGATCTGGCGCCCACCCATGCCCTCGGCTACCACGCGCTGGCCTTCACTTACTTTTTCCGCAAAGATAATGCCGGCTTTCGCGCGGCGGTGGAACAGGCCATAACACTCAATCCCATGGATGGATCGGTCATGGGTTTGCTGGGGCTGCTCGTGCATCACGTCGGCGAGATAAAGCGGGGCACGCAGATGGTCGAAGCGGCCATGCAGCTCAATCCCCACTATCCGCCCGTGTTCCGCGCCCCAGCCTTTTTGAATGCGTATGCTGAGGGCAAATATGCCGAGGCGCTTGAGCTGGCGGTTCGCTTCAACATGCCCGGCTTTTTTCACGCCCACGCCCTGCGCGCGGCAGCGCTCGGCCAGCTTGGCCAACGAGAAGCCGCCCAGCAAGCGGTTCAGGAACTGCTGGCCGTGCGTCCCGATTTCGCCGCAACAGTGCGCCGCGACTATGGCATATGGTGGGACGCCAAAACGGTTGATCACCTGGTCGAAGGCCTGCGCCAAGCCGGGCTGGAGATTCCCGACACCGATTCCAAACCGGCCCCGTCGGATGCGCACCCGGTCTGCTGAGCCGCAATCCTTTTCCGGATGCGCCGACCGCGGCTTGAACAGATGCGAAGGAACGGCTTCAGATTGGCTTCGCTGAAAGCCATGCCGCGGCAGTCAAACATAATGTAGTCGCGATTGAGAAAGCGAGGGGAACAATAAAAAAGTATTTCCAGGTCAAAACCGTGATGGCGGCAAAGCAAAAGGCGAACGCCCACGCAGTGCCGCGCATGAGCGCCAAAGACTCTGGCGGAAGGCCGCCTAGCTGCCAGGCCAATACCACCGTGAGTAGAAGAAACACGCTGACAAAGAGCCCGAACCCAACATAAAAATCCCAATAAGTCCGGCTAAACCCCATAATGTAAAAGTGAGTGGACCGCATGGAGCCAAGATCCACTCCCCACGTGGGATCGGACCAGGGAAAACCAGATGTGTGTCCGGCGTCGAAAAGCAGCAGAAGAACAGCAGCGATTCGATAAAACATAGATGCTTTCATTCCTGCCTCCAGAGATCACGGCAGCAGCAGGCACCACTATCCTGCCGCGTAGGTTACCAATCCGTAGGTACGGCTCGCCGAAGAAAAACGAACAACCCCGAGGCAAGCCGGTAAAGCAAAGTCGGTTTCGTAAACTCAGCTTCCTCAAGCCTCTACTGCGCAAGACCGCCCGCTGCATCGGCAGGCTCTCGTATTGGAAGCCAAAACCGGAATGGACCGGCACCGCGCATTGCGTTGCCTTCCTCGCCATCCGCTACGCGGATGACTCCGACGCCCCAGCACGGCTACTCTCGGCCCGTTGCCTCGGTTTCAGCGATTGTCGCGAAGCTCTTGAGCATGCCCGTCCAACCACCCTCGGAGTCGAACGCGCTCCAGATTTCTTGAGCCTGGGTGCCAAACTTTTCAATATTCCGATGCTCAAGGGTCAAGCTCGTAAGCTTTGGCCCCTTCTCGATGAAATTCACTTCTACCTCCGTAAGAAAGTTTGGGTCGTACTGCCACTCCGCAGTGATCTGCCAGGCCAGAACAAGCTTGTGCGGAGGATTCCAAACCAGAACCTTTCCCCAATTGCACTCCGTGCCGTCGACTCCGACTTCGTACCACCTTCCGCCTGGCTTTGTTTCGAGGACGGCTTCTTTCATCTCTGATTTGCCGATGTGATGTGCCCTGGGCCACCACAGGTCCATTTGTTCGGTGAATGCCTGGAAGGCGCGCCGTTGCGAGGCGTTGATCATCAGCTCTTTGCGAACGACATCGTTTATTTTCCCGATCATGCTCTTCTCTCCCTTGCGATTATTGGTTTTTCCCTTCGGCGAACACCTTGAACGAGGCCAGAGCCCTGTCCCACATACGATCTAAATACTGGCGCATCATTTCCACTCCTTTGGGGTCCACCTGATAAACATGGCGGGTACCGTCCTGGCGCATAATCACGAGGCCAGCGTCTTTTAAGACCCGGAGGTGTTGTGACACCGCCGGCCGGGATACAGGAAGGGCGTTCGCCAGATCGGTCACCGCCAGCGGCCGTCGTGCCAGGTACTCGAATATCTCCCGGCGTGTTGGATCCCCTAGTGCTTGTAGCGCCATCGAAGCGTTTGCCATGACTTACGGTAAGTGTATACTAACTAATCGATCCCGTGTCAATGGTAAGCCTCGAGCGCGCCACGAGTGATGATCGAGCGTGATTTCCGCATCGCTCCTGGATCACGGGCAAACCTTCCGTAATCCGGTAAGGTAGGTTGGCCGACAAACCGGGAGTTATCTCACCTCAGCGGTTGACCGTTCATAAAGCAAGTGTTCTGGCTTCGACATGCTCCTCCCAGAGCTGTCATTCGTTGACTGGCGGATGCCGGGTTCGTAAGATGAGGCAACCTGAAAGCAACGTCTCCCGAATGATCGGCCAAACCATCTCGCATTACCGCATCGTTGAGAAGCTCGGGGGTGGCGGTATGGGTGTGGTCTACAACCGTTAAAGAAGATGAAAGCGGATCAGGCAGCTTTCATGGAAAAAGCTGCAGGACCGCACTAGCTGAGACTCAGGAGAGCACAGATGAAAGAAAGATCTTCCCGATGGGCTGTCGCGTTCGTACTGCTGTTCTCCAGCGCAGCAGCCTACACCCAGGACGCGTGCGAACGCCTGACTGCGGCGAAGATTCCCAACACTACGATTACGCTTGCGCAGACGGTTTCGGCGGGCACGTTCAACGGCCCTCCCGCGCCGTTTAGCGGCACCGATCTCTCGCCTTTATATAAGGGTCTTCCGGCATTCTGCCGCGTCGTTGCCGAGGCGAAGCCGACCTCAGACTCCGACATCAAACTCGAAGTCTGGCTTCCGGTCTCGGGATGGAATGGCAAGCTACAAGGGTTCGGCAATGGCGGATTCGCCGGACTGATTGACGATATGCAACTCGCAATGTCGGTGAAGGCGGGGTACACCGCGACGGCGACTGACACGGGCCATACGGGATCTTTTATCGATGCGGGCTGGGCGATGGGGCACCCGGAAAAGATTATCGATTTCGGTCATCGCGGAATTCATGAGATGACGCGCGTCGCCAAGACAGTAATCGCGGCTTATTACTCCAAGCCTCCGCAGCACTCATACTTCGCCGGATGTTCCAACGGCGGGCGTGAGGCGTTGATGGAAGCCCAACGTTATCCCGAGGACTATGATGGAATCTTAGCCGGCGCTCCGGCGAACTACTGGACTGCTCTGCTCGCGACTGCAGCTTATGACACCCAGGCCCTGACGATGGATTCAGCCAGCTTTATTCCTCCGGCAAAGATTCCCACGATTGCAGCGGCGGTGAACGCCGCGTGCGACGAGGTGGACGGCGTGCACGATGGGATTCTGAACGATCCGCGGCAGTGTCACTTCGATCCCGCGACGATCCAGTGCAAGGGAGAGGATTCCGACAAATGCCTGACGGCTGCGCAGGTCACTGCGCTGAAGAAACTCTACGCGGGAACGCCTGATTCCAAGGGGCACGTGGTTTACCCCGGCTATCTGCCCGGCGCCGAAGAGGGCCAAGGCGGCTGGGGAGTCTGGATTACCGGCCCGGCGCCCGTGAAGAGTCTCATGGCGTTTTTCGGCAACGGATTCTTTTCCGACTTTGTATTCGGGAAGTCCGATTGGGACTACAAGACGTTCAAGGTTGATGCGGACCTGAAAGCAGCCAATGAGAGAACCGCGCAGGCCCTGAACGCTACAGATCCCTACCTCAAGCCATTCAAAGCCCGCGGAGGAAAGTTGGTTCTCTATCACGGCTGGAATGATCCGGCGATCACGGCGTTGAACACGATCGACTATTACGAGAGCGTCGTCAAGAAGATGGGGCAAGAGGATGTCGACTCTTTCGTCCGCCTCTACATGGCGCCGGGCGTGCAACACTGCGCCGGAGGCCCGGGGCCGGATTCGTTCGGAGCGGTCGGTGATCTGAAGTTCGACGACCCGCAGCACAGCGTGGACGCGTCTTTGGAGCAGTGGGTGGAAAAGGCCACGGCGCCGTCAATAATTATTGCGTCGAAGTTCGAAGGCCAGGACCGAACGCACGCGAAGATGACGCGGCTTCTGTGCCCGTATCCGCAGGCAGCGGAGTACAAAGGCAGCGGCGATCCGAATGACGCCGCGAACTTTGAGTGCGAGCGGCCAAATAAATAAGCTGGATCTCAGCCGAAATTCGCTGAAGCGTATCAAGTCAACGATCAGTGGGGTATTTACGCTGGCGAAGCAGCTTGGCTACTTCGACGGCGTGAATCCTGTGCAAGGAACATCCGTGAACCCCCATTCCCGCGAGGCAGAAGAGACATACGCTTACAGCTTGGAGGAGATCAATTCGATGCTCGCGATGTTCCCGGAACCGGCCTCAACGGCCTTCGCAGTTGCTGCATTCGCAGGCCTGCGAAGGGGTGAAATTGAGGGATTGGAGTGGTCCGATTTCCATGATGACGCTTTGTGGGTCTGTCGCAGCATTTGGAATGGCCGCGAGCTGCCTCGAAGACGAAGAAGAGCACAGCCGCTGTCCCAGTGGTTCGCCAATTGGCTGCTCGGCTCGAACTTCACCGTCTGAGATGCGGGAATCCCAAGACCGGACCAATCTTTGCAAGTACTCTCGGGACTCGAATCTCAATCAATAATTTGCTGAATCGCCAGATGCTGCCGGCGTTAAACGCTGCCGGCATTGTGGCCTCAACAGTGGCAAGAAGCACTTGAAACAAAATCACAAATACGAGCGTGATGAACGATTGCCGCGGTGGGACGGGTGGCATGCGGCACGGCGTGGCTTGGGAACCAATCTTTATCGGCTTGGAGTTCCAGCTAAAGTGATCCAGGCAATCCTTCGCCACTCGAACGTCAACCTCACGCTTGGCTACTTGGCTATTACATCAAGGCACAAACCCAGGACGTTGCTGCGGCAATGGATAAGTTCGAAGCGGAAATAGCTGCTCACGATCTTGGGGACACCAATCGGACACTAAAACGGACATCGGGTGCAATGCCCGAATCCGTAAACGGATTTTTTCTAAGAGGTTAGGATGGAGCCGACGAGCGGACTTGAACCGCTGACCTGCCGATTACGAATTATCGGCGAGTCCTGCCGCTACAGCAGCTAAGTCTGTTGCAGCAAAAGACTTTAACAATTTTCGGCCCGCACGGAAGGGAGTTCTGGCGATGTTGATTATGTTGGCTTTAGGTGAAACAGGTTGAGACCTTACGTCACAAATACGCCACAAAAACTAACTCGACCTTAAGGGAACGCCACAAGTCTGCGGATCGCTCTCAGACTTCTCGTTCGTTATTGCAGGATCCCTCTCGCCCCTGCGGAATTCTCGCCGGCACCAACCTCAGGAGCACATTAGCGATCGCCAAAGTGGCCTTGGAGAGTCCGATTCTTGAATCAATTCTAGCTGGAGGGGAGCACGCCCTGAGCACGGAAGAAGGACAGCACCTCGTCCCAATTATGCACGCGGTGCACCGCGTCCGGCACCTTGCGATTGTGCGGTGAGTCGAAGAGGATCTTTTCGCCTTCAAATCGGCGCAGGTGGTAGATGTTGTCGTCGATCATGTATTCGGCGCGAATGATGGACTTGTCGCCGCAAAGCACGATGTGCCGCCAATCGATAAAGGGAAAGTTCGCGGCCAGCCAGTCGAATTTTTCGCACAACGAATTGGGATATTCTGTTGCCGCGCTGACGATATAGATTCGGCTATATTGCGACAGTACCTCAAGTGCATCGCGGCTTCCCTCGATCATCTTGAGATTGGCGAAGAACCCCGGCGTGCGCGGAAGCCTGCTAATAAACTCCCGGTGCTCAGGCGGCACGCACTCCCGCAACCTCTTTCCTTCGGTCGCCGAGATATCGACTGCTGCGCCGCTCCATGACTCATAGCGGGCAACCTGTTCGCCGAAGTAGTCGGCAATCACCTCGTCCATGTCCACCGCTATTCTGACAGGCGGATTGGTCCCGGAAAGAACTTCACTGGCGCTCGGCGTCATTCTCCCACTATAAAGGGGGCTTAACAGGACGGTCATCTCCGCCAAGCGAAAATCTCAGCCACTCGCTTACCAGTTGGCTTGAATAAAGGCAAGGCCGAGCCTAAGACGGTCCCGTTCCCGCTTCGCCTCAGCCGCATCCAGACGCCGCTCGACCCTTACACCAAGGCGACGGCGATGAAACACGGGGCGCTCAAGGCACGTTTCTTTGAGAGATGGGCCAGCATCGGAGTTAGCGCACTGAAAATGGACATGTCGTCTGAATTGTTGGTTGACCCCATTTTCGGATTCTCTCTAAACCATAGACTAGCTTTCTCTCGCGAAACAGATACGCTTGATACTCGCGGATATGCTCGGGAGTGAGCTGATCAGGAGGGCGCCGGAAATGGCGGGCGAAATCTTCGACCGCCTGGATGTAGCAGTCTATGGTAGTCTGAGCGTAATTACGACGCTCGAGTTCTTCGAGCATCATTTTGCGAAGGTGGGTCATAGGTTAGCTCCTTATGACCCAACCTTATCCTTTACACCCCTGCTGCCGACACTACACACGCGAAAGCGTCTGCCGCAAAGCGGCTTCGTTGAAACGGGCTTCAAGGAAATCAATAGCAATCTCCTCCAAAGCAGACGTCTCGGGACTAACCCGGTCAACAACCGAGAAGGGACGTTGGGATAGGGATCACGCTTCAGCATGAGAGTTCCCGCAAAGTGGCTATTCGAATTTACAGGAGAGTGGCTATTGCGAACTACCACTACGGCGCCTTAGTTTCTTAACCTGGGACCACATTCCTGAAAGCGCCTCCAAATGCACGCACACTTAGGATGAAGTGATGAGAATCTATCTCGGACGTCACGTGTATGGATTGGCTGCCGTCGCTTTCGGCGTCATCACTTTGGTCTGGCATGACTTTAACAATTGGCAGCAGATCCGGGCGCTTGGGAACGTTCCTCACCGCGAGATTCTCGTATACGTTGCCGCTGCTATCGAGCTCTTTGGTGGCATAGCGATTCAGTGGCCTAGAATGGTGCGAGCCGGCGCTTTCGCGCTGGGCAGCATCTACCTTGTTTTTGCCTTGCTCTGGGCGCCGCACATCGTTGCCAAACCGCAGATTTATGATCGGTGGGGCAACTTTTTCGAGCAGTTTTCTCTGGTCTCGGGCGCACTGATCGTATACGCGTC
>JBEKUD010000166.1:0-10976 GCA_049515395.1 Candidatus Sulfotelmatobacter sp. | reverse complement strand
CTATGACATCAAGAAACTCCGCGGCAAGGGCATGGTGCGGAAGATCGGAGATCGCGCCGCTACGAGACTCTACATGAAGGTCTACGAGCCCTGACTGCTCTGGTGGTCCTGCGCGAAAAGCTAATCCGGCCACTACTCGTTGCCAGCACTCGACCCGAGCCCCACTCCAAACTATCCAATCCGACGCCGATGGATCAGCATTACGAAAACCTCCGCGCCGGCCCAGGGCAGCGACTTTTCCTTCCCAGAAGAACCTCTCCTCCTGGATGGGAATATGGCCCGGAGACGAAGAGAGCGCGGGAGTATCCCACAGCCATCGATCCTCGAAGGGCAACCGGCGCATTCTCAATCAGGCTGCCCACGCCGCGGTAAAGGTCAAAGGAAGCATCTTCGAAATTGTGTATCGCGGTTGGTTCCGCGGCTTGGATCTGCACAAGCCATTGGCGCCATGGCCCACCCGTTTTGCGGGCTGATCTGGATTGTTCTGCACCATGGGGTCTGTTACGAGGAACGGGAGCCAGCGGTCAGCAAAAGCTCGAGGCGGACACGCACTGCGAAGGTGATCCGCGAACTCCGACTCCTCGGCTATCGGGTCGAACCGCTGAGTGTTCCGCCGGCCAATCCAGCATAGCGCGCAGAACGTTCAACAGCGATTCTCGACCCCGCTCGGCAGACCAAAGAAAAGCCCCGCGCGTGGCGGGGCTCTCTGAGAAGCGGATGGAGTGAAGTTAAGCTTTCAGCCTATTGCGAATAACTCCAGCCAGGCCAACCATCCCGGTTCCGAGCAATGCGAGAGTGCCCGGCTCGGGAACAACGGAGCTGACGACGGTGTCGCCGCTGGCGACGCCAATCGGCCCTCCGCTAAACCCGTCCTTGCCAGCAAGAAACGTAACTTGCGTCGTGAGCCCGCTTACCGACACACCGTTGTACGTGCCGGAGACATTACCTGTGAGGGTGTAATAGATTGCGCCGCTAGACTTCGAACCCGGTATCTCGGCCCAAATGACGGGACCACTGAATGTGCCGACGAAGCTCACGCCGGTGCCCGTGATCGTGAAGCTTCCACCAGCGTAGAACGTGGCACCAGTTGTCAGACTTCCCCCAGGCATCATCCCGGCTGTCGAAAATGTCACGGTGCCCAGGTTGCCCTGGGTTACGCTTCCGCCCAAGACGTCGATATAGGTGAGTTCAGAGCCGGTAAGGGTCAGGCCAGCGGAACTTCCCGAAAGGCTGCCGCCGTGGTTAGTGAAATCAATTTGGTCCGCAAAAGCTGCCACCGGCAGCGTCAGAGCGAGTAAAGCCAGTACAACTATCCGCTTCATAATTATCTTCCTCCTGAACCTCTCATACAACTCATACAACGTTAATTGTTCAATGGAGGACTAGGCCTCCGTAGGGGGGGAACCTACAGCACCCCATCCTTCATCTGCACCCTGTGTGCCAAATCGGCAAAAACTATAGCATATTGAATATAAAGTAGTTACAACGAAAGACCACAATGGTTTGCGATCTGAAGTTGCAAATCGGTGCACACTAATTACCTTTCAGTTGCGTTCCGTATCTGGTTTTCAAGCAATGAATATTTTCCAAGCTCGGCGAAGAACTTGCGAAACACCCAAGCAGTTGCATCTACTGCTTGGGTGAGAACTGTAATTCACAAAGTCAACGCTGGCAAGTATCTTTCTAGGTGAGCGATTATGGGAAGGGCCATTCTGGGAAGGGCTTTCGGGCGCCAAGAGGATCCAACGGTTTCGGGCCGCTTCCTTACCTTTACCTTTGGACACAATTGTAGGGGCGAAGAAGTTCAGAGGCGGTGTCAGACTTTATCAAGATGGAGTTTCTGCACAGAGGTACCCAATTCGGCCCGCGGCCCAATCAATTCTCTCAGGCGGCGGGATAGGTTGACTGCCAGAGATCTGTAGAAACGCGAACCCAGATGCGGAAAAAGCTCGAACAGTTTTTCCAAAGCTGGCCGGTCCAGATGATAAGCCTGCACCTCCTGGTGAGCTACCACATTGGCGCTGGCAGGAGCATCTTCCAGAAACGACATCTCACCGCAAATCTCTCCGGCTCCGATTTCGGGTGTCACGACTTTCGTGGGGATCTGCACTCTGGCGATTCCACTCAATACGATAAAGACGCCGTTCGATTTCTTTCCCCGGTGAACCAAAATTTGACCCTTTAGGAAAGTGACTCGGATGGCCTTGTCGGCAAACAACATCCAATCGTTAGGCGTTAGATAGACCAGACCGTTTTTGGCGGAGGAGAGCAAGGATAGTTCTTGTTCGGTGACCTTGGGCATTGTAGGCGTGACTCGAACTCCAGAGACCTCTCTGGTTTATAACGGACACAGCAGACTGGAGCAAGACTAGCAGAAAAAGACCGGCTGGGCTTCAATCGCGCCCCGGGAACGTCCCCGAGGAATCAATCTCGTTACCGCGATCTTGTTACCGCGATCTTTGACTCGATCGCGCTTCTCGCGTAGCCTGTCTTCCCGCCATGAACTCTGTTCCGCCAGCGATCTCCGTGCAAGGTTTGAAGAAGTCTTACGGCGAAGTGCATGCTGTGAAAGGGATCGACTTCGAGATTCTGTCCGGAGAAGTTTTCGGCCTGCTGGGACCGAACGGTGCCGGAAAAACGACGACAGTCGAGATCCTGGAAGGCCTGCGCCCTCGCACCGGAGGCGAAGTCGCAGTTCTCGGTTTTGATCCTGATCGTCAGCGTCAGCAACTCAAGGATCGCATTGGGGTTTGCCTGCAGGCCACGAATCTGCCAGAGAAAATCCGCGTCCACGAGGCCATGCAGGTTTTCGCGTCATTCTACAGCCGCCATGTCGACTTGAATAAACTGCTGCAGCGGTTACAACTGGAAGAGAAACGGGATGCCTTCTACAGCACGCTCTCCGGTGGTCAGAAACAGCGGCTGGCGCTGGCTCTGGCCCTCATCAACGATCCTCAACTAATTTTCCTGGACGAGCCCACCACAGGTCTCGATCCCCAGGTGCGGGTGGAAATTCATTCGCTGCTGGAGGAATTGAAGCGCGAGCAGAGAACCATTCTGATGACCACGCACTACATCGAGGAAGCGGAGCGCTTATGCGACCGGGTGGCCATCGTGGATGAAGGCCGCATCGTCGCACTGGATACACCAGCGCGCCTGCAACAGCAGAGCCGCTCTGCCTCGAGCATCGTGGTGACCTGCGCGAGCCCGTTCCCGGCCGATCGGCCGCCTTGGGCCGAAGCCATCCATAGCGCGCTCGATCCCAGCGGCCGCACGCTGACGGTGAACTCGCGCCGGCCCGCAGCCACGCTGGTTGATCTGGTGAAATGGATCGATCAGCAGGGCATGGAACTGACTGACGTCAGCCTCAAGCAGCCCAGCCTTGAGGATGTCTTCATAGAACTCACGGGAAAGAGCCTTCGCGAGTGACGGCGGACTGAAATGAAAGCGTATAGAGCACTCATCACGCTCGATCTGAAGCTGGCCCTGCGCAACCGGTCTGTAATTTTTTTTAATTATCTGTTTCCGCTTATCTTCTTCTTCATTTTTGGGCAGGCCATGCACGCCGAACGTGGCGCAGCGATCACCATTGTGATTTCGATGGTCCTCATCATTGGAATTTTGGGCAATGGGCTCTTCGGCGCAGGCATCCGCGCCGTGCAGGAACGGGAAGCCAACATCCTGCGCCGTTACAAAGTTACCCCCATCTCGCCAGCACCTTTGCTCGTGGCCTCAGTCGTCACCGGCTGGATTCTGTACATGCCCAACGTGATCCTCATCTTTACGCTGGCACATTTTTTGTATGGTATGCCCTGGCCGCGATCGATAAGCTCCATCCTGATTTTCATCACCTTTGCCATCGTTGGATTTCGTGCCATCGGTTTAATCCTCGCTTCCGTCGTCAACTCCATGCAGGAAAGCCAATTGTTGGTCCAGTTGATTTACTTGCCGATGTTGTTTCTGAGTGGGGCAACGTTCCCGCTCGCCATGTTCCCTCCCTGGTTGCTGGGGGTGACTCAGTTCGTGCCCGCAACCTACATGGTCACCGGGATCCAGGGCATGCTTTTGCGGAACGAAGGCATTGTGGCGAACCTCCAGTCCGCAATGGCTCTTTTGCTGACCGCGTTTGTAGGACTTTTCATTTCGTACAAACTTTTCCGCTGGGAGAAAGAAGAGAAGATTCGTGCCTCGGCGAAGCTGTGGCTGGCGGCCGTGCTGACCCCGTTCCTGCTGCTGGGCTTATGGCAGATGCACGCTCGGACCGGGATAGCGAGAACGAAAGTTCTGAACCGGCAACTGGCCCGCAGCGAGACTTTCCTGGTTCGGGGGGGGCGCGTTTTCGTCGGCGACGGCAAAGTCATCGAGAACGGCTCGGTGCTGGTTCGTGGCGGGAAGATCGCCGAAGTGTATGAGGGCGATGGTCCCGATCCAAAAACTTTGAACGCCGAAACTGTCGAAGCTGCCGGCAAAACAATTCTTCCCGGCCTCATCGACGTTCATGTGCATCTTGGCGCTCCCGGCGGTTTTTATCCGGACATGAGTAAGTATGACGCAGAGAAAAGTATGCTGCGAAATCTGGCCGCATACCTCTACAGCGGCGTCACCACCGTGAGAAGCGTGGGCGATGGTCTGGATTCGATACTACGAGTGCGCGCAGCCGTCCGCAGCGCTGAAATGCTCGGCTCGGACTTGTCCACCTGTGGTCCGTTGTTTACCGCTGTCGGCGGTCATGGCACGGAATATTTCAAGGATCTTCCGCCCCCTGTCCGCTCCAATCTGGAAAGGCAATTCACCCGGATTCCGGCCAATGCGGGCGAGGCGCGGCAACAAGTCGACGAACTAAAAAAGCGAGGTGTGGACTGCATCAAAGCGATTCTGGAGGCGGGCGCGGGCAGCCGCGTCTATAACCGCCTGGATACCGGATTATTCGACGCCATCGCCCAGCAGGCGCAGGCAGATTCCTTGCCCTTCACGGTTCACACTGGCGACGCCCGCGACGTTGCCGACGCCCTCCAGGCTCACGCCAACTCGATCGAGCACGGTTCGTTCCGCGAAAGGATTCCGGACGAATCATTCGAACAGATGGCCCGGCAGGGAACCTTCTACGATCCAACTCTGAGCGTAGGAGAAGCTTTCAAAGACTTGGCGGCGGGTAAGACGGACCTCCTCAAGCGTTCCCTTGTGCAGCAAGTCGCTCCGCCGGAACTCATGCAGGGAACCGAAGAAGCAATCGCTTCCGATGGGACCAAAGCGCTCCGTAGCTCGATCGCGCAGTATCCCATCGATATGTCGGTCGCGATCGACAACCTGAACCGCGCATACCAGCACGGAGTTGTCCTGGTCACGGGCAGTGACGCCGGAAATTACCTCGTCATTCAAGGTCCTACCGTGCAACACGAACTTCAGCTCTGGGTCCATGCTGGCATTCCGCCGGCTGTAGCCTTGCAGGCCGCAACTTTGAATGCAGCCCGCCTGCTGAGGGTCGACAACCGCGCGGGATCCATTCGTGGCGGCAACGACGCCGATCTCCTCGTGGTCGACGGAAATCCTCTCGACGACATCACCGCAACCGAACGAATCTCGCTCGTGATTTTCAAAGGCGAACGCATCGAACGTAGCGATCTGTTCGATCAGCGCTGATTCAAGACGGTTCCTATGGCCGCGAATTCCTTAAGATGGAAGACACTTGACGCATACCGGAAGCGGGTTTCCCAAGTCTGTCCCATGTAGAAAAAAGTGCAGTCCCTGAACTCCAGGTCTGATTCACAGACGGTGCATAATTTAGGAGCCGAACGGGCGCTCGCGGAACTCAGAAAGTCGACGATGGTACGGGGTAAGGGGATGATCTAGCTTTTTAGATACTTCTTCGCGATCTCGGGGAGGCGGTCTCGGAGTCCTTCCTCGGCTCACCTTTTGTGCATAGCACTCTTCGTGGACAGGCTTCCCGAATTCATCCAACTTCGTAGTTTCAAGTCTACAAATTCGTCGCAAAGAGAGCACGTAAGGCAACTGCGTCTGCGATCAAGATTTGAGCGAATGGGCATATAGGTCCTGGGAGCGATGAACAGATTGCACAAGAGACCGACGCCTGAATTGGGTCCGACGGTAGGGATGTGAAAGAGCCCTTGTAGAAGGAGGAACGCTTATAAAGGACTCTCAAGTCTGGTATACGTCTCTCGTTAGGAGAACGCAATCGCCCAAAAAAAACGGCTAGATCGAAAGCATCGCGCCGGCCTGAGAAAAGGATTCTTTGCTGCAGTCCAGCGAACCGGCTTGCCTTCCGCAAGCCGATTGAAAAACGATAGAGTGCTTTGTGAGATCTGGTGCTCTTAGGGAATCGTTTTTTTTGCTCTCGGGAGAGGAGCCTGCCTGAAGTGGGCGACAAGGTTATCTCGTCTGGTCCCTCGAATCGGCGAACGAACGCCATCCCTGGTTCGTAAAAGCGCGCACGGAATTTTTCAACTCCATCGAAACCGTAGCGGACATTTTGATCTGAAACCAAATTACTCAAATTGATCACGGAAAAATTGCATCGAACGCACGCAGAAATCACATCCTGGAGCAGTCGCGCCTCGGCCATGAGCATTGGCGCCGAGTAGCCTTGGTGGTATCGGAGCGTGCCGTGCTGTTCAGCGGCCTGCTGGCGTCCCTGACTCGCCAGTTCACGGCCCCGCGCATGCGCGACGGCCTCATCGAGCAATCCCGGGACATGATCTCTTCTTTCGGATTCCGACAGCTGCACACTCATCAGTTCGCCATGCTCCTGCACTCGCTGCAGCCAATGTTTGATCGCCCAGTCCTTGCCCTCATCGATAACATCCGGCAACCGCCTGGATTTCTGTGGTCGAATCTGGGCCTCACCGTTCTCAAGTCCGGTTTTGATTTTATCGACCAGTTGCTCGATCGGCGTCCCTTTGGTCAGATCGTCGTTCGCGGACGTTACGGTGACGCCCTCGCTCTCCAGGACCAGGCTCAGCATCGTCCTGATCCTCTCTTCATCATCGACAACCAGGACCGTTGACCCTCCCGACATTTCGTTCTTTCCTGTCTTTAAAGCGGCTAGTCCAGGTGGGCGTCCGGACCGCGCCTGATCAAATGCAGGTTGTTTTCAGTCTGCTTGATCTCTTTGCCCGAAACTTGATCGCCAAGACGTAGAGTTGATGCATCTGGACCAAGGTTCGAAAAGGAATTGAGGTGTAAGGGCCAGCGGATTTGTTTCGCCGACGGTTGCGTCGCTGGCTACTTTATCCGCTCGTTTCTTGCTCGGACCATTCGGTCGCGCCCGTGAATCGCGCGAAATCCTCAGCTTGCCTTTATTGCTTGCTTCGAACGAAGCCTCGTGACGATCGAATGCGGCTCGTCCCCATCTGAGATAACGATGTCGGCATCTGGAATGCTGTCATCCGGGCGCTGGACTAGATAAACGACCACGCCGGTCGGACAGTTGCGCCGGAAGAGACTTGCAAGGTCCCGGTATATGGCGAGGGGCGTTATGTAACTGGTCAGGAAAACTCCACATCGACCCATCTCGACCTCGAAGCGGGCCTGGAGAGGGGTTGTTACAGAGACGACCTCGAAGTTGTTTTCGCAGAAACTTGCCTCGGCGCCGCGCAGTCTTTGACCGTCAGGATTCAGCGACAGAATAGTATTCTCGTACGCCATTGGTTTGCTTGGATGTCCAACCAAAGTTCGAGGTTGTGCCCACCTGGTCCGACAGCGGTTTTAGGAACGGAGGCAATGTCTTCTTCGGCGAAGAGGCGTGCCCCATTCTGGACTCATTGATTTCAGCCATGTGTTCGGTCCGCCGTCTGCAGCGGCGCCTCGCGCCCGCGCGCTGAAACGCTCTCCATCGCCTCGATGTTGCCGTTCTGTACCAGCAGAGCATAGTCGAAATTGTTTACGGTCGGGCAAATATGTCGCGGGAGAAGATACAGCACTTCGCCGATCTGTGGACTCGCTGCTTCTTCTTTTATCGCGATCGGTAGATGCTCTTCGCTGGGCGTCAGCGGTGTGAATTCCGGATGTCCAATGACCACGCAGGTCGGAACGCCGGCATCGGCGGATACCGTCTTGTGCCCAGCGTCGCAGGTGACGATCCCAGGATGTGGACAGCTGACCACGCGTGTCAATACCAGCGCTGCGGGCCGGTAGCCATATTGGTTGGGGAGTTGCTCGACGCTGGTGGCGTCGCAATACACAAGGGTTCCCGGGGAGACGCGATGGACAAAATTGCCGCGGCGAAAGCCCCCGTAGGCAAGCGAGCATGGGAACGTAGGCGTCCCGGAAGTGATCACTTCTGGCAGATGTATGCTCGAGCGCCCTAACTCGCCGACCATTTCCAGTAAACGATCATAGCCGCGGTGTGCGGCTTGCGTCCGTTCGCCTTCTTCGAGCCCACCATACTGGCCGTCATAATAATGCAGCCCCCGAAATTCCAGCCCCGCGCCGGCAATCTGGCGCGTCAAGGCGACGACTTTGTCCCTTTGGCTCTGCTCAATGCCGGTGCGATTCATGCCCGGATTGATGTCGACAAAAATTCCCACCCGGCTGTTGCGCCATTGCCACACCTGCTCTGCGTTCTCGGCCAGAACGGAAATGCGCACGTCTTGGAACTGGTTCGCGATGTCGCGTGCGCGGCATGCATTCGCGCCCATCGCGGGGTAGGCGAGGAGCACGTCGGCCGCTCCGTTGCGGCAGGCCACCAGAAGCTCCAGGGTGGTGGCGCACTTGAAATTTCGGACGCCACGCGTAATCAACATCCGCAAAGTGTGGCCCAACTTCGCGGTTTTGATATGCACACGCCAGCGATCGGCGTCGCCGGACAGCAACTCCAAGGTTCGTTCGATGTTTGCGGCAATGAGATCCGGATACATCACCAGCGCAGGTGTCAGCACATCTTCGATGCCCGACACGCAATAGTGCTGATCCCAGCTCAATTCGTTCAGCATGGACTTCTGCTTTGCCCTCTTGGCTTTGATAATAGCGCGTAAACAAATTCGTGCCCAGATCGCAGAACAGCCGTACGACATACAAAGGCAAACGGCATTTCTTCAGGACAGACAAGAGAGAAGCGCGGGTTGACGATGCCAACCTCTGAGAGTAGGCTCACTAAACTTTGTGCGCGATGGAACCGCCTCCGGCAAGTGACACCGAGCGATCGGATTTGGTTCGGGGCTTAGGTTTATGGTCCGCAACTGCGATCGTGATTGGCGACACCATCGGCACGGGCGTTTTTCTCGTCACCAGTGACATGGCCCGCGCTGTCGGCTCGGCCACGCTGGTTTTGGTTGCATGGATTGTCGGTGGCCTTATCGTGCTGTGTGGTGCTTTCTGCTATGCCGAACTGGGCGCAGCTTTCCCCAAAGCAGGCGGCCCTTACATCTACCTTAACCGCGGACTCGGACCACTCTGGGGATTTCTTTTTGGCTGGATGAGTTCTTTTCTGGAGCGGCCGGTGGCCATGGCGACGCTGGCCGCAGGATTTTTGCGATTCGCAGGATTCCTGTTCCCCATCGTTGACACGCCCTTGTTCCGAGGACATTTCGGAAGTTACGACTTCACCTTTGCCGCAGCTCAGCCACTCGCGGCATCCGTAGTGGTGGCGGTAACCGCAATCAATTACTTGAGTGTGCGGATGGGCGGCGCAATCCAGATGCTGCTGACATGCGCAAAAATGGGAACGATCGTGGTGATCGTCATCGCCGGGGTCCTGTTCGGAAAGCAACATCTGATTGAAACCGCCCCACTGGTATCCTTCTCGGGTTGGGGAGCCGTCGGTGCCGTGCTAACCGCCCTGGTTCCCGCCATGTGGGCCTACAACGGTTTCAACGATCTCGGCGATTTGGGCGAAGAAATAGTGTGTCCTCAAAGGAACATTCCCGTCGCAATCATTTTGGGATTGCTCACGGTGGGCAGCCTCTATCTGCTGGCAAATGTTGTTTACTTTCACGCCCTGGCGTTCGCACAGATCGCTGCTTCCCGGCACGTCGCGTCAGATGTAGTGCGGTCCTTTGCCGGTGCCCGCGGGGCGGCCGGGCTCACGGCGGCTATGGCCATCTCCGCGTTGGGAGCGCTTCATGTGGTAGTTCTGACGGGTGCGCGCATCCCTTATGCGATGGCGCGTGATGGTGTCTTTTTCCAATTTGCTAAGCGGACTCAACCCTCTTTTCATACGCCCAGTGGAGCGTTGATTTTTCTTGGCTCCATCGCGGCGCTGCTTGCCTTGACTGGAACTTTTGAAGAGCTCTATTCACTCTTTGTCTTTGCAGTCTGGATTTTTTTCGCGCTGACCGCGATCGCGGTCCTTCGTTTGCGTAGAACCGAGCCCGACCTCCCCAGGCCGTACCGTGCCTGGGGCTATCCCTGGACGCCGCTCGTTTTCTTGATTACGGCGATCGCGTTGACGATCAACTTATGGATTGCCCAGCCGGTACGGTCTTCGATCGGCTTGGCAGTGATTGCGGCAGGCATTCCATTCTTCTACCAATGGCACAAGTTGCCTCCCCCGTCTGCCACGCCGCCAACTCAGTTTCGATCGAGCAACCGGAGCGCGCCGAGATGAATCGCGATTTGTTTTTCAGGCGACGATTCTCCCCGAATATAAGGCCATCCCGACAACAGCATCCATCCCCAGTGCATCCAGATCGTCGATTTCTTGCTGCGTCTTAATGCCACCGGCGACCACCAGTCGCCGCGAAGTGGCCTGTCGAATAGCACGCACCGTGTCCATCGGGATTCCGCCCATTACCAGCACAAAGTTGGCACGGCGCATTCCGGCCATATGGCGAATAAAAAGCGAATATGCTAAATTGTCCCCCATGGCACGCCGCCCTGATCGCGGGGAAGAGGATGTGTTGAGTGAGAAGGATCTTAAAGAACTGCGTCACAATCTCGCGCACCTGAGTGCGCCGGCGGTTTTGGCTTTTACGAGCAAGCCTATCGGGCTTGCCGCCTGGTTTATAGGCGTCTTCCAAGCC
>JBEKUD010000165.1:0-11394 GCA_049515395.1 Candidatus Sulfotelmatobacter sp. | reverse complement strand
GTAGTAATAAGCTCGCTCCACGTGCAGGGTGCCGAGAACACTTTCGAAGCTTCTTCCCATGGCGCCCGCGGTGCAGCGCCGGAGCACCGCAAGCGCACGCTAGATGCGCCCCGGTGTGATCGGAGGTATCGGCATTGGACCAGCCTTCCAGGGCACGCGCCGCCACCTGCAGCGGCCGTTGCCGGCGGCGGTTTCCAGCGCTTCAAAATCCAACCCTTGCACGGCCGGTCGGCCTAAGAGCGCTTCGATTTCTTGGACAATCGCGGCCTGGAAGTCCGCTTGGCGCCCCCTTTTTTGGCCGCCTCTTGCGAGGCCGCCGCGGAATCCTCCAGTTGGCGATCGGCCCATTGCTCGCAAGCCTCCCAGTAGTCGTCGACCTGGCTGCGGAACTTGCGCCCGGCTGCGATCTGTTCCTGGGGACAGCCTGGCTTGCTGCACTTGACCTTGCGTTGGCAAAGCGAACCCCGCCGCATGGCTTTGGGTTGGGAAAGACCGGTGGCGAGTTCGCGAATGCGAGATGGAACATCAGCAGGGGTGGTCATACCCTCATCTTACGGCTATATATGCCGTAAGACAAGCCAATCATATCACCGCATTCGGCTACTCCCTCCCTGATGTCGTGCGCCCCAAGGCGCGCATCCCGTTTGCCCTAATCAACCCTGTTCTATAAAATCAAGGGTTTGCTGCCCTCAGTCTAAAGCCGCAAGCAGGTTCCAGCCAATTCTTAGCTGACGAGCATCATTTATGAAAATCCATGAGTACCAGGGAAAAGGAATTCTCAAGAAATATGGTGTAACCGTGCCGCGGGGCACGATGGCGACCTCGCGCGATGAGGCGGAGGCCGCCGCCAAAGAACTGCTTAGCTCCGGAGCGGCCGGTGTGGTGGTGAAGGCTCAAATTCATGCGGGCGGCCGCGGCAAGGGCGGAGGCGTCAAGATCGCCAAGTCGGTCGACGAGGCGGGCGAACTGGCCGGCAAAATGCTTGGCATGAAGTTGGTCACTCATCAGACGGGGCCGGAGGGCCGCATTGTGCGGCGCCTGCTGATCGAAGAAACTCTGCCCATCGACAAGGAGCTTTATCTTGGAATTCTGGTGGACCGTGCGGAAGGCAAACCTGTGTTCATGGCGTCGGCTGCTGGAGGAATGGAAATCGAGCAGGTCGCCGCGGAAAATCCTGACGCGATTTTGAAACAGCACATTGACCCCGGCATGGGGCTCGAAGGTTTTCAAGCTCGCAAGATGGCTTTCAAACTCGGCCTGAGCGCCAGGCAGATCAATCCCGCGGTGCAGTTTCTCTCCAATTTATATAAAGCGTTCCTCGACACCGATGCTTCTTTGATCGAAATCAATCCCTTCATTTCCACCACAGACGGCAGACTTTTCGCTCTCGACGCCAAGCTGACGTTTGACGACAACGCGCTGTTCCGCCATCCGGATATCCGGGAACTGCGCGACATCACGGAGGAAGACCCGCTCGAAGTGGAGGCTTCGAAGTACAGTTTGAACTACATCAAACTTGACGGCAGCGTGGGTTGCATGGTGAACGGAGCCGGGCTGGCGATGGCCACAATGGACATCATCAAGTACGCCGGCGGCATGCCCGCGAACTTTCTCGATGTGGGTGGCGGCGCCAATGCGGAGCAGGTTGCCCACGCGTTTGAAATTCTGCTCAGCGATAAGAACGTAAAAGCGGTACTGATCAATATTTTTGGCGGAATCTTGCGCGTGGATACCCTGGCTACGGGAGTAGTGGAAGCCGCGAAGAAAACCAACATAAAACTGCCGGTGGTGCTTCGACTCGAAGGTACGAATGTGGACGAGGGCAAGAAAATTCTGATGGATTCCGGATTGAACTTTGTCGTGACTGACACGATGAAAGAAGCAGCCGACAAAGTGGTGGCTGCTGCGCGAGGAGTTTAAGGCGCAGCCGGGTTGGCGGTAAGGAAGCGATCCAAACGCCGGATTGTTGCGTCGCCAGAGTCGCAACGCTTTGCGCGGTTCACTCAGGTCCTTCGGCAGGCAAAGAGCGCCCGCCTCAGGATGACAATCATGGCGGTAGAAGCGGTGAGGAATCATACTTATGGCAATCCTGGTAAATAAAGAAACGCGCTTAATCGTGCAGGGCCTAACGGGGCGCGAGGGCACCTTTCACGCCAAGGCCTGTGCAGCTTATGGAACGCAGGTGGTTGGTGGAGTTACGCCAGGCAAGGGCGGCACGACTCACGAAGGCTGGCCAATTTTCAACACCGTGCTGGAAGCCATGGAGAAAACCGGGGCCGACACGACCGTGATTTTCGTCCCCCCTCCGTTTGCGGCCGACGCCATTATGGAGGCGGCGGACGCGGACCTTGAGCTCATCGTCTGCATCACCGAAGGCATTCCAACCCTCGACATGGTCAAGGCCTGGGAATTTCTGCAGAACCGTCGCTCGCGGCTGATTGGACCCAATTGCCCTGGTATCATTTCGCCGGGCAAATGCAAGATCGGTATTATGCCGGGATCGATTCACAAAGAAGGTTCCGTGGGCATCGTGTCGCGCTCGGGCACGCTGACTTATGAAGCCGTGCATCAGCTTACGCAGCGCGGCATCGGTCAGTCCACCGCCATAGGGATCGGCGGCGATCCTATTATTGGAACCAACTTTCTGGATGCGCTCGATCTGTTCAACCGCGATCCCGAAACGGAAGCAGTGATCATGATCGGCGAGATTGGCGGCGACGCCGAGGAAACCGCGGCGGAATTTGTGAAGACAAAGATGAAGAAGCCGGTCGTCGGCTTCATCGCCGGGCAGACTGCTCCTTCAGGGCGCCGCATGGGCCATGCCGGTGCCATCATTTCAGGCGGCAAAGGAACGGCGGCGGAGAAGATCAAGGCCATGGAGGCGGCAGGAATCCGCGTAGCAAAATCTCCAGCGGCGATCGGCGAAACTCTCATCGCGGCCATGGGAGTGAAAGTTTAGTTGCGGGTACCGTGTACGGAGTACCGAGGCAAGACGACTAAGGACTGACGACCAACGACCCACTATGAAAACTCTGCAACGCACTCTTACCCTCGTGAAACCGGATGCTGTCGCCAAGAATGCGGTAGGCGACATCATTGAACAATTCGAAAAGAATGGATTTCGCATTCTCGCCATGAAGATGCTGGAAATTTCAAAGCACCAGGCCGAGCAGTTTTACGCCGTGCATGCCAGCCGGCCGTTCTACGGGTCGCTCACCGATTTCATGTCGAGCGGGCCGATCGTCGCTCTGGCTCTGGAAAAAGAAGACGCCATTGCCGACCTGCGCAAGTTGATGGGCGCGACCAATCCGGCCAGCGCCGAAGAAGGCACGATCCGCAAGAAGTGGGCCTCGAGCATTGAACACAATGCGATTCACGGCTCCGACGCCGAAGATACAGCGCGCTTTGAATTGAGTTTTTTCTTCGCGGGATACGAGTTAGCGAAGTAAAGTTCTCAGTTCTCAGTGAAAGACCGCGGACCTACTTTAGAAGCTAGGTTGCTACTACTGAGAGCTGGGAACCGGGAACTGCTTATGCCGATGGTTCAAGTCACCATGCTGCAGGGACGCACCGCCGACCAGAAGCGCAAAATTGCGAAACGCATCACCGATGCCTTGGTCGAAGAAGCCGGAGCTCGGCGGGAAGGCATCGTTGTGGCTTTCCATGAGGTGTCAAAAGAAAGCTATGCGTCGGGCGGCGAGCTGATGATTGACAAGAGTAAGTAAGAAGAGACCGTGGGCGGGGGCTCCCACACCACACGAGCTAGCCTAATGGCTCGAATAGATGGCCTTCTACGCGGTCTGCAATCCTGGGCAAGTCCTTGCGGGCGTACTGCAAGAAATGTGATGCCGTTCGGTGGGCCTCAAGTGCGGCGTCATCTTTATATTGCTCATAGATGAAGAAGCGCCGCGCTTCTGTCTTGTGCCGGTGCACTTGATACATCGCACAGCCCGGCTCCTTGCGAGATTCTTCGGTGAGCTTCGCAAACAGTGCAGTGACCTCGGCTTCACGTCCAGCCTTTGCCATCCAAGTTACCGCCAACACCACCATCGTGCGCTCCTTACCTGAGGTTAGCCATCCAATTCTAGACGTTCCGGGATGAAGCTGTCTTCAACTCATTTTTGAAGTCATCCATCAGAATCGTGTGTTCGCGATCCGGCCCTGTGGAGACCATACCGATCTTGGCGCCGGCGAGCTTTTCAAGAAAAGCAAGATACTCGCGGGCGAGCTTGGGAAGCTCGGCAAAATTTCTGACGCCTTGGGTAGACGTCTGCCAGCCTGGCAGTTTTTGATAAATGCATTCCAGCTTGTCGTAGCCGCTGGCCTGAGCAGGAATTTCCATCGTCTTTTTTCCTTCGACGATGTAACCTACGCAGACCGGAATTTCGGCGAGTTCGTCAAGCACATCCAGCTTTGTGATCACCAGCCAGGAAATGCCGTTAATCATGGCGGCGTAGCGCAGTAGCGGCAAATCCAGCCACCCAGTACGCCGCGGACGCCCGGTTACCGCGCCAAATTCATTTCCGCGCTTGCGGAGTTGTTCGCCGAGTTCGCCGTGGTCCTCGCTCGGAAAGGGACCTTCGCCGACCCGCGTGCAATAGGCCTTGGTAAGTCCGATGACCGACTGGATGGCGTTGGGAGCGATCCCGGTGCCGGTTGCGGCGCCCCCGGAGGTCGAACTGGAAGACGTGACAAAGGGATAAGTACCATGATCGATATCGAGCATCGTACCCTGCGCGCCTTCAAATAGAATTGATTCCCCCGCCGCCAGCGCCTGGTTCAGCAAGACCGCCGTGTCGCAAACAAATGGCGCAATCTTCTCCGCTGCCTGAGCGTACTCGATGTACATTTTGTCGGCGTCGACCGGTTCTGAGTTAAACAGTGCATGAGCGATCATGTTCTTCTCGCGCACCGCGTTTTCGACGTGTTTCTTGAGCAGTTGGAGATCGAGCAGATCAGCCACCCGCAGGCCGCGCCGGCCCATCTTGTCTTCATAGGCGGGGCCAATTCCGCGGGAGGTGGTGCCAATCTTGACGCGTCCGGGAGCGTTCTCCGCGGCCAGTTCGATCATGCGATGGTAGGGCAGAATCACTTGCGCTCGGTTGGACACAAACAAATTTCCATCGACCCGTACTCCAGCTTGGCGTAGCGCGTCGACTTCCTTTAGAAAGGCCATGGGATCGAGAACCACGCCGTTGCCGATTACGCTTCGGCACGCCGTCCGCAAGACTCCGCAAGGAACCAGTTGCAGAACGAACTTCTTACCGTTGACGATAACCGTGTGGCCGGCATTATGGCCGCCCGCATAGCGGGCTACGACGGAGAAGCTCTCCGATAAAACATCGACGATTTTCCCCTTGCCCTCGTCGCCCCACTGGGCACCGACGATTACGGCGGTCTTGCCTGGTTTCACTGCCAACTCCCTCACCGGGATTCGCGAGCGCACAGCGGCGCCGCACCGGGGTCGCACACGCCTTGCCGCGGCAAAAACTTTAAAGACTCACTGGGATAAAAGCGGAGAAGATGTGTACGCAGTATCTTATCGTGCCCGCGCAGCGGATGGCAACGAGGGCAAAGCCTTTGGGCAGTGGCTAATTGTCCGAAGGTAAACTGTTTTAGTAGCGCATCGTCGGCCGATGATCTCAAGGACTGGGAACTGACCGCCGGTTCTATGGTAGGCGCGGCAGGAATCGAACCTGCAACCACCGGATTAGAAATCCGGTGCTCTATCCGTTTGAGCTACGCGCCCATTTTAAGGTAACTCGCTGATTCTCCTATGCTAATTGATTTCCCTGCTCTCGGGCTTAACCGATCCGGACCCTTCAACTATGCCCGAACTATGCCCATCCTCATGCTGCTTCTTCCGCTTCTCGTCCAACTTCGCGGCCACCTCAGCGATATCCCTCTCATCAACGATATTGTAACGTTTGAATACAGACGCCGTCTTCCAGCCGCCGACCTTCATGATCACCGATTCGTCAAAACCTAAGCGGCGCATGTTGCGACAGCCTGTCCTGCGTAGATCGTGAATCCGCAACCCCGGCACACCAGCCTCCGCACAGGCGCTCCGCCATGCGCAGCGAAAGTCGCCCACGGGTGACCCATCCTGCCGGGTAATGGCGAGATCGGCAGGCTCCTTTCCTGCGATACAGGCGGCCAGCAGATTGTAGGCCTCCTGAGTCGTCTTGATCGTCCGCCCATCGTCGTTTTTGGTTTCACCGGGATCGAGGTGGATGACTTGCTGTATCAGGTCGATCTGCTCGACCCGCAAATTGAGGACTTCACCCTTGCGCAGCCATACGAGTCCGTCAACTCAAGAATTGTCCGCAGCCACAGTCCTCGATTAGCGCATGCATTAGCTAATTTCACGAACTGCTCCTTTTTCAAGAATCCCTTGCGCGTGTTGTTCTCTTTCAGCATGGGAATGTAGGGGATGAAGCGAGCCTTTGGTGGCGTATGCTTTGTTGCCAAGTGGAACGCTGTCTTGAGAAACGCGAGTTCCCTGGCGGGCCTCGTCTTTGACATCGTGGGCAAGTGCATCGGTAGGAGGGTTGTGCTGCAATCGTGATGTCCATCCCAGCACTGTCGGACTGCACCTTAGCACGCTGGAGCCATTTACGTAGTTTACGACCCCACGTTGCAAGCGGCGTGAGACTCTGAAGTGCGAAAATACCGTAGCTTGCTCGCGGAGGACTGCGATGATTCCTATTCGCGACCTATTCGAAGCCCACCTCACAGTAAGGGACTTGCAGCGCTCGATAGCTTTTTTCGGTGGCGCATTGGGATTGGAACTCGCGCACGTCTTCCCGGAAAGAAAGGTCGCTTTCTACTGGATAGGGTGTCGAGGAGATTCCATGCTCGGGCTATGGGAAGTGGCAACGACGCCCCAACGGATTAGCCTGCATGTGGCCTTCGGCGTCGATCTTGAACACCTGTTGCTGGCTGCGGATCACCTTCGCGAGGCTAATATCATCCCACTCGATTTTGCGGGCGAGCCCACAAAAGAGCCAGTGGTTTTTGCTTGGATGCCCGCCGCTTCTATCTTCTTTCATGACCCGGATGGCAACCTTTTGGAATTTCTCTCGATGTTGCCAGACGCTCCGCAACCAGACCTCGGAATCGTCGGGTGGAGTCGCTGGAAGTCGGCTCAAGCGAATAAAACTCGCAGGTAGGTGGCACATGCCAACTGTAAAAAACGGATTGAAAGAACACCTCGCCCGCTACCGCCAGATCAAGATCAGCGTGATCGGGAGAAAATCGGGGACAACATTCTCCGTCCCCGTCTGGTTCGTGCTGGAAGGCGAGATGCTGTTTCTCCTGCCCGTGAAAGGATCGGACACGCAGTGGTACAAGAACGTGCTCAACAACCCGGCGATTCGCATGGATGCGCGGGGCTCGGAGGCGCGGCTCCAAGCTGTCCCTGTGACCGATGCCAAAGCTGTGAAATCTGTGGTCGAGAAATTTCGAGAGAAGTACGGAGCGACAGACGTGAAGAAGTATTACTCGAAATTCGATGTGGCGGTTCTGATTGGACTGGGCTCAACTGGAATGCCACCTGCACGTTGACCTGCCCCTCGCCCACACCTAACATGAGTAGCCAATGGCCACGCCATCCCAACCCGTAGGGCAGACGATTTCCCATTACCGCATCCTCAGCAAGATCGGCGGCGGTGGCATGGGCGTGGTCTACGAAGCGGAAGACCTCAAGCTCGGTCGCCACGTCGCCCTGAAGTTCCTTCCCGACGAACTCGCTCACGACGCACAAGCACTCAGCCGTTTCCAGCGGGAAGCAAAGGCTGCATCCTCTTTGAGCCATCCGAACATCTGCACGATCTACGAGATTGATGAGTCCGGTGGGCGAACCTTCATCGCTATGGAACTGCTAGAGGGTCAGACGCTCCGGCACCGGATTGCTGGCAAGCCGCTGGAGATTGAGGCGGTGCTCGATCTGGGCATCCAGATCGCTGACGCCCTCGACGCTGCACATTCGAAGGGTATCGTCCATCGGGACATCAAGCCCGCGAACATCTTCGTTACGAATCGAGGTCAGGCGAAAATTCTCGATTTCGGGCTGGCGAAACTCACCCTGAAGCCGGAGAGCGTTGCGTTGAGCGCCGAGACCATCGAGTCCGAGGAACATCTGACGAGTCCCGGCAGTGCGCTGGGCACTATCGCCTACATGTCTCCAGAGCAGGTCCGTGCCAAGGAACTGGATTCACGCACGGATTTGTTCTCCTTCGGTGCGGTACTGTACGAGATGTGTACTGGCTCGCTTCCGTTTCGAGGAGACACGACAGGTCTGATCTTCAATGCCATTCTGGACGGGACTCCAGCGTCGGCGGTGCGGCTGAATCCTGACGTTCCCGCAGAACTGGAGCGGATCATCAACAAGGCTCTGGAGAAAGATCGGAACCTGCGCTACCAGCACGCTTCGGAGATTCGCACCGACCTGCAACGACTGAAGAGGGACACGGAATCAAGCAAGACTGCAAGGAGTGGCAACGCGGTCCCGAGTCGGTCGCCTCGGACGATGGTAGTAAGCATCGTGGCTCTTGCCTTCGTCATCGCTGCGCTGATTGCGGGGGGATGGTTCTATTTCGGTCGCAGCCACGAGACCATCGACTCTATAGCTGTGTTGCCGTTTGTGGAAACCAGTGGTGACCCGAATGTTGAATATCTTAGTGACGGCATAACCGAGGGCGTGATTGATAGCCTGTCTCAACTACCTCAACTGCGGGTGATGGCGTGGAGCACGGTGTCCCATTACAAAAGTCGGGACACCGATCCACAGAAGGTGGGTCGCGATTTGAATGTCCGCGGAGTGCTGGCTGGCACATTTGTCCAGCACGGTGACACGCTACAGGTTCGGGCGGAACTCGTTAATGTCACCAACGGCTCAGAACTTTGGGGGGAGCAATACAGCGGGAAGCTTGCCGACGCGTTGACGCTCCAAGAAGACATAGTGAAAGAAGTTTCGGAAAAGCTGCGGGCTCGTCTAAGCAGCGAGGAAAAGGGCAGACTGAGCGGGCAACACGAAACCAACGCTGAGTCTTATCAGTTGTATCTGAAAGGGCGCTATTATTGGAGCAAAGGTACACTGGAGGGCCTAGAGAAAGGCGTCGAGTACTTCGAGCAGGCGATTGAAAAAGACCCCAGCAATGCTCAAGCCTACGCGGGACTAGCCGATTGCTATGACGACCTCGGAGGAGGCGCGGTCTTCCGACCACCAAATGAAACTTTTCCAAAGGCAAAGGCGGCAGCCACGAAGGCGCTGGAAATAGACGACACACTTGCTGAAGCGCACACGGCACTGGGGTGGGTCAACTGGAGCTACGAGTGGGACTGGATGGGAGCTGAACGGGAATTCAAGCGAGGCATCGAACTAAAGCCCAGCAGCGGGATTGCTCACTTTCGTTACGCCGAGTACTTAGTCACGATGGGGCGTCTGGATGAAGGGTTGGCTGAGAGCAAACGGGTACAAGAGATTGATCCGCTCTCGCCGCGGATGGTGGGGGGATTGGGCGACCACTACTTGTTTGCTCACCGCTACGATGATGCTATTGCGCAGTACAAGAAAGCAATTGAGCTTGATCCGACCGTGACATGGGTACATTCAGACCTTGGGCTGGCTTATGCCCGCAAGGGAATGTACAAAGAGGCTATTGCTGAGAACGAGAAGATGGGGGAGCCCGCCTATGCGGTTTCTGCAGGGAATCAAGAAGTAGCCGCGGCGCTCGGTTGGGCCTATGCGAAGTCTGGGAGGCGAAATGATGCCCTCAGTATTCTCGAAAAATTCAAGCAGCTATCCTCACGAACATACGTGGACTTTTATCTGGTGGGGGCGATCTACGTCGGGTTAGGCGACAAGGATCGAGCGTTTGAATCGTTGGAGCGGGGCTATAAGGAGCGTTCCGGGAGCATGGTCTACCTTAAGGTAGACGCATTTTGGGATGAACTACGCTCCGACCGCCGCTACGCCGACCTGTTGCGCAGGATGGGGTTGCCGCAGTAATGCACACGAGTGGCCCGAAGGTATACCCGTGGGCCAGCAGACGATCTGGAGAAACAGGGGGCGAAAGGCCGCCAAAAATGGGGCTGGAAAACGCACCCTTTGTAACCAGCGCGGGCAGGGGCTTAGAAAAGCCTTGAAATGGTCCATTTTGCATCTGCCTCCGGTCAATAAGATCGCGGTAGGGGCAGTCATCGCTGACTGCCCCCCGTGCGGACCCGGACGGGCGCTCATTAGCGCATCCGGTTCTTATCTCGGATGACTGGCGGCAAAGCGAACGGCAGGATATGGATGGAGCACGCGCGGTTGAGGAAGCCAGCGTTGAGCCAAGGCGAGGATACGCTCCCAGGAGATCGGGCGTTGCTGGCTTCGGTGGCGGAGTGTATGCCCCCAATGCCCTATCACTCGTTCCCGGAATACGCCGAGACTGTCCAGGTTCCCCGGTACCGCATAGTAGTTGAAGTGGCCTTGCACGACCGATTTGAGCCATTGGCCGGTTTGGCAGGGGATCGCTCGATAGGCTCCGCGATGAACTCGGTCATGAAGATCGGTCAATCGATCCTCTAGCCCGTTTTCATACTCCTGCCAGGTGACACCGTCCACTCCAGGTGCGGCCTTCCTCTTCAGGGAGTAAAAGCTTTCCCGCAGCAGATCGACAGTCAGATGGTGGAGCAAGGCGGTGAACTTCATCTCCTTATTGTTCTTTGCTGCTTTCCGCACGCCCGCCAGCCCTTGGGACACGCCCTTCCCGCTCTGTGTCGAGTACGTGTTAGGTTGATCAGCGTTCTCCTTGATCAACGGCCTTCCCTCCCCACTCTCCGCCGGCGATGTTCCGTCTTTGTTCGAATGGTTCATAGGTACTATTCCGCTGTGTGACTCCTCGTAGACGTACACGCGGGCCTTGTGGCTCTGGCCTTCGCCCGCCGACCTACGGCCTGGTTGAGCCGTAGGTGTCTCCGAGGTCTCCCGGTTCTCGTGCTTGAAGTTTCTAGGCGTGTCTGGGGTCTTCGACTACGCCGGACTGAGCAGGTGCTCGCGCGATCGCGCCTGTTCATGTTGCCTTCCGCGCATTACAAGGGCGTCGGCGTCCGGATTGCATCTTTTCGGAGCTG
This sequence comes from Candidatus Sulfotelmatobacter sp., assembly GCA_049515395.1. GTDB lineage: Bacteria > Acidobacteriota > Terriglobia > Terriglobales > Acidobacteriaceae > Sulfotelmatobacter. Next base: position 273 of record JBEKUD010000165.1, on the reverse strand, counting down.
AATACCCACCCCGCCTATCCTCTGTCTACGCTTCGCTGTGTCCCTCGCGGTAACAGCGCAAGACTCGAGGCCGAGTGGTTCGCTACTCCTTTCTCGTAAGGCTCTTGCATCCTCTACTTCAAGCCGGTTTAGCCCGGCGCACTGCAATCGCGAGTAGAGTCGAGAACAGGCGCAGTGACGGTAGCCTCCCGGTGGGCGTTTGACTCGGCTTTCGCCTCATCCCCTCAATCCGGTTTGACCTGGTCCTGTTTCCTGTTCCCGCTCATCGAACCG
>JBEKUD010000164.1:0-12400 GCA_049515395.1 Candidatus Sulfotelmatobacter sp. | reverse complement strand
CTCCGGCGCTATGGGATCGCAGCCTGTGCCTGATTGGAATAGCTGCTTTCGGTCCCCGAGGTACTCACGGCAGTTGTAACGTAGTAATACGTTGTTCCAGCTTGAACCGTGCTATCGGTAAAAAACGGCGTCGTAACTGAATTGATTCGCGTATAAGGGCCACCGGACGCTGTTCCGCGGTAGACGTTGTATCCCGAGACATCACTCGAAGTGCTCGTGTTCCATGACAGGCTGGCACTATGCTGCGGCATCGTCGCGGAGCCTGACAGCGCCACGGTCGCGGAAGAATTAGAAGCGTTACTGACGAACGTGACGCTCGCCGATGCTGTGCCAGCCAGGGTGGGCGCATAGACCAGTTGGAACGATAGACTGCTGTTTGCCGGGATCGTAACCGGAGGCGTGAGGCCGCTCAAGGAAAATTGTGCTGTGCTCACCCCCGCCGATATCACCGTAATCGCAGCGCTGCCAGCGGTCAGCGTAGCTGGCAGAGTCGAAGTAGTGCCAACCGCGATGCTTGGGAAACTGAGGCTCGTTGGTGAAACCGCCAGCGTACCGGGAAGAGTTCCAGTCCCTGCCAGCAAGACCGACAGCGTAGGGTCAGAAGCATTGGAAGTGATGGCCAGAGTTCCACTCATGCTTTTGCCAGACTGTGGTGCTGCGAAGGAAACACTGAAAGTTGCACTCTGAGACGCGGCCAAAGTAAGCGGTAGAGTGAGCGGACTCACGCCGAATCCTGTTCCACTCGGGGTGATCTGGGAAATGGTCAGTGGCGAACCGCCAGAGTTCATTACAGTCTCAGAGAGGCTGGTGGTGGTGCCAGCCGGGACATTTCCGAAGCTCAGGCTGGAGGGAGTTGCTGTGAGTTGGCCGGGAGTAAGTCCTGTCCCGGACAGCGATACATTGAGAGCTGAATTCGAAGCGGTGGATGCGATGGCGAGACTGCCACTAACACTGCCGGCCTTCGTGGGCGAGAAGATAACGCTGAAGCTGACGCTCTGGCCCGCGCTTAAAATCGCCGGCACGGTCAAGCCACTAGTGCTGAACTCGGATGTGGCGCTCGCTGCCGATATTGTTATGCTGCTTCCGCTCGAGTTCGTAAGGGTTTCCGTCAGCGTCTGGGGGCTGCTTTCCGAAACACCGGAGAAGGCCAGGCTGGTTGGATTGGCGGTAAGCAGGCCAGGAGCAGTTCCTGAAGTTGTTCCCGTTCCCGACACCGGCAGGGTCACGTTCCCTCCGAAGCCGAACCGGTTGCCGCGGTCTCTCCTGAAGTTCTGAATGCTGAATACAATCGAGGTATTGTCGGTCGTCGCCGATTGTGGATCGAAGGTCACATTACCAGTTACGCTCTGGCCGGCAGCTAAGACCAAGGGAAAAGTCAGACCGGTCAAGATGAAAGTTGTTCCGGAGAGCGTCGCTTGAGTTACGGTCAAGCTCGAACTGCCAGAATTGGAAAGAGTAACTGCATGCGTCTGGCTCGTACCAACGGACACGCTACCGAAGTTGATAGCGGAAGGATTTACCGACAGCTGTCCGCTGGCGAATGCGGGCGAGGTGAGTGCGAGGATTGAAAGGAAAAAGAAGAACGGAAGAAATCCGCGGAGGATTCTACACCAGTTGGAACTCGGATTGGTCACAGCTAAACCTCTAAGCCGTTCTAGAGCTGACCGGCGGGGGATAGAAGCCTGCGTCCTGATTTGACTAAGAGGTGTCAATGCTCTATGAGGACGCCGTAGGCTGAGTGTGCGAGTGATAAGCGTAAAGCGATAGGTCTCCGAAGGGCGCTGTCAGTTCCAAAATGGGACGATGAGCCTATATGTACTTTCGAGAGTACGGGTGACAGGTACATAATCTCCGAAGGCACGGTTGATTTTGTTTAATGGATGAGCAATCATTTCCCCGAGCACATTCAAACGTTGTTCCACAAGCAACACCACCGAGGTGGACGACGACGTCAACCAAAGCGGGCAGCTAGACTTCACGGCGCGGTCTCTCCGGCGAACCGGGACGTTGGGTGACATTCTTTGCAGGCCGGTTGTTGCGTGGAGGGCGATGGCTCAGGCGACGAGCGGAGCATTCGCGATTCCCGCACTTCCGAACACTCGCCGATAGCGTTCAATTTCTTCGGGCGGACCGAGTGCTTTCGCGTAATTGTCGGAGAGCTTCACTGCAGGGCTGCCCTCGACGGTGGATACTTTGCAGATCAAACTGATGGGATCAAAACCGCTGCCGCCGGTAGGATCGCAGCCGCGGAAATCGTTGGTGAGCAAGGTACCCCAGCCTGCGCTGAAACGAATCCGTCGGCCTGCCTTCCACTTTTGCGGATCTTGAAAGTCGGCCGCATTGCAAAAATCTTTGGGACTCGTGCCGGGCTGAAGGACTCCACCGAAATAGGCGTGCAGACCAATGATATCGTCGACGTCGAGTGCGTCGGAGGCGATGATGAGTTTGTTTTGTGGCCTCCGACCACGCATTTCAAGCCACTTGATGAATTCGTCACCGGCCACGTAGGGATTCTTGCTGTCGATGCGCTGGCCGGTCCAATCTGCTGTCCACTCGGGCGCGCTTTCCAGGAATTGTGTGGTGCCAAAAGTGTCAGGCAGCATGATTCGAAGCGCGCCCTCATAAGTTTGTTGCCACAGATCGAGGACGTGATATTGCGAAGCTTTGAGGGCCTCATCGTCTGTAGCGAAGGCAGCGAGGACCATGGGGATTTCATGCGCGTTGGTGCCGATTGCTTCCAGATCGTGCTTGTGGGCAAGAAACGCGTTCGAGGTTCCGATAAAGCCACGGCCCAGATTGGAAGCCATGGCCTTGACGACGTATTCCTGCCACAGAAAGCTGTGGCGACGGCGAGTTCCGAAATCGGCAACGCTAAGACTGGGAACACCGCGCAGGCGTTCAATCTTGCTCCACAGCTTGGTCTTCGCCGTGGCGTAGAGGATGTCGAGATGAAACTCGCTCAGTCTCTTCAAGTTGGCCCTGGTTCTCAACTCGTCCAGGATGGAGAGGGCGTAGAGTTCCCACATCGTCGTGTCAGTCCACAAACCGTCGAAGGACAGATGAAACTGACCATCCTTGACCGACAGCGCATACTGCGACAGTTTGAAATCCTGTTCTAACCACTCCAGGAACGCAGGTTCAAAAATTCCGCGACGGCCATAGAACGTATTACCCGCCAGCCAGACTAGTTCAGATTTTCGAAATCGAAGTTTCCGAACGTGTTCCATTTGCTGGGCGATATCGTGGAGGGTGAATTGGTCGGCGAGACGCACTGTGAAGGAACGGTTGAAAAGGGAGAATGAGGCGTGGGCTTTCGGGAAATGCTTCCAGATAAACTGCAGCATCAACAGCTTGTAGAAATCTGTATCCAGCAAAGACCGTATGACCGGGTCAAGTTCCCAGTTGTGGTTGTGCGCCCGTTCAGCGAAATTGACAATCATCGGGCGGAAGCGTCTCTAGAATCGAGTGATCCCGTTACACCCACGTCATTGATTGAAACGGAACTCGCGAAAACTGTCAATGAATCCGAGTCCGGAGAGTCCGGAGCTTCCAAAGTCGCAAAAGCCAGTCATAATCCTTCACGGTGCACCATAAACAGTGCAAAAATGCGCTTTTTCTCCTCCGGTGGTGACCTTTTGACCGGTATGCCATGTCCTTCCGAAATCTAGGCGAATCATGACCCTAGGCCTGAAACTTAGGTACGCCTCACTGAATAGCGAGGCAGTTGAGTGGAAGGACCCCCAAGAGACTCGACAATGGATAGACGCCGCATCAAAGTTTGTATCGCAAAGAATTCCTACATCGGTATAGGACTGATCCTTCTAGCTCTCGCGTTCACGGTGGGTTGCCAGGGATTCAGTTCCGCTAAGCAGGCGTCGACGACGACGACGACGACTCAACCAGTGCAAGCTGGTACTCTCGCTCTGAGTTCTGCGAGCCTCGATTTCGGAACCGTGAAGGTTGGAACCGAGCAACAAATGTCGGAGACGCTGACGAACACAGGTGGGGCTAGCGTCAGTATCACTCAGATAGCAATCACGGGTACAGGATTCTCTCTGAGCACAGTCTCCACGCCACTTACGATCGCTGCTGGGCAGAGCACGAGCTTCGAGGTGACCTTCACTCCCCAATCCGCAGGCAGCGCCAGTGGAAGCGTAACCATTGCGTCCAGTGTATCCAGCCCATCTCTGGCCTTAGTGGGTAGTGGAACACTCGCATCCGGACAACTGACCGCCACTCCGGCGTCGTTAGCGGTTGGAAGCGTGGTTGTCGGGGACAGCGGAACTGCGTCTGGAAGCCTCAACGCCAGCGGAACGAACGTGACGATCACGGCCGCCAATTCGAATAATTCGCGGTTCACGATCAGTGGGTTGTCCCTGCCGGCCGTTATTACTGCTGGCCAGAGTGCGCCTTTTACCGTTACCTTCAGCCCTCAAATCAGCGGGGCGGCCAGCGCGACTTTAGCCTTCACCAGTAACGCTCAAACTTCCACCACGACGGCAGCGGCTACGGGCACTGGCACTGCGGCGCCCGCGCATACTGTGGATTTGTCCTGGTCCCCCAGCACTTCGGCGAACGTCGCGGGATATAACATTTACCGCGCAACCTATACGAGCTCATGCGGTGGTTACTCGAAGATCAACGGATCTTCTCTGGACACCGTGACCCAATACGCAGACTCCACGGTAAGCGGCGGCACGAACTACTGCTACGCCACTACGGCGGTGAATACGAGCAACGAAGAGAGCGGATACTCGAATATCGTTTCGGATGTTCAAATCGCTCCGTGATTCGGCACGAAGCCGCACCGCCGGGAGTCATTGCTACATTTCCACGGATCAGAATGTTTAGGCGGAGTCGAAGCCGGAAGGCCTTAGGATCTTCTCGTAACGCGTTAGCCGAAAAAAGATGCGGCCGCGAGAGAAGCCCGCAGCCGCAAGAACAACTCAGAAATTGGGGGATTTTAGAGGTAACGACGCACGAAGCCGCCGCACACCAGGGCAGAGCAGGCTAATAGCGCCGTCACGGGCGGCTCCGGAACCGATGTCGGTCCCTTTGGAGTAACCGCCGTGTAAAACGCACAACTGGTGCCACCCGCACGGCAGAAATGTATTGCGAAATCGAAGCTCCTTCCGTCCTGTTTCGCAACCAGTTGCGTGAGCGGTAGCGGTTTGTTGTCGGTTAGCTTGAAGGTTAACGTCGTAATGCGCGTTGTCGCTCCTTTGCCAATTCCGGTTATAGCGTAAGCGAAGCTTCCAAAACTACTTCCACTCTTGCGAGAGTCGAAGTCGAAATGAGTCAACTTGCTGTAGCTGTTATTGACAGTGACGTGCGTCGTGTCCGCAACTGCCAATGGACTTACTACCATTGAGATTACCAAAACACATCCTAAAACCCAGACAAAGTGTCGCATTTTCACCTCTTGAAAAAACCCCCTGATATACTTGCCCAACACAGTCACTCTAGCTCAACCACAAGGAGTGTCAAGACTGATAATTTTTGCAATGGTCGCAATGGTTTGCAATAGGTTAACTTGTTTAATTTGTGTAGCTTACGATTGAATCAGTGGTTACTTTCGTCACCCAGAAATCCTGTCCTTGGCCGATTCAGTTTAGCTGCTCCAAAGTCTGGCGGGCGCGGGTCGCTTCGTCGCCGGATAACTTCAGTTGCATCGCTGCCTCTAGTTGTGATCTCGCTTTTGCTTTGTCACCATCGGAGAGCTCAACCATGCCCAAGTGGTAGTGATAAGTGGCATGGTCCGGGACTTTTTGGACGCACTCCAGGAGCAGCGGAAGCGCTCCGCGATAGTCACCTTTCAGGTAGTAAATCCATGCCAGGGTGTCGCTGACACTGGGGAGCGCGGGAAACTGCTGCTTTGCATGCTGTGCCAAACCCAGGGCGACATTCAGATCTCCGCCCTGAAGCACGTATACCCATGCGAGATTGGCACTGGCTAGACCGGAATTCGGATCCGAAACTAGAGCTGCCTCGTAGTACTTGCGTGCGGCATTCAGGTCATTTTTGTCGAGGTAGAGATTTCCAACGAGGACCTGGATTGAGGCGAGTCTGGGATTTACCGAAAGAAGTTTGACATATTGGCGAATCGCTTTATCGGTCTCACTGCGCGCCTGATAAAGATCGCCCAATTCAATGTAAGCTCGCTCCAGTTTTGCATCCAGTTGAAGCGCCTGCTGTAACTCTGGTTCGGCATCGTCATACTGTTTGTTTCCGGCATAGAGCCAGCCCAAGATAAAATGCGCATTTGCATCTGTGGGAGCAGTGACAATGTACTGGTTCGCTCGCGCCATCGCCTCTGACCTTCGTCCGCGGGAAACCAGGAATTGGGTCCAGCTGTCCAGCCCCGCAGTGTAATATGGATCGATCCGCAAGGAGGCCTGGAATTCTTTTTCCGCGGCTGAATCGTTGTTCTCAGACGCATAGGCCTCAGCCGTATATGCGTAAGGCGAAGGATCAGTTGGAGCGAGCGCCTTTGCGTCTAAGAACTGCTCTCGCGCTGCAGGGAACTGGCTCGCACTCAGCAAAACTCGACCCAGTAGCAGGTGAGAGGCTGCGTCTTTAGGGCTTAGCTGCACCAGGCGCTGGGCATAGCCCTCGGCTGCTTCTGTTGTCCCTTGTGCCAGAAACAAATCAGCCAAAGATTGCAGAGCCTCGCTCATGTCCGGGGACAATCTCAACGCTTCCTGAAATTCGGCCTGCGCCTGCCCTTCATCCCCATGTTGGCGGTATGTAACACCGAGGAAATAATGGGCCTGTGAACTGGTGGGATCATCGGCGATCACCGCACGGAAATCCGCAATCGCATCCGCAAACTTCCCGCTACTCAGGAAAATCCTTCCGCGCTGTGTCAGTGCGACTGCGTCGTTGGGATTGCTTCTCAGCACCTCATCGTTAAGGGGCTTTGCGTCCGCAATTCGGTTGGCTGCGAGAAAGCCGTCGACCGCGTGGACTTTCAGAGTCACTTCCGCGGGAAATTGTTGGATGCCGCGCTGGTACTGCGCCAAAGCGCTGTTGGTATCATTGTGTTGAAGATAGAAATCAGCCATCGATAAAACGACGTCAGGAACGTTCGGCAATCGTGCTGCGAGGGTTTCCAGCAAGGAATGAGCTTCATTGGGAGCGCGCTCTTCGTAGAGGACGCTCGCGCAAAGCAAGTAAAGTTCCTTGGCGTCCGGGTTTTGTTCGATTCCTCGGCGAAGCGTCTCTTCCGTTTCGTGGAAGCGGGATTCCAAGTGATACAGGTTGGCGAGATTCAGATACACAGGAACAAATTTAGGATCCAGCGTGACCGCTTTTTGCAGCGACTCTTCCGCAAGGGAGTATCGGTGGACAGCAACCTCCGCCAGCCCCAGATTCATCTCCGCTGAAGCGTTGGAGGAATTGAGTTCTACGCTCTTGGCAAACGCCACGATTGCGTTTTCGTAGGAGCCCCGTCCCGCCCCGGCTTCTCCGATTAACTGGTAGGCGATTGCATTTTGCGGATCTATTGCCAGCACTTCCTTCGCCGCGCTCTCCGCCTTGTCGTATTGACCTGACGCGTTATCGAGTTGCGCCGCCTCTAATCGCGCATCGACGTTTCCGGAATCGAACTGCGCCGCGCTTTCAAAGTGAGTCAATGCATCGGCCACATCTTGTTTGGCCAGATAAGCCTGGGCGAGCCGGTAGTGAGCCTCCGCCGAACCAGGTGCTTTCCTTACCGCGTTCAGGAGCTCGATTTTGGCCGAATCATAGTCGCCCTTGCGCATGTATGCCTGGCCCTTCTCGAGATAGGACTGGGCGCTGCGAGTACATCCCGCGAGGACGACGAGTAAGAGTACGGCGGAGCAGATAGCTATGAATCGTCTGTGATGGGACACAGAGCTGATCTCTGATGTCGGGGCCATCACGCTCGCACCTCCGAAGGTTGGAGGTGGAAAGTCGCCCGCTTTGCGTCTTCTGACTTGCGAAGAGCCTTCAGAATCGGCATCAGTAAAGCCAAGCCCAGCAAGTAAAAGACGATCCCTCCAGAAGTGTGCAGCCACCCGTGTAAGAAACCGGGATTGACATAAACGGAGAGCAAAGAAACGGCCACAATGCGCACTCCATTTTTGAAGATGAGCATTGGGACGGTAGATAGTACTAAGAGAGTCTTCCTCCAACCTGAACGCAAGACTAACTCGCCCATGAGTAGGGTTGTAATAAGGAGCGCCATGCTTGATCGGATTCCGCTACATTCCTTCGCCACCTGAATGGCGAGTGTTGGCAACAGCAGCACAAAGTCCTGCTTGAATACCGGGACACCGAGGAGCCGGAGTAACCAGTAGGCGACGTTCGCTGATCCGTCTTGCAAAATAAAAGTAAGTTTTTCTATTACCGCTACAGGAATTGGAACTAACAGAATAAGAAACAGCAACGGGAACCTTGCGAGTGCAAATGCCTGTGTCCCGTAACAGAAGACAAATACTGCTATCCAAATTACGACGATTGAGAAGATAGATAAAGAAAGTTGATCTTGGTCGCCGGACACGGGAAAGTAGCATTGAGCCAGCCATAAGAAACTAGCTGAACCAAGTAATAAAACCGATCCAACGCTTGGACCGGTTTGTACGGCAGCAAGAATCTCGCTTCGTTTTCGATGGATTAGGTACGCACTCGCGGGAACGACCAACAGTATGTGGGAAGCGTAATCGTGAGAAAGTGAGAAAGTGATCAGCCTGTTGAGCGGCATCCAGAACGCGACGAGGGAACCAAGAAATAAAATACTAAACATGAGGTGTCGCCGACGCAGTTCGGGTGGTTGGACACCGGTCGGCCAGCGTTCGTCGTTGGAGCGTGCTCGCAGCTCGTTTCGCATTGAATCAATTCTAAACTCAGCATTCTCTTTTGAAATGATCTCGGAAGTAACTATCGTTTGATTGCGGAAAGATGAATGTAACTCATTTCTCGGGACCAACTTATCCAAGAGTACAAGATCGATATTGTCCTAATGGCATCTACCAGCTGTACGAAGATGAGTTAAAAGTAGCGACATGCGACTCCCCCATTCTCTAACGCAGCCCCTTTCCCGTGTCTTCTTCGCCATCCTTGTGACCGCATTCGTCACGATGCTTCCGTTTGGCGCTCAAGCAGCCACGCAACAATTAACCTGTACGCCATCCTCTCTGACCTTCGGCGCCGTTGAAATTGGGCAGGCAGAGACTCAGCTCATCACCTTGACGAATAGCGGATCGACCAGCGTCGCTGTGACGGCGATGGATATCAGTGGAACTGAATTCACCATGCCCCAAGTGACCCTGCCGTTTACTTTATTCGCAGGGGAGAGCATTTCGTTCGGCGTAGCGTTCGCTCCGACCGCGGCGGTATGGACGGGAGGGAAGGTCACGTTCGTCAGCAACGCTTCAAATCCAGACCTTCGGGTTGTATTGGGTGGGGCGGGGGAAACAGGCGAGAATGCGACTGCGAGTCCCTCCAGCGTGTCATTCGGGCAAGTCGCGGTGGGAACCAGTTTGTCTCAAACCGTCGTACTGACAAACGATCGGCCCTGGAAGATAAAGCTGTCAAGCCTCAAGACCTGGGGCAGCGGATTCTCCATCAGCGGACTAGCCGCCCCAATGACGCTGGACGGCGGGCAAAGCGTGACCATGAAGGTTACATTTACTCCACAAGCTGCCGGCGTAGCCAGCGGAGGTATCTTTGTTTCGGGCCCCCAGCTAAATGTACCCTTCTCAGGAACGGGCACGGGGACAGACGCCGCCGGCCAACTGACGATCACTCCCGCAACTGTGAACTTCGGCAACGTGCCTGTTGGGGTGACACAGAAGCAGTCGATCACAATGGGGGCGTCGGGAACGAGCGTGACGGTGTCATCGGGCGCTGTCAGCAATGGGCAATTTGTACTGGAAAGCGCTACATTTCCCTTGACCATCCCTGCTGGGCAGACCGCGTCGTTCAATCTGGCTTTCACCCCGAAAAGCAGCGGGACGCAATCCGGGTCTTTGTCGTTCTCCAGTAATGCTTCCAACTCGCAGGTGATCGAATCTCTCACTGGCGATGGGACAACGACTCAGTACAGCGTGGCGCTGTCGTGGAATTCCACTTCGGGGGTAGCTGGCTACAACGTTTATCGCAGCACCAGCGCGACGGGAACATATGCCAAGCTTAATCCCAGCGTGAGCGCAAATACCGCGTACACTGACAGCACAGTCGCCTCCGGGCAGACTTACTACTACGCAGCCACCTCTGTGAATTCGGGCGGACAGGAAAGCGCGCGTTCCAGCCCTGTACAAGCGTCCGTACCATAGCCGAGCTCCTCCATGGAACGGTTGCAAGCACTTCGGAATTAGGCCGAGGTTGCGCTCGGCCTTTGATTCTCTAACCTTCTAGATCTTTCATAACTCATTATCGATTCGCAATACGACTCGGGTAAGAGTTTGACGCCTAGCCACAGTCTTCCACGGCCATCGATTCTCGGGGCAGCACCTGGGATCGAAGGGGATTGACCGGGCTCGTGTGCTGTTCTTGACAGCCAGACTTAGGTTTTCGAAGGGCACCCAATCCAGCCACTCGATCTTCGCGTGAAATCTTACAAAGTTCGCATTCTCGCGCTTGGATTGCTTTTTCTCGCGTCCCTCCCAGACCCTGTGATTAGGGACGTTAGTGAGCGATTGAATTAAATACGGCTTACCTGCAACAGCTTGCACACGGCTCCCACTTCAGTAACACTCCGCGTGTTCCAAAGTAATCATTCTAAATAACTTAGTGGCACTTAGGGGCCATATCCCTTGGTCGGGCAAGTGCGTTAGTACTAGTACAGACGGCCCTGAGGGGGCACTAAAGTGGATTCAACCGAAAGCGTTACTTCTGCTGGTGTTCTTGGGCCTTTGCCGGCCGGGATTGGCGCAACAACAGGTAGCGCTCGCATTGCTTCAGCCCGAGGCGATGGAACCCGTCCCCCTGGCTACGACAACGCAGCCTGCGAGCATTCCTGAAGCTTCCAGTCATAAGTTTTGGGATCGGGAGAATAGCATTCTGTTTGCGACGAACGCGGCCTTCAGCGCGGCTGACTTCGTTGTTACTCGGGATAATCTGCGCAGTGGTGGCCAGGAACTGAATCCGGTCACTCGTTTCTTCAGCGGCAGCACCCCGGGCTTGGCGATGAACTTCGCCGGTGAGACTGCTGGAGTGGTTGGAGTCAGTTACTTCCTGCATAAGACTGGGCACCACAAGCTGGAGCGGGTTGCCTCCATGCTAAACATTGGCTCCTCCGCGGCAGCGGTCTCGTTCGACCTTGCGCATCGGTGATCGGACTTATTCCTCATCTCGGGTTTTGTTTTCCGCAGCGTGGTAGCCCGAGAAGCGCAGTCCACAGTTTCGGCCTGAACATGAATGCCAGCAGCTACGCCGCCCGGCACGTACCCGAAATGTCATGGCGCATGTTTCATGGCTCCTCCTTTCAACGAGCGCTTAGCCAGGTCAAACCATCTTTCGTTGGTCTATCGTCTATCTAGCCACTTCCGTAAGCATAAGCCTACTAGCTTCCATTGGTGGCACGATTTACCGTTCCAGCTTTCGACTATCCGTCTTCAATCAGGCCACGCGGCCACGAACCTCTCGGCCGAGGTCGTGGCTCGATGGTTGTGCCCAATTATCGTTGCCATGAATGCAAGCGATCCGCCGGCATACCAGACTTGCCGGTTTCGGACTACCAATTCCTAACAGCCAGCCCTCCATCGGCATCCGGGTTTCAGGATCCTGCGCCCGAAAACAACAGCCTTCAGCACGTGCTCAAGGGCATCTCAGGCGCGTTTTTGCCCGGGAAACGGTAATTGAACAGGTCCTCCCCCAACTCCCGGGGATCCGATAGCCATTCAAAATTCCCAATTCGCCCAAGGCGGCTGCAGCCTGACACCGCGACACGGGATTGCTTTCGATGTCTGATTGATGATGCGCAGCCAAATCCGTCAGGAAGATCGAAGATCATGTTCTCGTTCACCGACCTTCTCGATTGCAACATCGAGTTCGACGACCGATAGCTCCAGAAAATGCCGCTGGCGGCCATCTCCCGAAGCGATAGAGAATGATTGGTTCTTTTGGCTCTATTCATTACGACCTCCTAGAGTTCAGGAGGGAAGTTCAAAGGTGATTCCGCTGAAGGTGACCAAAGTAACCAGACTTACAAAGCCCCGCACGATCGGGGAGTTTTATCACAGTGGTCGAATTGGCGTACCGAGCGCGGCTCGCTTCTCTAGCACTGGTGATGATAGTCACAGACAGGAAGGTCAGAAACATTCTCTAATGATTCACAGCAAGCAGTAAGGCTGAATACTCCCCTGTCTTTTTAGCTTGAACAAGATGTCTGACTAAGAAACAGAAGGAGGGCTGCAGTGAATCACGGAATTGAAAC
>JBEKUD010000163.1:0-10997 GCA_049515395.1 Candidatus Sulfotelmatobacter sp. | reverse complement strand
CGCGGGCCTAGTTATCGGCATATCATATAACCATTGATACTAGCGACAAGACTCCCGAGAGATGACGAAGGAACACGGCTGTTTGCAGTTTATGAGGCGTCCCGCGTCAAGGAGCACGCTACTACCAGTCAACTTCTATGATGGAAGGGCAGAACGCGCCTCAACATGCCCCTCGCTCTTAGTTAGTGAAGGAAGAACCGTCGTCCAGAGGCGAACCTGACTTTGGGCCATCTTTGAGAAAGGACACCTTACATGCGAAACGTATTCTTGGAGAAGTGGCGGTCACTGGTAATGCTTGTATTCGTGACTGGGGCAATGCTATTCGCTATGGTTCACTGGGCCTGATCTGGTGGAGGGGAGCATTGCCGAAGGCAGGCTGATTCTACAGTTACAGTCGGAATAGTCGGAATTGAACATGTGCGACATAATGGTTTGCCTCCGATTTCCCTGATCTACTAAACTTCGCAGGTCGGCTTCTGCGCAGGGTTTACGGTATTGGGGATTACGAGCAGCGAATTAGCGAAAAAGTCATTCATCCATAAAAAGGACACTGTATGCTCTCTCCGGGAGATGTAGCGATCACTAGGGCCGAGATCGACAGACTGGAAAAAGCTCGGAGGGAATGCATTGATGGGGTGCTCCGAAGACGGATCGAAGTTTGGATCGATCAGCACAAAAGGAAATTGATTTCCGCGGATTCAAAATAGCCTACCGGCGGTTTTAAATTTAGTAAAATATGGTCACTTCCAACCCTCGCTCGTCACGTTCAGGTGTGCAAACGCGGTGCGCTTCACCCCGGTACCGCCGCAGCGCAGTCCAAGCCGCAGCAGCCGCGTCGAGCAGATCATCCGTGCCGACTCCCTGAGGTTTGGCGTCCAGAAGTCGCTCGATATTGGGAAAGTGTGGACGCAGGAGATCGATTCTTTTGTTTCTGCCCTTTTCGGTCTTCTTGTTGTGCTTCATGGCAGATTTCCCGTTGAGTGCCCAGAAGCAAACCTCGGATGGACCTCGAATGCCCATTGCTGGCGCTCTGGGGTCATTACATCGTCCACCTGCTTGATTTTCTTCCCTATGTGGAACGCCTGTTGACTCAAACGTTTTCCCATCTTCCGCCGATTGATCGCGCACGCCTCGGCGTAGGTCTGCGCCACCAATACTGCCCGGCAAGGCGGGGGGAACACGCTGCTCCCACGGGGACGAACGAGGCACTTACGGGCTTCCTTGTCACAAGCTCTGGAGTCATTTGGCGGCAGCGCGATTGGAATATCGATGCCGAGGAACGCTAGGTTGCTCGGACGATTCCTCAGCCATGATGGGAGATCGATCACCTCGGCCGAAGTGATTAGCGACGGTACCTCGACCTTGAAGCAAACCCAGCCTTCGGGTGCGCGACATCCTTCGACGCCTGCTACGAACATCGGATAGCCTCACGGTCACGCTATTGCGCCCGACGATCTTCGGTGTCCCGCGCAACAGATCAGAATATCAATTTCGAAAATTGACTGTTCAGTCCTTTACATGAAAATCTGTATGTACGAAAAACGCTGGAAGAGCCGTGCGAACCCGAAAAAAGGCTGACTCTGCGTATCAGCCCTGCCAAACATGGCCGCAGGCGCATTGCACGGTGTCGGTAGGTCGTCGTTTCGTTAGTTGCTGTTTGCAGACTGGACAAGGTTTAGTCATCACATAAGTCATAATGTTCCTCCCGTTCTGCCCTCACCCCAGATACTCTTGACAGTGGGCTCCTAAAATTCGAGGAGAAACCGCTGCGCACCATACCCCACTCCTACTTGGCGGCATTGACGGACTTCAACGCGACTGATCTATGCTCGAAGATCGTGCCTCGCTAGAGGTTCGCGAAGGCCTGCATTGGTCGGCATTTGTAGACTGCGTAATGCCCCCCATCCGTTTCTTCCCCCCACAGAACTCTTGCTTCCATTGTGGCGTCTGAACCTGATGGTTACTATGATGAAGATCACAGTAAGATGTGACCTCGAAGGGGTGTCCTACTGCGGCGGGCACAGGCGGATCGATCGGCTGAGGACAAATCGGGTTTAGGTTTGTCCTTCGATTCGATAACGCGTTGGGAGTAAAGTGCTTCCGGGTGGGCAATCATATCAAGCTGTGCAGATATTTTTGCTTTGCTGAGCAGGGTGCATGAGAGAGCTAAGTGAAAAGCAACGATCTATGGTCGATGCAGCGGAGCCGAGGCTTCGCCAGATTAGCGAGATGGAAAGCACGCAACCCATATTGGCTGGAGGGTGGTCGCGCAAACAGGTGATCGGGCATCTGATTGACTCAGCCTCAAACAACCACCAACGGTTCGTCCGGGCGGCTCTTCAAGCATCTGTGGATTTCCTCGGTTACGACCAGACTGGAAGCGTGCGGGTGCAAGCGGTTCAAGACGCTGACCCTCGGTGATCACTTCAAAAGCGGCCAACGATTATCACTCAAAACCGGCCAACGGAAGATGCCGGGATCTTAACATCTTGTACTCTGTCGTTCCTATTCAGGCAAGGCTAAAGTTGGCATCGTAGTAGCCTCTCTCGATCTTAATGAGTCGGCAGTTTTGCCTTAGGGATCTGGCCGGACTGGAAGAAGGCTCCGCTTGGGTTCACGGACGCAGCGAAACGCCAGGTAGCCTGGCGCAATCCGTTTGGGAAACGAGTGAACGTATCCGTCGTTAGTTATGTAGTAGGCTTGGTCCCGGTCGATCTCGGTGCCGGTCCACCAGTAGATGACTTGCGAGTGAACCTTCCAAAGGGGAGAGTCCTTATCCGGGGTCGTCCGGTACCGAGCGCGGCGGAGAACGGGATCCCAGTTGCCTCCGGCATTGCCCCCACGAAAGACCAACGAGCGTACAGCCTCATCGACGGTGGGCATTCGCCAGATATTCTGTGGTACATCAGTGACTGTGCGGCCGTCCGCGCTCAAGTACGCGCAAGTTCGATTCGCTTCGTGCCACGATACTCCGCGGGAGGGCCACCCCTGCCCCTCCGGCGCCCAGATAAGAGTGACGCCATTGCCTGCGATCAGCCGCATTCCGTAATTGCCGTCGTCCAGACGATGAGTTGCTAGCCAGCAGGGATATGCTCCACAAACAACCATCGTAATAAGGGGAAGACCGATTAAATATCTCCACACCCAGCGACGAGGTTCGGGATGGCCAAAGTGATAAAGCATTCCCAGCGTCAACAACGGAATGACGATAAGGGTAATTGCTGCGTGACTGACTCGGAAGAACCAAGCGACGGCGACAGCGGAGGCTCCGAACAGAGGAAGTGCAAGTCGCGGCCAGGCGAGCGCAAGGATGCTGATCAGCATCACGATCAGCATCGGACTGAGGTACTGCGCAAACATCAGACCGATGTTCTGCCAGACGCTGGGGGAGAACCAGCCTTCATGGAAGTTCTCGTTGCTGCCCCAAAATGCCCAAAAGCAAGCAACCAAAGTGGAGATGGAAACAGCGGCCCATCCCGCGATTTGGCGCCGCTTTGCACTCCAAAGGCTTATTGAAGAAATGAGTGTAGCACCGCATCCATGGTGCTCCTCTCTTGGTTAGGCAGATAGAGGACAAATGCGATTTTCATTGGGCTCAGAGATAAGTTCGCGGAAACCCTTGTGCGATGGGCTTTCTATGAACGCTCTGGATTTCGGCGCCCATCCTTCCGGTGACGCGCAACCACCAGATCAGGCGCGTGCGGACTGCGTATCCGGAGAAACCGTGCATAAGTTGGGTATTACCCGTCGCCTTCCGCCGGACTGGATATTGCCTTGTGAAGTGGTGCTTGCCGTCGCGGTCTTTTTTTCTGCTCGTTCTTTCGACAGGCTCGACCTATGCAGGGATCCGTCACGCTTTGCCTGTGGTCGTTCTGCTTGCCGTTTTTGCGGGCGTAGGCTTTGAAATGGCGCTTTCGTCCCAGACTTGGCAACTTAAAATTCTGGTAGGGCTGGCTTTCGTGGCTGCGGCTGCGTCGGCACTGCCGCAGATGCGACCTTGGGAATATTTCAATGAATTCGTGGGTGCCACGACGAACGCTCATACATCTTTCAGCGATGAAGCGGCAACGCGGGACAGTTCCAACATGAATGGCCAAGATTGTTCGGCCTCCCCCTTCGGCCTTGCTTGTTTGCATTAACTGTGGTTAACTAAGTAGAATAATCACTGGTTAATAGATCCGCTTTGGGGATACATTGCCGCTTTAGAATTAGTGGGGTATTCATGGCGCGGGCAGTGCACTTTGCTTTTCTTATGTTGACCGTGGCGTGTCTTGTTCCAGTGAAAGCGCCGGCACAAGGCGAAACCACTAGTGCCATTGTTGGCCAGGTTCGGGACGCAACCAACGCCATCCTGCCCGGCGCCATTGTGACGATCACAAACCCAGGGACCGGACTGAGACGCAGCGCGAAGACCGATGACTCAGGCCGATTCAACTTCCCCCAACTAAAGCCCGGGATCTATTCGGTCAAGGTGGAAGCGTCGGGTTTCGAGCCACGACAAAACAACAATGTCGCTTCGGCCCTGGGTCAAACGCAAACCGTGAATTTCACGCTGGGAGTGGCCCGATCCCGTGAGACGGTGGAGGTCAGCAGCGAGGCTCCTATCCTCAATCCGGAGAACGCCAACACATCCACCACCTTGAATGCCCCCGCCCTGGAGGATCTGCCCAATCCGGGCGGCGATCTCACCTACCCATTGCAGTTTGCTCCGGGCGCCCTGATCAACACGGCAGGCAGCGGCAATGATTTCGTTGGCGGCACAAACGGGTACGGCAACGTGGAATTCAACGGCCTGCCTGCTCTCTCAAACGGCTATATCGTTGACGGGCTGGAAACCAATGACCCGCTCACCAACCTCAACAGCGGCCTCTCCACCAATCTCGTGCTGGGGCTGAATTCGATCTCAGAGGTGACGGTCAATACTCTTTCCTATGCCGTGGATCAAGGACGGTATGGAGCATCCCAGGTCAACTACGTTACCAAGTCGGGCTCGAATCAGTTTCACGGGAACTTCTATGAACTGTGGAATGGTGCTCGGCTGAATGCAGCGGACTACTTTACCAATGCGACACCGGGGAATCACAAGCCTGGAGCGACGGTAAATCACTTTGGGGGCAGTCTGGGCGGGCCGATTGCGCAGGACAAGCTCTTCTTCTTCTTCGACAGCGAATGGGTTCGGATCGCGCTTCCCATCGTGACGCCAACGACGGTTCCCAGCACGGCGTTCCAGCAGTACGTGCTGCAGCAACTCCCGCTGGGTGGAACCGACTCCGTAACCGGATCAACCTATTCGCCGTCGCCGCAATCAGTCTCGTTCTACCAAAAGATGTTTGCCCTGTACGGAAACACCGATGGCACGCCTCTCGCGGTGCTCGGGTGTCCTTTGAACTCGGACGGCACGACCCCGTCAGGCAGTCCACCGAATGGAAACGGTTGCGCGAACCGGCAGAGCGTGTCGCATTCCAGCGATGACCACGAACAGGTACAGACGGTCCGCATCGACTACAACATCAATCAGGGGGACACTGCTTGGTTTCGTTTTCAGGCGGACACGGGCGTACAAGCTGCCTACACAGATCCCATCAACTCTTTGTTTGATGCGGTCTCTCCTCAGCCTCTCTACTCGTTCGCAACGGGCTACACCCACGTCTTTTCACAAAATTTGGTGAACTACTTCAATCCTGCATTCTCCTGGTATGAGAGCTTGTTTGGGCCAGGCGACTTGCAGAAAACTCTCTCGGCATTCCCGATCGTGTTGCAGGGCGCTGGTGCTAATGCGCCATTCACCAAGATTGGAGGTCTCGACAATACGTGGGTGCAAGGGAGGCGAGCTTCTCGCTTTTTTATCAATGACAACCTGGCGTGGAGCCATGGCGCTCACGAATTCCGGTTTGGTACGAACACCCGAATCTTTCGCCTGAATGACTATGACTTCGGACAAGGCACCGTTCCTACCGTGGCATACACGACTCTGCCGCAATTCATCTATGGAGTGGCATCTACTGCAACCCAGACTTTTCCCCTGTCGGCGAACGAACCATTCCGCTTCCTCAATCTCGATTTATATGCCCAGGACACCTGGAAAGTGACGCGGAAGCTTACCTGGACGTTCGGCGTGCGCGATACTTTCAACTCGAACCCGCTCAATCCACACGACCAGATCGCGCGCCTGGGCGGTGCTTTCAGTTCGATCTCGCATGATGTGAATCAACCGTTAAAGGCGGCGATCCTTACTCATCTCGGCAATTTGTTTTCGTCCACACCGCTGGCCATTCTGCAGCCGCGAACCGCGATCGCGTGGCAGGTCGAGCCGAAATCCGTTCTGCGAGTCGGTTTTGGGATCTTCAGCGACATCTTGCCGGGCAGTGTGGCCGACCTGATTGGAACTAATCCTCCTTACGACAAAACCTTCCAGGGAGGTCTGCTGGGCACGGTGGGTGGCAGTACAATCGCGCCTGGAGTGCCGAACAGCGCAGTGGACGCGACTGTCGCCGCAAATCAGAGATTTAGTGCGGGGTTTCCACGGGGCCAGCTTTCGTGCGCATCTTCACAGGCGCATCCCGCAACCTGCCTCCCACCCGTCGCAATCACAGCGGTGCCCGCTGGCACTCTGCATGCTCCGTACTTCCTGGAATGGAGCCTGGGAATTGAACATCAATTCGGAACCACGACGAGTTTGCTGGCGCGATATGTGGGAACACGTGCTGTGAACCAGCCCTATCTAACCCAAGTGAACGGATACCAGACTGTGTGCCAGAGGTGCTTTGCGCCATTCCCCTACATGCAACCAACCGATCCGCGGTTCAGCGCGGTGAGCCAGCTCGCCACCGGGGAAAACAGTCACTACAACGGCCTTCAGCTCACCGCCATGAAGCGCCTGGGACATGGCCTGCAGGGACAGGTCAACTACACCTGGAGCCGTTGCATGGATACGGTCTCGAACGGAGGATTCCTTCAGTTCTCGGCGGGAGGGATTCTTTCCCCTCTGCCCGGAGAACTCGCCCGCGACTACGGTGCTTGCGACTATGACATCCGGCACAACCTCAATGCCCAATATGAGTATCAGTTGCCAATCCACGTTCAGAATCGCCAGTTGGCACAGGCGGTCAACGGTTGGCAAATTTCCGGAACCATGTTTTGGCACAGCGGAGTTCCGTTCTCGGTCCTGAGCACGCCGTATTCAGCCGACGGAAACGGCATTGTGCAGGGTAGCGGACCGCAGTTCGCAAGCGTCGTTCCCGGCGTCCCGCTCTATCAGCATGATCCTGTCGCGGGCGTAACGCAGGCGGGCACCCTCCAGTGGCTCAATCCGGCTGCCTTTGTTTCCGCCGTTGATCCAAGTACTGGCCAATGCGTCGGTGGCGACGACCCACAGCATTGCCAATTCGGGAACCTCGGCCGCAATGCCCTGCGCGGTCCCGATTTCGTCTGGAATGACTTTTATCTCACGAAATGGTTCCCTGTGACCGAGCGGGTGAAGCTCAGGGTAGAAGCCCAGTTCTTCAATGTGTTCAACCATCCGAACTTTGGGCTTCCCAGCATGGCGCTGGCGGGGATTCCCGGAAAGCCTTCCACGCAGACGGGATTTGGAGCGCTTACCTATACAACTTCACCGCCAACCGGCCTGCTGGGAGTTGGTTTGGGTGGCGACAGCAGTCCACGCATGATCGCGTTTCAGGCACGCCTGGAATTCTGAGCGTGCCCCCTACGATTCTTGCAGTTTGTCGGCCACGCGGAAGTGATCTGATGACGGCTTGCGGTGCGGCGCATCTGACTGTCCCAAACCCGTTCCATCCACTGATTCCGGCTTGCGGCACCACTGGCAACCAGGAGGGTCCCCGCCAGCGTGTTAATCAGGCCGGCAATCCTAAAAGGTCCACGGGAAGCGAGATAATAAATAACCGGCTGACGTGGTCATAAGAATCAACAGGTTCACTTCCGGCTTGGTCAGGGTGTAATAGTCCCGGAGTTTGGAAGGGAAGCGATTGGTCGGGCTCGGTTGCATCGTTTTCGGAGTAGTCGCCATGCTCTCCTGTGATTGGGTCACGGCACCGTCTGCTGAGTTGTGTTAGAGATTCATCCAGAGCACCCAAAGCAGATACAGCCAAAGAATGTCCATGAAATGCCAGTATTGCGCGGCCGCTGCGAACGTACTCCGCCGCAGGGTCGAGCGATTGAGTTTGCTCATGACATAAACTAATCCAACCAGACCACCCAGCACATGTAAGGCATGCACGCCCGTGAAGACATAGAAAAATGAGCTGTTTGCATTTGTGGCGAGATACAGTCCTCCTGCTTTCAATTGCAGCCAGGCTATGTACTGACCGGCGACGAAAAGCAGACCTAGCGCTAGTGTCACCCCCAGCCAGCGCATGGGCGCCGCCGCAACCCGAGTTTCGATGCCGCGACCGTATCCCGCGATCCGGCGGCGCGCGATTTCTAAGGTGACGCTGCTCGCCAGCAGCACAACCGTATTGCCGTAAAGTAGGGGGGGCAGAGTCAGGTGTCGCCAGTCGAGCCCCGAACCCTGACGAACCACCAGAGCACTGGTGAGCGCGGCGAATGACATGGTAATCGCCGCCAGCCCAACCCATACGCCGGTCTTGGCCGGTTCTGGAGAGAGGTCCTCCAACGCACGCAAGTCACCCTCAGCCGGAACCAGATTCCTCCCGCCACCATCTCCATAGTGATCTTTACCCGGCGCCCGGCCAGCGATTGGCGGCGGTTCGTGAACCGTGGTTGCCATAGCTCTAGACTCCTTCGATATTCCCCCAATTGACGCCTCAGGCGCCTTTTCTCACAGGATCTTGATAAACCGGGCGCTTGCGCTAGAAATTGTCAAACCTCGCGGTGATCCACGAACTCCTCATTGCACAGGTTGCGCCTTCGATACACGAGACCCGCGAAAAAGCCTGTCATCAGCAGAGGTGGAATCATCAATATTACAATGCCGTTCTTCAGCGCGTGGATAAGACGGGCGCCCGAGGCGGCAGCACTCTGGTAGCACATGGCACAGCCCTGCGCGCGCAACGGGGGAGGTCCGATCAAGAGCAGGAACGCTAGCCCCGCCAGTCCTAGCTTGAGGCAGCGCCAATTTTTCGGTCTTGCAGAATTCACTCGATCTCCTTCGCAACGAAATCTCCCCAGCCGCGTCATCTCCCCACACTCATCCTCGCCATGCGGTACGCGTCGGGCCATACGTAGTTCAGGAGAACAAGCACGAAGAGCGTCGCGGGAAATATGGTCCAGAACAAAAGCCGGCTCTCGTACTTCACGTGCATCAAGTACATGATGCCCACGAACGCCTCCACACACGCCAGGCAGAGCAAGGAGGCAAACAAGGTACGCATCGGCAAGTGCTGATAGGTCAGAACCACCTCAATCCCCACGATGAGCATCAGCCCGACCACGATTCCGATGTAAGAACTCATTCCCAGCTCTTGATCCGATGACATGGCAGATTTTCCCTCCTGCTCGAACCTTCACTCAGCGGGCGGCGTTCATCAAATACATCATTGGAAAAACGAACATCCAGACCAGGTCGACAAAGTGCCAGTACAGGCCCGCGGTTTCGACGTGGCTGCTATCGTAGCGTCCCCGGTTGTAGCCGCGCGTGATAAACAGGAGCGCAAGGACGCCGCAGATGACGTGGGCCAAATGGAGTCCCGTTACACTGAAGAAAGTCGCACCGAACTGAGCTGCGCCACCGGTGGGGTTGTGGAAGAGCCGCCAGCCCTCACCGATCATCTTGAACCATTCCCTCAAGTGTAGGATCGCGAACACCGTGCCCAGAAGCATGGTCAGGCCCAGCCATTTGTTGGCCGACGCTTTCTGCACGGCCTGCGTGGCCCGCACTGCCGCCAGCATGGTAAGGCTGCTGGAAAGCAGGATGAAGGTCATGACGATTCCGTTCAAGATCGTCGGGAATTCGAATGGCGTCCCCCAATTCTTGCTGCCCACCCGCATGTACCCGTAGCCAAACAGAAACGTGGCGAACGTGCATGCGTCGGAGACGATAAAGAGCCATATCCCCAGCTTCTTTTTTTCAATCCCGTATGGAGAACCCTCCATCAGCACTTCACCAGTTGACATGGTCAGTTCGGGTTGGTTCATGGCGCCTCTCTCGACCCTATCTCTAGTCTGAACAGCAAATCTCCCCCACGGTGTTAGGTCCCTGCGATGGACTTTTCCGTTGAAGTCTGCATCACGGAGGCGTCGCCGTCGTATTCCATCGGGCCGTGATGAACGGTCATTTGCCGGCCGCCGAAATTATCAAACGGCGGGGGCGACGTCGTATCCCATTCCAGCGTGGTGGCCTGCCACGGATTGTCTGGAGCCTTCGGTCCCTTGAAGCGGCTCCAAATCACGTTGTACAAGAAGATGAACTGCACGGCACCCAGCAGCAACGCAGCCACGGAAATAAACCGGTTGGTGGGCATCAGCGGAACCATGAAGTCGTCCACAAACGCCGAATAGCGGCGAACCGCCCCGGTGAAGCCCATCAGGTGCATGGTCATGAAGACGAGGTACACGCAGACGAAAGTCAGCCAGAAGTGCACTTTGCCGAGCGTCTCGTTCATCATGCGGCCCCACAGTTTCGGGAACCAGTAGTAGAAACCGGCGAACGTGGCAAAGATGGCGGAAAGGCCCATAGTGAAGTGAAAATGGCCAACGACGAAGCTGGTGGCGTGCAGATAGGAATCAACCGCCGGCTGCGCCAGGAAGAATCCACCGATTCCACCACTGATGAAGAGTGAGATGAAACCCAGGCAGAACAGCATCGGAGTTGTAAAGCGAATGTTGGCGCCGTAAAGCGAAGCCGCGAACACCAGCACCGCAATGACGGAGGGAATGGTGATGATCAAGGTCGGCACCGAGAACACCATCGCCATATACGGGCTCATCCCGCTCACGAACATATGATGTCCCCAAACGACGAAGCTCAGGGCGCCGATAGCGGCCATGGCATAGGTGATCACCTTCCAGCCCCCCACCAG
>JBEKUD010000162.1:0-11059 GCA_049515395.1 Candidatus Sulfotelmatobacter sp. | reverse complement strand
AGCTACACCCAGATCAGTCAATACCTCACGTGTCCGCGGCGCTATCGGCATCGTTATCTCGATGGGTGGAAGGAGAAGGACACCCGTGCGGCAATGCTCTTCGGTCGCGCCTTCGAGCAGGCTCTCGGTGCCTTTTTCCGTCGCGAAGATCCCGGAGTTGTCCTGTTCGCCGAATGGTCTGCCTGCCAGAGCCAGGGCTTGCACTACTCGAACGGAGACTCCTGGGATCGCATGCTGCGGCAGGGAATCATGCTGTTGACCCGGTTCTGCCAGGACGATCGTGTGCAAGTCCCACAGCCTCGACGGAATCTGCAGATCAAGTTCATCCGGCCGATTGCCGAGAAGAACGACTTCGTCTCCTACATCGACGGTATCGGCAAACTCGACGGGAAGCGCTGCTTGCTCGAATGGAAGACTTCTTCCAGCCGATATCCAGAGGAGCCTGATGGACTCTTGTCTCTGGATCCTCAACTCGTCTGCTACTCGTGGATGACGGGCATTGCCGAAGTCGCCCAGGTGGTGTTCGTACGCAAACGTCTTGTCCAGGTTCAATATCTGCGAACGACTATCACCGACGAGCAGCGCGAGGAATTTGGTCAGTTAGTCGAAAGCACGATTCGAAGAATCGAGTCGGCGGACTTCCTGCCGCACAGTGGCATCCGCTTTCCCCAGAATCCCTGCAGCAGTTGCCCCTATGTGGGACTTTGTCTGGGAAAGCAGGGAATGGATGACGCCCGTTTGGTCAGGCGTCCAGGAGCAGAGAGCCTTGATTGGCTTGACGAGCTTAGTTACTAGCAATCCGCCCATGCCGCCGAAGTTCAATCGCCGCCGCGCCCTATTTGTGCTGGGGAAAATCGACGAGATTCTGGCATGGGAGCAGCGAAAGGAGACGGAGCGGGACACCAAGTTCGTCGAACTGGGGCGCTACCTATGCGAGGTGCGGGCGGGACAGTACTGGAGGCTGGAGGATCTGAAGTGCTTCGACGAGTTCCTGGAGAGGCGGTTTCCGGAGTCGCGGCGCAAGGCCTATTACCTGATGTCGATTCACGAACACCTGCCGCCGCAGGCGAGAAAGCAGTTGAAGGAGGTGGGCTGGGCGAAGGGGTTGGAACTAGCAAAACTCGCCAGGAGGGACCGGCAGCACTTCGATTGTGCAACCTGGTTGCACCGGGCACGAGAGATGCCTAAAGAGGATTTCAAGCGGGAGGTCGAAAGGGAACTGACGGGAAAGGAAACGGAACCGTGGGAGATTATCTACTTCAAGCTGTACCAGAGCCAAATGCCGGTTATTGAGCGGGCAATTGAGACGGCAGCTCTCATGCTGGGAAGCGACCGATCCCGAGGCTACTGTTTGGAAATGATTTGTGCGGACTTCCTAGCCGGCGCCGCCCTGGACCACGGAGATCCGGAGATGCTGCTGTTCTCGATGACGAGATTCT
Organism: Candidatus Sulfotelmatobacter sp.; assembly: GCA_049515395.1. GTDB lineage: Bacteria > Acidobacteriota > Terriglobia > Terriglobales > Acidobacteriaceae > Sulfotelmatobacter. Next base: position 9,620 of record JBEKUD010000162.1, on the reverse strand, counting down.
TCAAATTTCTGCCCGAAGAACAGCGGCGGGCATTTCTAAGAGGCCTGAGCGAGAAGGCATCATGAGCCAGGGGCGCCCCGACCCTCCCCGCCTGCGCCTGGATTCAGTGTCCTACGAAACTCTACGGCAGCAGATTCTGCGGCGCGACGGCTGGCGGTGTCAATCGTGCGGCGCGATGTCGAACCTGGAGATCCATCACAAACAGTTTCGCAGCCATTCCGGCCACGATTCCGAAGAGAACCTGATCACGCTTTGCACCTCTTGCCATGACATTGCACATCACCGCTGAAACAGACAAGAGGTTTGCTCCAGATGTGTTACAGAATGAACCGTTAAATCTCTGAGAGAGGCTGACTGGCCGATTTGACTGGTTTCCCCAGTTCCGGGCGCCAGCCCGCGGTGGCGGCAGAGCGAATTGTGGATTCCCGATGCATTGCGGATGATTTGTCCTCGAAGGACATGTTGTTGGGAATCGCTACTGGCCGACCGATACTGTGATAGACAAATCCGGCCCGCGCCATCTCCTCTGGCTGATACAAATTTCTACCGTCGATCACGATGGGATACTTCAAGACTGAACGAAGCTTCTCCAGATCCAACTGCGCGAACTGCTTCCACTCGGTCAGGATCAGCAGCGCGTCGCAGTCGGAGGCTGCCGTATAAGAGTCGGTAGCGTACAACATGTTCTTATTCTTGTCCAAAACTTCTTTAGCCTTGGGAATCGCCACTGGATCGTAGGCGCATATGCGCGCACCCTCTCTGAGCAGGAGGGAGACGATTTCCATCGCAGGGGATTCGCGGATGTCATCGGTATCACCCTTGAACGCGAGTCCGAGTACTCCCAATCGTTTTCCTCGGAGAGTCCATAGTGCGTTCCGAACCTTCTTCAGAAACCGCCTCCGCTGCTCCGTGTTAACCCGCATCACTTCGGTGAGCAAGCCAAATTCGTAATTACACTGTTCCGCAACAACGCGGAACGCCTGAACATCTTTGGGAAAGCACGAGCCACCATAGCCAATGCCAGCTTTCAGAAACTTCGCCCCGATTCTCGAATCGGAACCAATGCCGGTACACACATCCTCAATGTCTGCGCCGACCGATTCCGCTATATTGGCAACCGCATTGATGAAGGAAATTTTCATAGCTAAGAATGCGTTGGAAGCATGCTTGATGAGCTCCGCGCTCTTGGCAGTGGTGACTATCAGCGGAGCTTGTTTGTGTGCATATCCACTGAATGGAATCACCGTCTTCTGACCGTAGTAGCTGCCACTGGTCAGGGGCCGGTAAAGGGCTTTCAGCACTGAGCCGCTCAACTCGTCATCGACTCCGATCACGATACGGTCTGGATAGAGAAAATCAGTTACGGCTGTACCCTCCCGCAAGAACTCCGGATTTGAAGCCACCGAGAGTGAGCCGGGAGGAGCGCCGTTCAACCATAGCGCTCGGCGCAGAGAATCGCAGGTGCTCACCGGCACTGTACTTTTCTCAACGATCACCTTTGAACCGCGATCCGCGGACGCGATCTCGCGAGCGACAGCGTCAACGAAAGACAGGTCGGCCTCCCCAGTCTCTGATTGAGGCGTTCCTACGGTGATGAAGACGGCGTCCGAGTTACCGATACTGTCTTTCACGGATGTGGAAAACTGCAAACGCGCTCCACGATGGCGCCGAAGCAACTCGGGAAGAAAGCGTTCGTGAATCGGCACTTCTCCCCGCTGCAACCCGGCAATCTTTGCACCGTCGTCGTCTACAGAGATCACGTCGTGTCCAATTTCCGCGAAACAGGCCGCCGAAACCAACCCTACGTAACCTGACCCGATTATCGCTATACGCATTTTTGCTCCTTACACCGTATTTGTTCTTTCGCTGCGTCTTGATCTGAACTGCTTTGACACTTTCAATCGAACCTGGCTAGATCGAACGGCAAGAACTTTCGCTGATCCGGACAGGGGAGGTTATTCACTAGCAGGTCTGAGCGAGAAGGCATCGTTAGCTCGATTGGCCCGCCACACACGTGTTTCTGGCGGGATGCAATTCGTCCAAAAACTCCGCAAGCAGAGAGCTACGCCTCAACGGTTCGAGATGCGAAGCGTGAGGCACGATGTCGAACCTGGAAGTTAATTACAGGCAACTGCGAAGTCGCCCGGGTGCGGCTGGGATTTAATCTGATTGCGCCGTCCGCGGGCTGCCATGCACACCTGCAAGACAGCTATGGACAGAATTATCGGCTTAGGGAATGACCAAACGGCCTATGCATTGAGCAGCAAACGCCCCGGTAACTGTCCCGAGTCGTTCTGGGACATGTCTCATTGGCCGTATCCTTCCGATATCTTCCCTCCCTGTTCTATCCGCCCTAGTATTTGTTTGTTAGACCACGTCATTGCAACGTTGCTGGCGAGATCGGACGAGGACAATGTTTCGTGTTAAACTCCCCCCCGCTGTGCCTCTTCTTCTTCTGTCGAGTTTATATCTGATTTCCCTTGGCTGCGGAGGTTCGCTGCCCGGCAATGTACCGCTTCCGGTGCCGTCGAAGGGGCCTGCTGGAGCTGCTTTCGTTTCCATTTCCCCCAAAACAGCTGTCCTTGGCGCCGGTAATTCGTTGCAGTTCACAGCTACGTCGTCTGGACCACTCACGGCTGATCTCGAATGGCTGGCAAACGGAGTTCCGGGAGGCAATTCAGCCACGGGCACGATCTCGCGATCTGGTCTTTACACAGCTCCGCAACAAGTTACCTCAAATGCCGAAATCGTTATTGCGGTGAACAGTAAAGCCGCCCCCGCAAAAGGCACTACTGCAACCGTAGCAGTCATGCCTGGTCTTACCCCGATAACAGTCTCCCTGGCCCCTGTTGTGGCGAGCCTATACACAAGCCAAGTTCAACAATTCACAGCAACGGTAAAAGGGACGACAAATCAGGGAGTCAGCTGGTTTGTGAACGGAAATCAGGGGGGGGATTCTAGTGTTGGCACGATATCTTCTACAGGCGCCTACACCGCACCGGTAAGCCCGCCGGCTGTACCTTCAGTGACCATAACCGCAACGAGTGCGTACGATGCCGCCAGCTCAGCAACCGCCGCGGTCACAATAATGCGTGCACCGGCCACGGTGACGCCTCCCGTAACAACTTGGAACCCCAGCGTGTTAGGAGTTCCGTGGGCCAGCGATTTCATAACCATTGCAAAAAATCAGATTAACGTGAAGACTGATTCACGTTTGAAGGTCCATGCGAAAGGCGACGGCGTCACAGACGACACTGCCGCTATCCGCGCCGCCATCCAGTTGGCGTCCTCGTCCGGAGGAGGCATGGTTTATTTTCCGGCCAGCAACTACAAAATTGTTACCCCCTCGGGCGCCGTCAGTGGCAGTCCGCTCGTCATCCCTTCTCGCATCATCTTGCGAGGAGACAGCTCCGCAACCTCCCGTATCTTTGTGAATGATTCGCAGGCCACCAGTGAAACCGACTGGACTGGGACTTGGGGTGGGATTGACTTTCAGGGAGCCAGCTTGAGTGGTATGACTGATCTTGGCGTGACGGCGGTAGCAGTCCCTTCATCGTCCAATCCATGTGCGACTATCTGGAATCGGGGTTCCCACGCGGTCAGTGAATTATTCTTTAATAATATGAACATCGAACTCAATAACTGCAGAACCTTTTGGTTCGATGGAGCGAATGAGCTACTGGTGAAAAACAGCCACATCGACAGTGCCGAAGATAATTCCCAGGCAGCTGGGGTTGGGCCCGTATATATCGTGGGGAATACGAACGTTTCGCTTATCGGCAACACTCTCACTTATAACTTCGGGCGTGCGCATCTGCAGAATAATGCCGGCGTAATCATACAGGGCAATACCCTAATCCGTGACGCACAAAACAAGGATCAGGACAATGAAAGCGCCATTGAAAGCGGGGGGATTGAGATCTCGTTTGATTCCAATATCCAAGTGCTCAATAATAGTTTCCAGACTTTGAATGCTCCGTCAAGCGAAGTTAGTGACGGCGAATCAATCATGAGCCAGCTGAGTACTACTCCTGATATTGTAGATGCAGGGAGTGCAACTGCAGTCGCCTCCAACACGCTGACAGACACGAATGCTTTGTGGGATTCCGTTACCGTATCGCGGCTCGCACAATATCCCAATACCGTTATTGCTGTCTTGTCGGGCCCGGCCACCGGCGAAGTGCGCATGGTCCAGTCCTTTGCCGCAAGCACGAAAACTCTCACGGTAACGCAACCTTGGAATCCCGTTCCCGCAGCCGGCAGCCTGTATTCCATTTTCAGCTGGACCCTCGCGAATGCTACTATCCAGGGGAATACCTTTGTCAACAATCCCAGTGGCATCGTGTTATTTGACGGCTGTTATAACTGTGTCGTCCAAAATAACACATTGACTAATTCAAGAGGCATCATTGTTCGTATCGTCGATGAACGGGTTAGCAAATCGACATACCCCGAGAGCCGGCGCAATCATGAAGTGGCGATTAACACACAGATTGTAAACAATGTCGTCTCCAATACTTCAGGCACAATCCCGGCATATATTGCGTTGGACGCCGAGGCGTTTGCCTCGGATGCGTATCACGGAATGGGCATGATCAATGTCCAAATGGGAGGCAACGTTGTGACTCCCTATTCCGCGAACCCCGGTCGAACCTACACCCCTCCTTATGGCGAAATAACCCAAGAAGGATTCTTCCCCTGTTTCCTGTTTGGGCCGGCACCGGTTAAAGACCCAGTGACGACGGTGTTCCAAACTATCTATTTCTGGAACAATTCACTGAGTACCCCAGTCACTTACGGTGCCAATTTCTCGCCGTCTGCCACTCATTCATGCGTTACTCCCTCGACTCCTCCGACTGGGAACGCTCCGTAGCATCCTCTTTTTACTGCAGCTAATGTCATTCGCAGGGGTGACGAGAGAGCCGCGGTTCATCCGATCTCAGGAGATGCTTGCTGTCGTAAGAACCCGCCGCCTCCGCTGATGACTTCACGTTAGCAAACGAGGAATGAGCATCGTCTGGCAGAAGCGCTTGTTGGAGCACTTGCGCTAAGACTTTCTGATTCGTCGTGCCGTTGTGCAGGCAGCGACGACGACCGTTCATCGCTAGGCGCTTTCGCCGCGGCTCATCCTGCAGCAATTGCATGCACTTTTCGGCACATTCCTCGGGGCTGCTCCAGAAAACAGCTTCTTCATCTTCCCGGTAAAGCTCGGAGTGCTCGGGAGTGCGCTCCGCACACAACACTCCGCCCAAATGAGGTATTTCGAAAGAACGTTGAGTAGTCAGGTCACGATTCCCCTTGGAGAGTAGTCCCAGACTTACTTTAGCGCACTGTATCGCCATCGCATAGTCCTGTTCTCGTTCCAGAGTCGCTCCACGCCAGCACGATCTTAAAACAGGCCATTCGCGCGCCTTTTGCCATCGACCACCATAAATTGACAATGGAACTCCTAGCTCAATCAAGCGCGCCATAAAGTGTCCGCGCTCCGGCATCCAGGTTCCCACAAACACTATTTCACTGCCCCACTTCTGCCAGTCCTGCCGGCTGATTTGCCTCGGCGCGTGTGCGATCTCATCGGCGGACCTGTGGGCCCGTAAAACATTCCTTGCGCCACGGGCGATGGCTTCTGGAACATTGCTGTCGCGCACAACGACGACCAAATCATAAAAAGGCACAGACCGCAGATAAAGTTTCCATCGCCTTCCGTCCCGTCTGCCGTATGGATCGTCAAGGTTGTAGTTGATGACAGATCCGAAGCGATTCTTCAACTCAAGGATCAGCGAGGGTCCTGCTAATTCGCCGCCGTCAACATAGACAAGGTCAAAGTTATTGGATGGAATATTTTCGAGAACTTTCCGCCGTACAAAGTGTTCGACGAACAGACCCCCAGTGTGCCAGGTCCAAGCAGATACAAAACGGCTATGCGGGAGAAAGGCTGCGGGGTCGATAATAAAAACGTCGTATCCGAGTCGTCCTAATGCCAACGCGCGATGGCGCGACGTACCCGAATTCGTTCCGATATACAAAAGAGAGCGACAATTTGTGACTCGAACGCTTCCGACAAACATCTGATTACGCCGGCTCGCCATACTGGTAGTTGACTTCACGGGCTGAAGTGCCGCCTCACTCATTGAAATCCAAGATCGAGATCACCAGCAAACGCTTGGAGACAATCAGCAGCCATCCTCCATCACGGATAGGCACAATGGAACATTCCGTGACGTCGCTGGAAGGGTCATGAACTTAAATCCGCAAGTACAGGTAATCGCTTGCGCTATGACGCGCTCAATGGCATTTCACTTTCCCTAGAGTGTTTTCGCATCGGCTCGTTGATCTTGTTCATGAGGGAAGCTATACCCTGAGCATATTTTGAAGATGAAAGGATGGAACTCGCTGTTGTGCGGGCTGCAAGGGCCAGCGTCCGACGCAATTCCTCGGACTGGTACAAGCGTAGGATGGAATCTGCTAGCTGTTCGTCATTGGCGGGCTCAACGATGAGCGCGTTCTGGCTGTGAGTGAGGAGTTCTGATGCGCCTGTGTTTGTGGTTGTGATGCACGCACAACCGTGGGCCATGGCCTCCACCAGAGCCATACCGAATCCATCGTCGATACTGGGCAGGACGAAAACGTCACACCGTCTGTAGAACTCGGCAATGTCCGGCACAAAGTTCACAAGTTCAACGCCATTCACCCGTTTCACCATCTCTTCGAGCAAAGGGTACTCAGAGAAGGTTCCAGAACGCAACAGCAGTCGAGCTTTGGGCAAGGCCAGTTTTTCCCATGCCTTGAGGAGATAGAGGTAACCCTTCCGCAGAGGATGCCCACCGACTACGCCAACGCAGAAGGTTCCGCTGCGTTGCAGATTCAAATCTTTGGGATAATGACAGCGGCCACTCAAGGGAGCCTTCACCAGTTTCTGCTGCAGACGTTTGGGAAAACTTTTCGCTGTGTACCCCGAGGGGACTAAGATAGCATCCGCAAGCGCGTATTCATCCAGCTGACGTTTGCGAAACCACTCGGGCTGACGGGAAAAGACAGCGCCGACCTTGTCCGACTCTCGCTCGATGAGAGATTGCTGAAAATCACAGTGCGGGCAAGCCCGGTCGAGGACGAAATGTGCTTCCCGCTTTTTCGCAGCGAGGGCAGATTGAAGGCATACGGTCGCCCAGCCGAAATACAAATCTGGCGAACCCATCAGTGCAGCAACGCTGTGATCAAAGAAAATCGTGCTAGCCCTGCTCATGCTAGCAGGAACATTCCAATGCAGAATGTGACCGGCAATGGACATCGGGCAGGGTACAAAACTAGTTCGTATTGAATCGTCCAGCCTCTTGAAAAATCGCCGGGGTACAGAACTGAAGATCTCGATCGCATCCGCATACGGAAGCAGGGCATTCCCCAGCATCACAGAGTGAAAAGGTCGAGGTAGTGAGATAGCTATACGCACCGGTGAGACTTTCCAATCGTTTCAAGACTTACTCGCGTCAGGTCATGCCTCTGGCGCAATCTGTAAGACTAGGGAAAACAAACAGAGGCACGACAGTTTTCTTAAGCCTGTCTTCACGTGCCGATAAGACAGATCTCCGGCCCGCGTGCCAACTCCGTGTGCGCGATCCACAAATATTATTGCTTCTTCCACCCCTCGCGCGCTGATTGCCATGCCGTACTCTTCGAATGATCCCTATGCATCGCTCAATCTTTTCCTTTCGCGAATCCAGAATCGGCACCATAGGCTGTTAGGATTCTGGTGTTCCCTGCCTGTTCTTGAGTGCACACACTAGTACATGAGGACTCGTTATCAGAGGATGTAGCCAACTCCTCCCGGGCTTCTCTGGTGCTGTTGGAATCAGCCAGACCTTATCCGCCCACTGGTGCAATTGGTCGTAGGACTCAAACACGCTATACGAATAATAAACACCGTCCCCGTCGGAGACTTTATACATTTTCCCTTTTGTCTGAAGAAACATTGCAGCATTCCACAAACGGAACTTATGAAGCGCTAGCTTAAGCGTCCGGGCTGTGAAGCTGCCTTGCCCAAAGCGATTGTTATCCGACAAAAACACTGCATGTCTCGCAACCCGCATCATTTCATTTACGACACGACTTGGTTCGGCGACATGGTGCATAACACCACACTCGAGAACAGCATCAAACGAGTTGTCCTCGAATGGCAGAGAATAGCCGTTCCCCTCGAGAATGCGGCCTTTCGGAATCCCCTTTTTTTCCGCTTCTTCGATCAGCGCCACCACCGGTTCTACACCTCGAACATCTCTTCCATGATCCAACAGAAAAGCGACACTTCGGCCCGTGCCAGAGCCCACATCCAAGAGTGTGTTGAGCCCCAGCGGGTCACAGAGCATTTCGATAAAACCTAGGGCGTAATAGTGTTCGTCCGTCTTGCGGTCGATGTGCATGGCGTCATAAATGGATGCTGTTTTTGTGTAGTACAACGCCTGCAGCGTTGCAGCTGGTATGCTCATTATTGGTACCTCCCGTCAGTCGGTGTTGAATCCCTGCTCATATCCGACTCGTAGCAAGATTCCGCAGCACTTGGATAATCCTTCGAAACGCTAAACACGAGTTTACATTCTGGGCAAGTCGGACTGACGTGCTGAGCGTACTCGAAATCAACGAAGGACAAGGTCCGCTGATGTCCCCGCACTACTCGCCGAGCTGTTGCTGCACGAATCAGGTCCAGATGTGCAGAGCCGCTTCTACGGAGAAGTAGCGGCTGTAATCTTAAGAGCTCTGCCACAGAAAAAAGATGTGCTCTCTGCCACATGCTCATGCCTCGGGTGCAGGCTTCAAGAACTGCCGAAAAGACGGGACGGAAAAAAGAGCCGCTGCAAATGTGCTGACACTATCCTGGACTTGACTTAGCGTTGTGCGCAACACCAGTCCCGTCATCCATATGTCCGTGGCAACCAGTGCTGTGGCGGCGCCGACGATACCCATTCGAGGGATGAGGATGCTGGCGATTCCCAATGAAAGTGCGGAGGTACCCACGAACGCCACGGAGATACGGACATGATCATTGGTGGATATCGGAATCACGGCGCTCGTATCCCAGAGTGAATTTGTCACCGTGACCAGCAACAGAACATGGAAGCAGGTCGCATCGAAAGGAACGCGATGCCCAATCCACACGTGGTAGATGAATGGACCTGAGATCCAGAGCAGCAAGCCCCCGAGTATCGAGAAACCAATGGACGCTTGGCACGCCCGACGATGCAGTCTCCGCGCCAAAGAAATATCTCCGTTCCCGAAAGCTCTTGAGAGTTCCGGCCAGAGACTATTCTTGATCACGCCAATCAACTGCACACTGAGACGGGACAACGTGCGAAGCGTTGAGAAAGCCACTACAGCCACAGGTCCCAGCAAAACCCCGATAACGATTGCAAGACCCTGCAAGCTCAGGGAATAACCGACGGGAAACGCGATGAAGCCGAATGCGGGGGCAGCTAGTTGTTTGATCGTCTCTACCCGAGCATGTCGAATTCCGTACTGAATCCAAGGGCTCTTACGCCGAAGCAGAAGTGCGTACCCAACCGTACCCAGGCATCGCGTGGTCAGCCAGGCGAATGCCACACCCAGTAGGCTTCCGCCCAGCACCGCAACCG
>JBEKUD010000161.1:0-11092 GCA_049515395.1 Candidatus Sulfotelmatobacter sp. | reverse complement strand
AATTCCCACTACCGAGCGTCGAGAAGGTGAACGCCTGATCGAGCACTATGCGACGTTCGTGTCTGGATATGAAACGAGCACCTACGGAATCGAGTGGATGCGGTTCGAACCTGAAGCACCAGTCCCTGAACTTGTGCGTACTGTTCCGCATGTCGCCTTCAAAGTGGACGATCTCTCCGCTGAAATCGCCGGAAAAGAGATACTTATTGCGCCCCACTCACCCTCCCCGGGCGTGACCGTCGTTTTTATCGTCGAGAATGGAGCCCCAGTCGAGTTTCTCCAGTTTGATAAGAAGTGATGCTTGAACTGAAACTTATTCTGCCGCGGGACCGTAACTATTCCGTAGGAGGTTGACATGCATAACACAAAGGAGCGGTTGTCTCTATTGTGGATCTTCGCGTTATTAAACTACCTGTATGCGGACGTGCTTGCCCTGTTCGCTTTCTTGGCTCGCCGAATTCAGCCCCACATCTCCCACAATGGGCTGTGCTGGGTTCAGCGGTCTTGATGGAAATACCCATCGCCATGATTCTGGCGTGTCGACTGCTTCCGTTTAGAGCGAACCGGCTGGCGAATATCATCGCGGGTGGCGTTACGACCCTTACCAACGGTTCCTGACCTTCGTTCTGCCTCTGACTAACGGTGACTATCTCTAAGCGACTGAAATAAAGCGGGTTGTAGTTTTCTCGCGTCGTGGTCCGACATCCCGAACGAGGTGCGGCTTGGGAATTCGTTCCTGACCCATCCTCGACCACGGTGCCAATCACTTCCCAGGGAAAATGGCGGCCACTTTTGCCATTTGCAGCAGTCTTTGCACACCGGTGTTCTTGTCAAAGTCGAGATCGAAGTTGTCCGGAAGTTTGGCAGCGCCTCTGACGAGGGGTAGACTGACAACCCGACGCGGGCTCCACGGGGTGCCGCCCGCGATCACGGATCGTCCGACCGTATTGGTATGATGCATACAAACCGCTCGGATTGTTTTCGAACTCGGCGCGCGCGAAAGTGGCGGTAAACGATTCTATTTCGTCGGATTTCTGTTTATTGGATTTCTAATCATGGGAGTGGGTATGAACGGACTCTGGGAACGCTTAGCTTTTGCCTTTCGGTGTTTCTTTTCCATCCTGCTCCACGCTGACATTCCCCTCGACATCCTACACAAGCTGGTCAAGCCTGCTGGTGCTGCTCCGCAGGCGGCGACAGCTGCTGTCACTTTCGTCTCTCGTGGGAAGGAAGTTGAACAGCCGCCGTTGGAAGCGTTCGATCGCGCCATCCAGATGCTTGCGCTGCTGCAACGCGATGGGCGGCTAGTGGATTTTCTGGCGGAGAACATTTCCGCCTATCCCGACGCGCAGATTGGAGCCGCTGTCCGAACCATCCACGACAATTGCCGACAGGTGCTCGACCGGTATGTAAAGCTGGAGCCGATTCTGAACTCCGAAGAGGATCAACCGGTCATGGTGCCGGCGGGCTTTGACCTGGACGCGATCAAACTGATCGGCAACGTGACGGGAGAGCTGCCACTTCGCGGCGTGTTACGACACAAAGGCTGGCGCGTGAAAGAAGTGAAACTTCCCCCGTTGCCACAAGGCGCAGGCTGGATGGTGGTTGCGCCAGCTGAGGTCGAACTTTCATAGCGACTCGTCCACATTTGTTCGGTAAATGCTGGTTTGCATAGGAGACTTTCATTGGCGGGCGAGTACATCGTTGGCATCGATCTAGGGACCACAAATTCGGCGCTGGCGCGCTGCAACGCAACTGCCACAGGAGAAGAAAGCCCTATCGAGGTCCGCAGCATTCCGCAACTGGTGAATCCGAACGAAGTGGCAGAACGCACGTTGCTGCCGTCATTTCTCTACATCCCGGGTGAACTCGATTTTGCCAAGGGCAGCCTCACCTTGCCCTGGGAACCCGAGCCGAAGTTCGTGATCGGCGAACTGGCGCGCAAACGCGGCGCGGAGAGCCCAAACCGCCTGATTGCCTCGGCCAAGTCCTGGCTCTCTTACTCTGGGGTGGATCGCAATGCGCCGATCTTGCCTTGGCAAGCGTCCGAGGATGTACCCAAGCTATCGCCGGTCGAGGCGTCGTCGCAGTTTTTGCAATACTTGCGCACCGTGTGGGACAGCGGCGAGGCGGGGGAGCAAGGGGAACTCGGTCTGGCGGAGCAAGACGTACTACTCACTGTGCCGGCTTCGTTCGACGAAGAAGCCCGCGAGTTGACCAGGCGCGCCGCCGAACAGGCCGGTTATCCGCACGTCACATTACTGGAAGAACCACTGGCGGCCTTTTATGCGTGGCTTGAAAGCCAGGGTGATGCCTGGCGGCGCCGCATCAAGGTCGGCGACCTCGTTCTCGTGTGCGACGTCGGGGGTGGCACCACGGATCTTAGCCTCATCGTGGTTTCTGAAGAGAACGGCGACCTGACACTGAAGCGCGTCGCCGTTGGCGATCACATCCTTCTGGGCGGCGACAACATGGATTTGGCACTGGCGCGCGCTCTGCAGCAGCGCCTTGAGGCCTTGGGCAACCGCATCGATACCTGGCAGTTGCACGGCCTGTGGCATCAGTGCCGCATCGAGAAGGAAAAACTGTTCGAATCCCCCAAGACGCAGAAGCGCCCAATCACCTTGCTGGGCAAAGGGACGAAGCTCATCGGCGGCACGATCAAGACGGAACTGGTGCGCGAAGACCTAGACCAGGTTCTGGTCGAAGGATTCTTTCCAAAGGTGGCGAGCGGCGAATTACCGGCGCGGCAACGCCGCGTTGGTTTTCAGGAGTTGGGCCTGCCGTATGCGGCCGATCCAGCCATCACCAAGCACATAGCGCGGTTTCTGTCGGAGCAAGTTCGCAACAGTCCCGAGGCTGAGGGCATCCGGCGCGGCCGCAGCGGACTGGCATGCCCCACGCACATCCTGTTTAACGGCGGAGTAATGAAGGCGGCGGTGCTGCGCGACCGTGTGGTCGAGGTGCTTAACAACTGGTTGCGACAAGAAGGATTCGACTCGCTCGGGGCAGAGCAAATCCTCGAAGCTCCCCACTTGGAGCACGCCGTTGCGCGAGGCGCGGCCTATTACGGGAAGGCGCGTCGCGGTCGCGGCGTGCGTATACGCAGTGGCGCCTCGCGTACCTACTACATCGGAATTGAAAGCGCCATGCCGGCGGTGCCCGGCATGGAGGCTCCGCTCAAGGCTCTCTGCGTCGTTCCCTTTGGCATGGAGGAGGGCACCGAAGCTACGATTCCCGGCCGAGAGTTTGGCCTAGTCGTCGGCGAACCAGCTGAGTTTCGTTTCCTGAGTTCCAGTGTCCGTAAACAGGATCATGTCGGCAGTCTGTTGGAAGACTGGGGTACCGACATCGAGGAACTCAGCCCGCTTCAGGTCACGCTCAAACTAGATGGCCAGCAGGGAGCGATGGTACCGGTGCGGCTCGAGACTCGGGTCACCGAACTCGGGACCCTCCAGGTCTGGTGCGTATCTCGCGACGGCACGCAGCGTTGGAAGCTTGAGCTGAACATTCGCGAGAAGACCGGGAAGTGAGGTCGTCGGTGCCTTCCCGATATCTGATCGGCATCGATCTAGGCACGACAAACTCTGTCTTGGCGTATACCGATAGTCAGGAAGTCGCTGATGCGGCCTCCCCTATTCATGTGTTCCCCATACCCCAATTAGTGGAGCACGGGGAAGTCCTCACGCTTCCGGCACTTCCTTCCTTTCTTTACTTCCCCACCGAAGATGAGTTGTCTGCCGGAGCCGTGAGCGCCACCTGGGATGAGAATCCGCCAATGGTTACAGGTATGCTCGCGCGCCAACAGGGAGCGCTTGTACCGAGCCGCCAAGTATCATCGGCCAAGTCGTGGCTTTCCTATCCTGGAGTGGATCGCCGCGCCAAGATCCTGCCGGCTCAAGCGGAACCGCCGCAGCCGATGATTTCTCCCGTCGAAGCGTCCGCGCGGTACCTCATGCATTTGCGCGACGCCTGGAACAGCTCAATTGGGACTGATGCAGAAACGCGTTTTGAGCATCAGGAAATCGTTCTCACCGTGCCCGCGTCGTTCGATGAGGAAGCGCGTGAGCTGACGGTCGAAGCCGCCCGCCGTGCTGGTCTCCACAAGCTCACACTGCTTGAAGAGCCGTTAGCCGTGTTTTATGCGTGGATCGCAGAAAATCGAAATGCTCCGGCAGGTGGCCGATGCTCGCGCCCATATCCGATCGGAGAGGGTGGCGATGAAGACCTCCGCGATGGTGAACTGATTCTGATCTGCGACATCGGCGGTGGCACGACCGACTTCAGCCTGGTGAGCGCTCGCTTGGTCAATGGCGAGCTGCAGTTTGAGCGAACTGCCATCGGCGACCACCTTTTGCTCGGCGGCGACAATCTCGATTTAGCCTTGGCCCGCCGAGTAGAAGAGAAACTCGCGGAAGAGAAGCTCAAAGACATCAAGCTTACGATGCGACAGCGTTGTGCGTTACGTCGGACCTGCTGTGCTGCGAAAGAGCGGCTGCTGAGTTGGTCTTCGAAACTGTCGCACGTGTCGGTCACGGTCTTGGGCAGCGGCCGTGCCGTCGTTGGACAGGCGCTCAGCGTTGAGCTGACGCGAGAGGAAGTCCTGGAAATTCTCACGGTCGGCTTCCTGCCGATCACGGCGCCGGATGAGATGCCGGTGCATGGCCGGTCAACAGCGCTGCGCGAACTTGGCTTGCCCTACGCTAGCGATCCCGCCATCACCAGGCACCTTGCCGCATTTCTGAGGCAAGCGGCGGTCACCATGAACGGGTTGCCGGCCAACCACCGGATGGCTCGACCCAACGCCGTGCTCTTCAATGGCGGTTTCTGCAAACCAGCCGTAACTCGCGAGCGGATCATCGAGGCAATCTCCGTCTGGTTCGGTGGAGACCCAACGAGTTGGCGGCCCAAGCTTCTTAACAACGAAGCAGTCGAAAGTGCGGTAGAGAGTGCGGTTGCTCGCGGCGCTGCTTACTACGGTCGCGTACGGCACGGCATCGGTTTGCGCATCCGAGCCGGCAGCGCGCGTACTTACTACATCGGGTGGCGCTCCGACGACGGGCTGCAAGGCATCTGTGTCTTGCCTGCCGGGGTCGAAGAGGGCTCCACTCTTCCTCTACTAAAGCGCGAATTTTCGGTGCTGACGAATCGCCCAGTGTCGTTCACGCTCTACAGTTCGCGCACAGGACACGATGCACACGGCGAAGTGGCTGCGTTGGACGAAGCGGATGTCCATCGTCACGCTCCGCTGGTAACCCTGTTGCGCTATGGCAAGAAAATGCGCGACGTATACCTGTTTGTTCGTCTCAGAGCCAGTTTCACAGAGGTTGGAACGCTCGAAATCTGGTGTGAATCGCGGGACACGCCTCATCGCTGGCGGCTGCAATTCGAACTGCGCGGTGAAGAGGCACAAGCGCAGCAACTCGATACGGCGAAACCACAACCAGTGCTAACACATTCATCGGCCGTCGCGACCTCCGACGTAGCGGTCGAATCGGCTGTGCAACTAATTCGCGGTGTTTTTGGCGGCTCTGCTGATGGTGACACGCTGGCGCCCGAGACGCTTGTCAACCAAATGGAAGTGGCGCTTGGCGCGAAGAGAGACTCGTGGCCTATCTCGGCCATTCGTCAGCTCAGCGATGCGCTCCTCGAAGTTGCTGCCGGACGCAAGAAGTCTTCGCGCCACGAGGTGCGTTGGCTCAGTCTATCCGGCTTCTGTTTGCGACCGGGATTCGGTGCACCGGGTGATGACGCGCGCGTGAATGGCCTGCGAACCATCGCGTCCAATGAACTCGTCTTCCCCGACGATCTGCAATGTCGGGTCGCACTGCTGGTGTTGTTGCGCCGGATCTCGGGCGGCATCAATGCCAGCGAACAGCAGGCGCTCTATCGCAAGTACAAGAGGCGTGTCGATAACAAAAAGAAGGGCCGCCTGAACCGGCAACTCGATTACGAGGAGTGGCGCTTGGTTGCCAGTCTTGAGCACTTGTCAGGCACTACCCGTGCCTCGCTTGGACAGGAACTATTGGCGAGGATCAGAAAGGAACCTGGGGGGGCAATTTGGCCCTGGGCGCTCGGCCGGCTGGGCGCTCGGATTCCGCTGTACGGGCCACAGCACTGTGTAGTGGCGCCCGAAATTGCCGGCGAGTGGCTGAAAGCCCTTCTGGACTTCTCTACGTTCCCCACGGTAGTCTCCTCCATCGCATTGATTGCGCGGCGGACTGACGATCGCTCGCGTGACATAGATGAGGCAATTCGCGATCAGGCAATCTCGCGCTTGATGGCGCTCGGGATTGGCGAAGATACCATCCCGCTTGTGTCGAAGTACGTGACACCCGAACGGGCGGATGCGGTCCGAAGCTTTGGCGAGTCGTTGCCACCCGACCTGCAACTTGTGAGCTCAGCGAACTGCCTGTTGTCGGTACCCGCATTCCACAACTCTGGTCCGAATTTTTCGAAACCGGGCGACGCAGGCGAAACGATTTAACCTGAGGAAAGCTAGTAAATACGCGGGTTTCCAATAACGGTAAGAAAACAAAGAGGGGACGTAGTTCAGTTGGTTAGCACGCTGCCCTGTCACCGGAATCCCACCTAGAGTCAAGCAAGCGTCCTCTGTTTCCACGCATAGCATACCTTCAGCCAGCGGTAATTCTCTCCCACATTCGCGCAGGCCGTTGCGCTCCAGGGAGTCGCGATGATGTCTTTCTCGGGCGGCAGCCAGCGTTCCGCGGAGAAATCACGGGCCAAGATCGGACAATCCCGGATGGTCATCCGGGCGGGGTCCGAGCGGCCAGTGATACTTGCGCTCGGAGTCCTCGATTCGCAAATCGTTGATGCTTGCCTGACGCATCTGCATCGAGCCGTTCTCATCGAACTCCCAATTTTCGTTGCCATACGACCGAAACCAATCTCCAGAGTCATCATGCCATTCGTAGGCAAAGCGGACGGCGATACGATTGCCCTCGAAAACCCAACTTCTTTCGCAACCCGGTGGTTCCAGTGCAGTACTGCGCCAGATGACCGGTTTGCAGACCCCGATTAGTAGGCACTCTGCTATCCGGAGGGTCATCGGGAGGTAATCACCGGCCAACCGGAGACCACATCCGCGACCAGCAGCGCGAACAGAGAAAAGACAAGAAGCGAATGGCTGTTCGCTTCAAGGCTCATATGAGCGTGCGCCGGAACAGGATTCAGTACGCGCGTGAAAACGAAGTGCTGGCGAGGGCGTAGCTCCGCGCCATCCAGCGGCGATGTTGTTCAATGTGCCGGTTTCGCGCGGTGAGAAACGCGGCTCCGGTAGTAACCCACCACAAGATGGCGTTCACCATCGCGCTATAGGGAAAGAAGGCTGGGTAGTGCCAGGTCAGAATCGGAGCCATTGCCCCGGCCACCAGCACAGACCCGACGTAGAACTTTCCCAGCAGCCGATGTCGGGCGAGATTTCTCTGTCGCAGACGCGTGGAGAATTGCAGCGGGCCAAGGAGCAGAGCTGTCAGTGCCGTCGCAATGTGCGGGAGCTGCAACCAGCGCTGAGAATAAAGCACAGCGTGGAGTGGGTGGGTCGGTTTCAGTATTGGCAAATCTGTGAAAATGAATACCGAGAGCGTCATCAAGGCGAAGATAGTCCAGAGCACTGGCTTTGCCGGCGCCAGATCGCGCGACCTTGGACCCGGTCTTAAACCTTCCTGCGGGTTAAGCGAAGTCTGGGCCAAGAACCACCTTCCTGAATTGGAATCTCAACGCGAAAGAGTTACGGATGATCGATCGGATTGTGGGGCTGAGCAAGAGGGTCGACTGTCGTGTTATGCCCGCTGGCAATGAGCCATTCTCCGCCTATCTTCACCAGGACGAACGTCAAGTGGTCCACGACCCCGTTCATCTCCCTGCCATCAGGTGTCACATAGTCGTCCACCTCAACAGTCAGGGTCGCGATTGCAACGTCGGGGGCAATGCCTCGAATCTCCATGCCGCTACAGCGAATGTTAACTTCGCGAAACATCGTGGCATGAAAGACTTCGTGGGCCTTCACTACATCTGCTCGCCCGCGCCACCACATGCCCACGACGTTCACCCACTCTGCGTCCTCAGTAAACAGCGTCCCGAGTTCCGACAAACGATGATTGTTCCAGATGCCCTCATAGGATTGGACCATCCGCTCGATTTTCGCCACCTCTTCCCGAGAGATCGTTCTTGGAGACAGTGCAGACGCCAATAAGGTTTGTGAGTCGGGCCCTTTCATTCAGCTCCCTGGTTTGGCCACATCCTGCGCACCGAGTTGCGCGTAGGTGATCAGGCCGACAGTGTGGCGGATTGGGTTGCGGGGGAATTGTCTAAATGCGACATGGCGGCGGCACGGCGGCCCAGATGCTTCGCGTCGGGCGCTGCAGGATCAACAGAATTCAGATCGATATCCGGCAACGATGCAAGCCGCATTCTGTAACCGATCGAGCACGTGACAGACAGAGCTGCCCAGAACGCAGTCTGCCGGAAGGGCCTCACCGGCCAGCACGTGCATGGGAAGCCGGAACAGCGCATGAAAGCCTCCGGGATGGAAGTGAAAGGTAAATGTGCGCACGGTTCCCGGGTAGATCAGATCGCCCTTGCGCCGCGTACTCGGGCCAGCCAGCAACACACCGGGCGTAGTCCAATCGTTGTCGATGGTGCGGATCCGATACCGGTCGCAGGTAGAACTCCAGAGTCTGCTGGGTGCGGGCGTAGATCGGCCGCACCAACTGAGCTTGACTCAGGCTGCCTTGTCGCAAGCCGTAGTGCGAGACATAACCTGCAAGAAGCCCGCTGGGCCGGAACGCCGTGAGCCGCAATTGTGCGTTTGATCCCGCCATTGATGCCAAACATCGTGCCGCAATTCCTTTGCGCTGTATACGTCTTGCTGGGCGGTCGAACCGAAATCCAGTCTTGGCATTCTGAGAAATAGTCTCTTCAAATGTCTTGCCGTAGGTTGTGATTAGAGAGAAACGGTTTTGGAGGTTTGTCTGGAAAGTTTCAGATAGGGATTGGCTAACATGAAGTAGTTCGGGAAAGTTTGAGGACGGCTCCTAAGATCCGCAAAGGTTTTCGGGCCCGCCAAATCGTCCCGTGGCCTCGCCAAGCTGATGATATTGTTTGCGCAGGTATTCCACGAGCTGGCAGCGGTCAAAGCCATAAGCGACCGCCTGCGGAAGCACCCTATCTATTGGGCGGAGTCGGATCGAGCATGCTAATAGAAATCGGACATGTGGAGGCGATCTTCCGGTATCCCGTGAAGTCCATGGGCGGCGAACAACTCGGGGTCGCCAACCTGGGCTGGCACGGCCTCGAGGGTGACAGACGTCTGGCATTCCGGCGCGGATGGAGGATCGCAGCGCGTTCCCATGGCTCACGGCAAGCAAGCTTCCCGACTTGCTCCTGTTTGCTCCGCACCGCCGTGAAGAAGGCGCTCGGGAAGACCTTCCTACGCATATTCGCACGCCGGATGGCAATGAGATGCCCGTCTTCGGGGAGGAGTTGGCCACGGAGGTCGGACGTCGGTGCGGGGCTCCCGTGCAGCTGATGCAGTTGAATCATGGAATCTTCGATGAAGCGACCATCTCCGTGATCGCCTTCGATACGGTAAGCGAGATCGGACGACTCGCAGGGCGGAGCCCGGACGTGCGACGATTTCGCCCGAATGTTGTGGTTCGTTTACTGCGACCGGTTCCCTTCCAGGAGGACGAGTGGCTGGGCGGTGTGCTCTCATTCGGCGAGGCGGACGACGCCCCGGCCATCACCGTCACGATGCGCGACGTCCGCTGCTCGATGGTGAACCTCGATCCCGACTCAGCCCGTCCGGCGCCAGAAGTGCTGAAGGCAGTCGTTCGTGTGCACCAGAACACCGCGGGAATCTACGGTGCGGTCATTCGCATCGGTCGACTGGTGGTCGGACAGACCATACTTCTCCGTGCGGCGACCGAGAAAAGGGAACGTGGGTGATCGAAACACAATGTCCTGGAACGCCGCCCAACCCGGAGTTGAACCTGACGGGCGCTGCCGTCGGCTCCCGCTGCGGTTCATCTGGTAGAGAGCGCGATCGGCCGCTTCCAATAGACATTCGATCACGGGCAAGCAGGAATGTATGGTCCGCCGCTTTGTCGCAAGCGAAAAATGAAAGTGACAAGATGGTCTGCGCAAATGTATTCGGCCTTCAGTAGAGCGCAAAGCTCCGGGCCTTGATGGAATGCGCTGCGCGCTCGTCCTATTTCGTAATGCAGCCTCGGAAGCACATTGGGGCGTGCGTAAGCCGCTCAATCTGCGGGCTAACAGAAAGGGAACAGCTGGAGTTGCACCATGGGCTTCATGGGAGGTTGCTGGGCATCTCTGAGGCGCTCTGTTTCCGAATCCCCGCTTGGTCGGCAAATCTTGCCTTACGGATTATGGAAGGTTAGCTCGTCATCCGCCCAGCGGGGCCAGAGCCTGTTCTGCGGTGATGGTGTTCAGCTGCAACGATCCCAGGGCGTAGAGCGTGGGAATCGCCGCGATGAGTGCCGCTCGGGCGAGGTTGTCGAAGCCCATCACGAGCCGCGGCTGGTAGCGATTCCAGCAGACGCCGCAGGATTGGCCGGTGACGACGCCGGGGAGGTCGAAGCAGAGGATGACGAGCCCCACCGCGGCACCAGAGCCGGTCAACTGCTGCACGAACCATAGCAAGCCCCGAGATAGGAGATGCTCAGCCCCAGCCAAGGCCTTCTGGAACGCGGGATGGCGCACTGGAGCTCCACCAGCAGTCGTTTCATCACTTTTCACTTTGTGTACTTTCGCTCGAGTACCCGCAGGCGCTTTCCTCTTCAATTTGATCTGATTGTAATCAACGGCGGCACGGACAAGATTTTTTAGAGCACGCTCATTAATCTTATTGCCCTCGAGAAAATCGATCGCTCGCCACTGGTTGCCTCCGAGGCCCGCGTTGAAGAGCTTCTCAGGATCTGGGAGGCGCGGCCCCTTGGGAAAAGGTAAGCTTCACCTTATCCTTGTGGGCGTTGCCGACCGCGATGATTCCGTCGTGAGACCACACCGGGCTGCCCATCCACTTCCATTCCTCGATGATCTCCCGGTCGGC
>JBEKUD010000160.1:0-15849 GCA_049515395.1 Candidatus Sulfotelmatobacter sp. | reverse complement strand
GCGACGGAAGTTCTCCTCTTTCTCTTCCTTTTCGATTTTCCGCTCGCCGTGGACGGTGAGGGTGGAGTTCTCGACGCTGACATCAATGTCCTTTTCGTCAATGCCGGGGACTTCAAGCTTCAAAGTAATGTTGTGCTCGTCTTCGTAAATGTCCACGGGCGGTGCGAAGCTGGTGGTTGTTAACGAATCATCCGCGACTTCGGGGTTATAGGACTCACGGAAAAGACGGTTCATGCGGTTCATGCGGTCTTGCATGGTGGAAAACTCACGGAAAGGCTCCCAACGGGTCAATAGGGTCATAACGTAGTTCCTCCTTGGAGGCAATCTAAGAGGAAAAACTTCAGATGGGCTGACTTAGCTCAGAGGACCTGAAAGAGTAAGGAAATGTAGCTTGCTCAATTACAAGGCTAGACTTCTGCACGAGCGTTGTCAAATTGGGCTGCGATGCGCGATGCGGCGATGCGGTAGCCTCGCGCTGATGTCAGCTTACGGAAGGCAACTCCAAAGTTCGAAGCAGTTGCTCAGACATCAGCGAGGAGAATCCAGTGTTCGCCCAGCGGTCGCAAACTTTTTATCAGGATAAGCGCAGACACCCGAGCGAGGCGCGAGCGGCTCCCCGATTGAAAAGAAGCACGATGCACGCTACGGTACCTACCGTATTGCTGCTAGCCGAGGCCTGAGCTAATTTTAATCAGGTTCGCGCCAAACCTTGGCGGTCATGGGTTAGCGTCAGCGACGTTGGACCCTCAGGACCGCTATTGCTTCTCCCGATCGGAAGTTCACAGGTTCAGTTTCCAATATCCCTTCAGCGGAGCCTCCTGAACTTTCTGCTCCGTTAACAAGAGATGGAGCGCCTTGGCAACTACATCGGGACGTTTTCCAAGTTGCTCCGCCAAATCTCGAACGCTCACCACCACATCCCCGGTTGGGTAGCGTTGATGAATGCCCTGCCCATATCCCGAAATCTTGTCAGCCAGCGAGCGCAAATCCTTTTGCCGCTTCCGCTCGGCAGAATGGGCTCGCGCCTCGTCGGTTTCAAAAACGTGCATACAGACCGCTGCGATACCAAGAGCAGAAACTATTAACGCGACCCAGGGGGCCGACGACCGAACATCTGGAAGGGTGTGCATTGTCGGGATGACTTTCATTTGAACTTGCACCAGCAGAATACCTGTGGAGAGTGACCTACGCGAAGATTACCGAAGTCGTGCGCGGAATTCGGAGGAATGGTGAACAAACGTATTACCGAACTGCCGATCAGCCTGACGTCCGACCAGAATTGGCCGTGCAGCCTGAGCGAAGTTGGCAGATTCTCGGAACCAGACTGTGCGACCGAGAACACCGGAATTTTCGGCTATGCCATTATCGTGAGTTAGGCGACGTTTCAAAATGCGCTACGCAGAACGCTCGTACGATGAACGTTCGTGTGCCCCTGATTCGTTTCGAAAAGCAGTCGGGGTTCATATAGTCATTGGTCTGCTATTCATAAGCGGATGGTTCATTGACCACTACGGGCATGTTTTCTGATGAACCCGAGCTGCGCGGTTGAACACCGTTCACGGCGTCTTAAGTGTAAGCTCCGCCTGAAGACGATGCGGCTGGCTATCCGGAAATTGCTCTTTCGCCACGTGTGACGGGAATCGAGGGTGCCTCTGCCGCGAGAGTTGAATCCTCTGGTTGGGGCCGCCCCAGGCAAAGCTGGGATGGATTGGAAGCTGGGCCTCCAGTAGAGAAGGCAGGCTAAGAGATCTTTGAGACCTACGCTGGTTTCTCCTGATTTTGTAGCCGCTTGTGCTTCCAAACAAAGGAGGGACCGCGTTGCAGTTCGGCACCCAGATTGGTGTTGTCGATTGCAATCTCGACGGGTTCAGCGGCGTCCCGCGCAGGTACGCACGTGAAGCAGACGGGTAACGGCAAATTCCAAGGCTCGCAACTACTTCCAGCGACTGTTGGCTGGCTGGAACAAAACGCTGGTTGTTGAGATTCGTGAGCTTGGTGAAGTGCTATTCTGCCATTCCACCCCTCGAAACGACACTGAGATATTTACTCGTCTCACGTCTGAAGATCGCCTCCTACCAATTTTTGACGGACTCAATGTACCCATCGTCGTCTGCAGTCACACCCACATGCAGTTTGACCGGAGGGTCGGAAGCACTCGGGTTTTGAATGCGGGCAGTGTGGGAATGGCGTTTGGGGAGCCCGATGCGTACCGGCACCTCCTTGGCCCCAGAGTTCAGCTTCGACATACGCTGTACGACTTCGCGAAAGCCGCTGATCGCATCCGAGAGACGAAGTATCCACAAGCGCAAGCGTTTGCTGCACGTAACGTCAACAAAGGTGATCCTAAGACATTCCATGGCAGAGCCGCAGTCTGGGCAGAGCCGCATTGTTGGAGGTCGTTAGCAACCCGACTTTAAGGAGCTTTAGGGCAGACCCAGCCAAAAACCTGTCCAGTGTCATTAGAACCTCCTGTACGAAGAGCTTCTACATCAGAGGTCACTGCTGGCAGCACATTGGCGTAAGACCCTTTCTGTTAGTCTGCGAGTTGGATGTAAGTTCCCTCCAATTCTGAAGGCCGCAATTTCCCGGGTAAAAGGCTTCTCTAAAAGAGTAAATCCGGGTTTCAGCATTTCGTGTTGGGTGATTGGTTCCGGTGTCGCCCGACATGTGTGACCGTCAGGGGAGGTGCACGGTTGACGAGTCCTGGTTGTTCTAGTCTGGGGACAGACTATTTGGTTGCGCGGGCCTGAAAAAGTGTCCGCCTTTCCCCGAAGTGACAGGTATACTTTTCCAGACCTCATCCGTTAATTGGGTCTGTAACGTTAGAAGGCACGGAAAAAAGCACGGATTGGACCGGCATGACTGACGCGATTCTTCGACCCGGTGACGCCGGTACTCGGGCTCGCCCGATCTCTCTGGCTTCTGGGCTTAGCGACGGCCTGAGCCTATTCCTCGCCAGTATGGTCACGCTTTACTTTGAGCTGTTGATCATTCGCTATGTTTCTTCGGAAGTCCGCGTCTTTGCAAATCTAAAAAATCTGCCTCTTGTCGCAAGTTTCTTCGGTATAGGACTGGGCATGCTGATGGGAAACCTCAGGATGCGGTTCAGAACAGTATTCCCGGTCGCTACGGCGCTTCTCTTCGTCCCGACCCGGTTCGCTATGCCGTTGCATTTGTCCTTTGGGGACATGACATGGGAATACGCTCTGGGTTCTGGAGGACTTAGCTCTCGATTTCTGTACGTGATTCGCTTTCTGGTGGTCGGCCTAGGCTACTCCGCGGTGATCATTGTTTTTTTTAGGGTCCTAGGTGGGTACGTAGGCCAATACTTGAAACGCTTGCCATCTCTAAGAGGGTATGGAATCAACTTGACCGGTGGTCTAGCCGGAATGGCGCTGTTTTCTTTGCTCGCTTTTTTGCATCTGGGACCCGCAACGTGGCTGCTGCTAGGATTTCTCCTGCTTGCTCCTCTCATTGCTAGCGATCGCCTCACGCTAGTCGTGTTCGCAGTGGTGGTTTGCGTCGTCGCCATTCCAGAGCCCAATACTTTCTGGTCCCCTTACTATCGAATCGAGTTGACTCGTCTGTCGCCGCCAGTCAGTTGGCCCCGCGCCTCCGCATACGCTCTGGTGGCAAACCACGTGTGGTATCAGTGGTTAGCCGATCTTTCGCCGGGCTTCCTGGAACGGTACCCGACGGCTAGGCCCAACAGTCTGATGCTGCCATACTACGAACTCCCTTACCGGATCGTGCCGCACCCGCAAAACGTTCTCATTCTCGGGGCAGGCACGGGAAACGATGTTGCAGGCGCACTCCGCCACGGCGCCGAACATGTTGACGCGGTCGAGATTGACCCTGTCATCTTGGGGATTGGCCGACAGTACCATCCGGAGCATCCGTACAATTCGCCTCGAGTCACAGTTTACGAAGATGACGCTCGCTCCTTTCTGAAAAAAGCCACGAAGAAGTATGACTTGATCGTCTTCGGTTTTCTCGATTCCTCAACGCTGCTAAGTAGCTTTTCTTCCCTCCGGCTCGACAATTATGCTTACACCTTCGAGAGTTTTCAAAATGCGAAGGCTCTTCTCGCGGACCAGGGTACGCTGGTGCTTTCGTTCGCGACAGGCCGCAGTTTCGCAACTGATCGGCTCTACGCGACACTCGCAAGCGCATTCGGCTCTCCCCCTGCGGCTTATTTCACCGGATTCTGGGTCAATGGCGTATTACTGATCGAGGGAGGGGCTCGCAACGCCAAACTCCCTCAACTCGTCGACGCCAGTAACGAGTTGCACAACCGGACGACGAACTCGAAAACACTCCTGGCGACGGACAACTGGCCGTTCCTATACTTGACTGATCGCTCCATACCCGGACCAGTTTTAGTCACGGCCTCACTCTTCTTCTTGATGGCATGGATGGTGCTGCGAAAAGCCAATTGCCTCGTTTGGAAAACGAGTCTGCCGCATTTGCACTTCTTTTTCCTGGGCGCCGGATTTCTCCTGCTCGAAACCAAGGCTGTTACCCAGCTCTCCTTGCTCTTTGGCGGCACGTGGATTGTGAACTCAGCAGTGATTGGTGCTTTCCTGGCGATGGCCTTAGTCGCCAACGCACTGGCTGGCACTTTTAGGGTCTCGGTCATTGCGATGTACAGCATCCTCCTTGTGCTTTTGATCGCAGACTTCTGGTTCCCCTACTCGACGATGAACGGTCTAAGTGGGGGCGTGAAATTCCTGGTGGGAGGCGGATGGGCAGCTCTTCCTGTCTTTTTTTCGGGAATTGTGTTTTCCAGCAGCCTTCAGAGATTTGGCCGTCCGGCGGAAGCACTGGGAGTAAATCTTTTCGGTGCAGTGCTGGGTGGGCTTCTCGAGAACGCGGTAATGATCGGAGGCACCCCGATTCTCAAAGCGCTTGCCTTTGGGATGTATGCTGCGTCGGCGGTTGCGCTGTTTGGACGCCGATCTCAGTTTGCCGCATGACTTTCGATCGGGTTGGGGCGGCGGTGTTTCGTCACTTCTGGGCCGGGGTTTCTAGAACCTCAGCGCCGCCGTTCGCCGGTACTTCATCGATCAGCGAGTTGAGAAACGCTAACAAGGGAATTGAAACGCGCCGGTCAGAGTTTGCGGGCAGCGCACGCAAGCCGTTGTTGCCAGAGCGCCATCCTAGCACTGGCGGGTTGGGGCTTGGCATGCTGGAGCCATTTACGAGGCTCGGGGCAAGTTCTAAGTTGAAATTGAACAGCATCGGGGAGGGTGCTGTTTGAGGCGTCCCGTGACTCGAGAGAGTTTGGGGCGCATTTATTTTCCATGCGAGGCCGCGATTCGCACTGGTGCGAAGAGCATCGAACTGCCGCGATTTTCTGAACCGTGGGAGCAGCAGAAAAGTAAGGATATCGGACGGGCCTCACTGACGGGCTCAATCTGCGAGAGGGCGATCTTCCGCCTTGTCCGCGATGAAGGAGACAGGCGGGTAACACACTTCCCAGCAAGCGAGACCATCGCGCTCGGCGGGTCGTAACTCATAGGTTGTCGGCAGGTCTAGCAAATGACCAAGTTTGATCCATTGTCCACGAGTCAGCGCCATCTTCCTCTCAACCGCATCGCGAAGCACCATCTCGGGGATGAATGTCGTCACCGCTAAATCGCTGTAGGAAAGTTTGAGATAGGTGATTGTTTCCTGAATGAGGCAACTAAGGTACTGCCCCAGAAACATCTTGGTCAGTGGCGAGTCGGGCGGTGGCAAAGAGGAGGACCGCAGCATATGGTTGGCTTCCCTTAATCCTCTGTTCTATTGCACCGAGATAGACTTCTCCGCCTGAAATCGTTGCGCAACCAATTCCGGCAGGGTCTCTTCCAGTTTTCGTGACAACCAAACCTGCAGGTCGGATTTCTCCTCCTGCGAAAGGGATACAAAGCGCACTCCGAGAAGTCCCGTTTTACACCAACAGACCGTGGACTTCGCCGCAAATGGGACGTCGTGACCCGGCAAGGTGAACTGAACCTGTACTTGTTCTCCGAGGGCGAGCGGAACGAAGGTACCGAAGGCCATCCCCCCTTCGCTGATATTCACGCTATGGCAGCGAACTTCGGGCATGCTTGTTCTCAAAACGGTCACTGGAACCGAGGCGGGACAGCGGAAATAGCGCCGTCGTTCTCTTAGGATAAGTCCATAAGCAGGCTTGAGTGTGCTGCGGATCGACTGGAGAGAAACAGGCCGTTCAAAGACAAAACTGGTTCTCCTTCGGAAAGATGCTGTGCTAGCCGCATCCCCGCTGCCGATGGCAAATGTAACCGCCGTTCGATTGGAGGAAGAGACACCCACCTCATCCAAAATCAATCCGCATCGTTCTCCTAATTGGAGATCGACAATAATTGCATCGAACTTTCGGCGATTCAACAAGCCAATCGATGCCAGTATTCCCGGACAGACATCCCATGAAAGTGAGAGTTCTTCTAGCGCGACGCTGAACTTCCCGATGGTCACTGGATCAGCGGACACCAAAAGCGCAAGGCCATTGCCATAGCCGGATACGCTCGTTGTAAGGTCGTCTGTCATGATTGTCCTCCGCTCGCTTGTGCGAGGACGTGCGCTTCGGGGGCGTCCCCTCGCAGCTTGGCAGCAACTTTGTCAACTGACAGAGGCTTGCTGAAATAATAGCCTTGAATCTCGTCACATTGATGGGCCCGCAGGAATGACATTTGCGCTTCGTTTTCGACCCCTTCGGCAATCACCTTGAGCCTCAGGCTTTTCGCCATGCTGATGATGGCAGTTGTGATCGTCGCGTCGTCAGGATTCAGGGCTACATCCCGGATAAATACGCGGTCGATTTTGAGCTTGCTAACCCGAAACTGCCTCAAGTAGCTGAAGCTGGAATAGCCAGTTCCGAAGTCGTCAATCGCGAGTGTCAACCCCATGGCCTTTAATTCTCGAACCACTGAGAGGTTCACGTCCGCATTGGCTAGCAAGAGACTTTCGGTTAGCTCCAGTTCAAGATATTGCGGGGCGAAACCCGTTTCCTCGAGCACTTTTCGGATGAGTTCGCAGAAGCCCTCCTGGCGAAACTGGATCGCTGATACATTCACGGCCATCGTCACCGCAGGAAGACCTTGATCCTGCCATGTCCGGGCTTGGGAACAGGCGGTCCGGAGAACCCATTCGCCAATCGGTAGGATCAGTCCGCTGTTCTCCGCAATCCGTATGAATTTATCGGGAGGCACAAGTCCTAATTCCGGATGCTGCCAACGGAGCAGTGCTTCCAGCCCGGTGATCCTTCCACTGGCGATATCCATCTGTGGCTGATACATCAAAAAGAACTCTCTTCTATCGAGTGCCAGCCGCAAGCTGTTCTCCAAGGTCAATCGCTCAACGACCTGAGCATTCAGATCGTGTGTAAAAAATCGACAACGACTTCCTCCATTGTCTTTGGCGGAATACATGGCCGCATCGGCATTCTTGATCAGGCTTTCGCCGTCTGCCCCGTGTTCAGGAAACATGCTGACGCCGATGCTACAACTAACAATGAGAGAGTGTCCTTGGACGACGAATCCAGCAGCCATAACACCTATGAGCCGCTCAGCCGCGACCGCCGCGTCCGCCACGTCTTTCAAGCCAGTCAACACGACGAGAAATTCGTCTCCCCCGACCCGAGCCACGGTGTCCTGTTCCCGCGCCCACTTCTTAAGGCGCTCTGCAACTTCTTGCAGGAGAAGGTCGCCGACCGAGTGCCCCAGTGAGTCGTTAATGATTTTGAAGCCGTCGAGGTCGACAAACAGAATCGCGACCTTGTCCTTCCGCCGACGAGCTCCCGCCAGTGCCTTGGACAAGCGATCTTGAAGAAGGGTACGATTGGCGAGTCCCGTCAAAGCATCGTAGTACGCTAAGTATTGGACCCGTTCCTCCGCAGTTTTGCGGTCTGTGATGTCGCGAAAGTACCAGATTCTACCCCGGTACCGGCCGTTTGAGTCGCCGAGAGGCGCAGAATATCGGTCGAAGACCTTCCCGTTCTTGCATCTGAGTTCATCTCTGCTCTTTTCATCCCTGTGGCTATTGAGATGCTTGACCCTCTCGAGGAAGGCGTCGGGGGCATCGACTTGATCCATTACGTGCTTGCGCACAAGAAGGTCGTCTCTGCTGCTCAGCAGTTCCTCCGGTATTCCAAAGTGGAGCCCGAACTGCTTGTTGGCCAGAACGATGTGATTGGAGTCGTCAACGGCCAGGATGCCATCAATCGTCGTCTCAGTTTGCGCCTCGAGCAGCGCAGTTTTGAACAATAGCGCTTCCTCAGCCTGCTTGCGCTCACTGATGTCGCGCACGGTGGCCAGCAGCGTCGGCTTCCCGCTCAGCGTCAATGCCGTGAGGCACACTTCAGCCGGAAAGACAATGCCGCTCTTGCGCTGGTGCAGCCACTCGAAACGTTCCTTGCCATTGAGAAACGCGGCGGCGATCTTCTGGTCAGCCGCCGTCCGGGAGGGAGTGCCGTCAGGTTGGTTCGGCGGTGAGATATTAGCCGGGTGCAGCATGGGATCCCCGGCTGAGTATCCGAACATCTGTAGCGCAGCCGAATTGCAAGCCAGAAAGCCCCCGTCGTCCATCAGCCAGTTCGCATCCGCCGAGTCCTCGAACAACACGCGATATTTGTTCTCGCTGTTCTGCAGCATCTCCTCGGACCGTTTCCGCTCGCTAATGTCTTGCTTAATGGCAACAAAGTATCGATTGGCCGGATTGCTCGTGTCCCGCGCTACAGGCGTAATCGTCATCTCTTCGGTGTAGGTGGTTCCATCTTTCCGCCTGTTAACAATCTCGCCTTTCCAGACTCTGCCTGATGAAATCGTTGACCAGAGACTTGCATAGTAGCTTTCGGCCTGCTTCCCGGATTTCAAGAAGCGGGGATTCCTGCCTGATACCTCTTCCTTGCTGTAGCCCGTCATGGTGGTGAACGCCCGATTTACCCAGATTATCCTGCCCTCGCAGTCTGTGATGACGACTGCATTGGCAGTCGCTTCCAGTGCGGCTGATTGCTCTTCGGCACGCTTACGAAGAGTGATGTCGCGGGCGATTACCGAAGCCCCCGTAACGTGTCCGCTTGCGTCTTTGATCGGAGCGATGGACAACGACACCTCCAAGAGGCAGCCGGCCTTTGTGAGTCTTTCAGTCTCGAGGCATTTGATTGACTGTCCACTTCGTATCCCCTCCAATATTGCTGGTATGTCGGCGTGTCTTTCCGGAGGCAATAGAAAGGCTAGGTCCCGTCCCACGGCTTCGCCGCTTGTGTAGCCATACATCCTCTCCGCTGCGCGGTTCCAACTTGTGATCACACCGTCGATGTTTTTCCCGATAATCGCATCCTGTGAAAACTCCACGATGGATGCTAGCCTCTGTACCGTCTCTTCTGCTTTTTTGCGCTCGGTAATGTCAGAAAGAAGACCGGTGGCCACTCGAATGCCGCTCTTGTCACAACTGGCAACCGCCCTATCATGTGCCCAAAACCATTCCCCACTCTTTTTTTGTACTCGGCACTCGACATCGTATGGCGTTCCCTCATTAATGAGGGATTCAAACGCCTCCCTCACTCGCTGTCGGTCATCGATGTGAACAGAGTTATACCAAACGGAATCTCCCAGCTGATAAACCTCTTCCGCAGAATATCCGAGAACCGTTTCGATTTGACTGCCGACGAAGCTTACATTGCCTGCCCCGTCGGACTTCCATACAATTTCAGGGATGCTTGCAATCAACGAGCGATACTCTTCCTCGCTAGCCCGTAGCTTGTCCTCCACAGTCCTGAGTTTCCTAAGGTCTACAGCGATTCCAAGTACATAAGGCTCGTCATTCAGGATGACGCGAACGCCCGTAAAAAGACAGGGAATCCGGGTACTGTCTTTTGACACCAGGACAGACTCTACTTTGGCCATGCCAGCAAGGAGGGCAGTCTCGACGGTTCGTCTTACCGTTTCCCGATGTTCCTCAGCAAACGTGTCGAAGGCCGTAATCTGCGAAATTTCTAGCGCTGAGTAGCCAAGTGTTGCTTCCAAAGTCGAGTTCCACCGCTTGAACCGACCGCCATCTCCGATGATGCAGGCGATCTCGGGAAGGTTATCGATGATGTTGCCGAGAAACTTCTCTGGCCGAACTGTCTTACTGCGGAGTGATCCGATTAGGTAGAACCCGACAGAAGAACAGAACAAGACTGCAGCAGTATCGGACTGCCAAGCGGAAAGGCCGGGAAAGACAATTTGTTTAAGTCCCTCGAGTCCTGCGGCAAGAAACAGAGCAACTGTAGTGTAGCGAAGTGCCCGGATCGTTTGATACTGCTTAAACATATTTACAACTTAGTAAAGGTAGGTGCATTATGGGCGCTCATACCACACATTCGTGTGATATCGATCACGCTGTCGTTACTAACGTAAGGTTGCCTTGTCTGCTGCCCGCACAACATAGCGGTTTCGCCACGAAATCAGGGCGGAAACGATCGTTGTTGTTCCTTTCGTAACTTTAACTTTAACGTCATTGTTCTCACACTGACTTCTAATACTTTCGGCGGTGGGGAGTTAGTCTTGAATAACGAACAGCATCAGCAACGCGGCGCGAGGCCGATGCGGCAGGTCGAAGCACGGGAATGGTGGCTGTGGGGATTTGCCGTCACCGTCACGTTAGTGTTGACAATGGGAATCGTGTCCCTGACCTTCCCCGGCAATCTCCTCTTACAGAACTCCGAATGGCTTGATCTCAAGGAATGGGTACGCGGGCTGGCGTGCCTTGTGCTCCTGTTCGACATTTACACGATTTACCAACACCTCCAACTCCAGCGAATCCATCGCGAACTGACCGACCGCAATCAGCTTTTTGAAGTCATCACCGAGAATGCTGCCGACATGATCGCGGTCATCGATTGCGCGGGGAATCGCCTCTATAACAGCCCGGCGTACCAGAAAGTGCTCGGATATTCGTCGGAGGCGACTTACAGGATGCGGAGAGCGGCTTGAATACCGTATGCGCCACAAGGATGGAACATGGCGGATTCTGGAATCGGTCGCCACCGCGATTCAAAATGAAGAGGGTCAGACCGACAGACTGGTTATCGTCAATCGTGATATCACGGAGCGCAAGCGGGCGGAAGAGACGATCGCGCACAATGCTTTGCATGACGCTCTGACCAAGCTGCCAAATCGAGCTCTGTTTCTAGATCGTGTGCGACACGTGCTTACGCTTTCCCGCAGGCACACAAGCTATAAGTTCGCCGTGTTGTTCATTGATCTCGATGAATTCAAGGTCTTCAACGACAGCCTGGGCCACGCGGCAGGAGACGCCTTTCTGATGCAAATTGCCCGCCGTTTTAGCGCTTCCGTTCGCGGTATCGATACCATTTCACGCTCGGTCATGACGCAAAGTACAAGTCCTGTCGCGAGCGAAGCGAGTTTAGCAAGAGTTGGCGGTGATGAATTCACCATATTGCTGGAAGGCATCAGTGACTGCAGTGATGCTATTCGGGTGGCGGAGCGCATTCAGGAGCGGTTGAGGATTCCCTTCGTCATTGAAGGACAAGAGGTGGTGACGACCGCCAGTATCGGGATCGCCCTTTGCGCAATTTCATACACCAATTCAGAGGATTTGGTGCGAGATGCCGAGATCGCGATGTACCGAGCCAAGCGGGAAGGAAAAGCACGCTGTCAGGTCTTTGATACCGCGATGCACACCGTTGCGGTCAAGAGATTGCGCCTCGAAACTGACCTGCGCCGCGCACTGGAACTGGGCGAATTCCGAGTTCACTATCAGCCCATCGTTTCATTAGAAAGCGGAAAGATTGTTGGATTCGAGGCACTCAGCAGATGGCAGCGACCGGAAGGCCTCCTCTCACCTGGTCACTTCATCCAGATCGCTGAAGAGACTGGAATTATTCTGCCCATGAACCGCCTCTTGCTGCGTGAAGCCTGCCTCCAGCTTCGTGCATGGCACTCTCAATTTCCTTGCGATCCACCGTTGACGATGAGCGTTAACATCACACCAAAGGAGTTTGGCCAGCCAGACTTGGCGGCCCAGATCAAAACTATTTTGCTCGAAGTTGGAATCCATCCAAGCAGTATCAACGTGGAGATTACGGAAACCATCGTGATGGCCGACCCCCGAAGGTCGAGCCTTGTTCTATCAGAACTCAAGGCTCTGGGAGTTCACATAAGTATTGATGATTTCGGAACTGGGTACTCTTCCCTGAGCCGTTTGCAAGGATTCCCGGTAGACTCCTTGAAGATTGATCGCGCCTTCATCTCTAAAATTGACACCGACAGCGAAACCAGTGAGATCGTGCGTGTCATCATTATGCTGGCTCACAACCTTGGTCTGAAGGTTGTAGCCGAAGGTGCTGAAACGGCAGAGCAAGTGCGCCTGCTCACACAGCTAAAGTGCGAACTCGTGCAAGGCTACTTTTTCGCACGACCCGGAGACCACGCCGCAGCTGAGGCGGTTTTGAGCAAGTATGGGGCGGGAACCCAGCCCTTTTCTACAGCAGCCATGTAAAAGCCGGGACAAAGGCTCAAAACGCGTATACGTGGGCCCGAGACGCAAGCCATTACCAAGAAGTATCTGCCGCATTGAGAGGACTTGCGGCTCTCAGGGCAGCCCGAAAACTATCCCCTTCCTAACAGCGCGGGCCAAGGGCCTTGGTTCGCCGTCAAACTTCGGATCGGTGGCGATGTCCAGATTGACTATCCACCATTTTCCTATCTGGCCCAAGAGTCTGCGATCGTATCGGAGAACGCCTCATTGGCGACATTCAGTTTAACGTAGAAACAAGGAGGGGAGGAGTCGGGACTTCGAAGGACGTGTGAAAGCAGAAAGTTGCTGAGCCGCTACAAACGCGCTAGATCTCTCCGAATGCGCGCAAGGATTTTGTCGACAGGAACTTGGCGATACGCCCCACCTAGAGGCGGGTTTTTCGTCGGAGAAGAACTTGATGTGTTCTATGCGCAGGTGGTTTGAGATCGCGCCAATGATGAGGCGGACCAATGATGTATGGCCTCAGGACAATATTTTGCAGACACCGTCTGCAAGATTGCCTCGCACCGCTTGCGCGCATGTGAGTGCCCGGCAGGTCACTGCCCGAGCAAAACGTGGTGCGGGCGGAGGGACTTGAACCCTCACGGGCCGTTTAAGCCCTGCGGATTTTCATGCCGACTACGGCTTTCGCCGCCCGAACGTGACGCCCTTGGAGGGCTCACACCAGGTTTGCGGTCTGGACTATCCCTTCACCCTCCCCCGGAAAGTCCGGAGCTTAGGTGCTGCCCGTCTAGTCTCTACACCTTCCCGGCTGGTGTCTCTCCGGGCTTGGCTCGGGATTGCCATTTGAGGTTTCCCCGAATTTGAGCAGTTCTGCATCGCCGGTTTCCCGGGCGAGCACTCAAGTTTTCCTTAAGTCCGCTGCGTATGCCATTCCGCCACGCCCGCGCGCGGCTGTCTTACTCATGATAGGGCACGTTGCCCGATTTTACACATCCGTTTCCTCATCTGGACGTTGCGGTGAGGCTTGAGTGTTCTGGATTGCTTTCTTGCCTTTCTTGTTTTTCTTGGGCCGCATGACGTTAATTGCAGCGGCGTCGAGCGAGGTCTTGATCTGCGCCGCGTAGTATTTCTCAATCATCTCGACGCTGGTGCGGCAGTTCTTAGCAATTTGGTAGATGTCGGCACCTTCCATGAGGCGTAGGCAGATTTATGTATGCCGCAGGCTGTACGCCGTACGCGGTCGGCCTTCGCGATCAAAGCGAAGATTTTCCTCATCGAGGATGGTCTAAAAAAGTTCGCGCTGCCATTTCGGAAAAATCAGGTCGGTAGGTCCAGGCGTGTGCTATTGTTCCTCAAGGACAGCAGAGGTATCGGAGGTTTTTTTGGGCGTGTGCACGCCATAAACGCGCGCCGGGCGGAGCCGGCTTCTAAGTCGCTCAAAGGGCCTCACTGCACCGGGCATACTCTTGCAATATCGGACGACGCGCTTTCCGCGCACTTCAATTTCCAGAATCGTCTTACCGAGATCATCGTCGTCAACGATCGTGACCTCCCGGAATTCTAGTCCGCTTCGTCTGCCAATTCCGCCCATCCCGGCTCCTCTTCCAAATGTCGGACACTCGGACATTCTCGGTGAATTGTACCTTGAGCCTGCGGCTGCCCGTCCGGTGGAGTTTCGGTTTTAGCTTCGGTTTTGCTCGCAGCGGGAAAGCAAGTGGAAGAAGAACTCCAAATACCACTCCGCGCTTCATCTCGGACCAGCCTAAGAGTTGGCGAATGACGGCTCAATTGGTCGGCGCAATTGTGCTCACTGCACTGCTCCCGCCGCTAACAACATCAGCACCGGACGGCTGACCGAGCGGGCTTTCGTTTTATGGGTGGCCAACTGTTACCCGTCCATCGTCCGACTCGCTTTGGGAAATGCTTTCTGGACAAGCGTGTAACGGGCCGCCCCGATCATGCCGCAGTCGTCGTTCGTCACGATCTTTACCGGCATGTCCTTCAGGATTGTTTCCATGCGCCCTTTGTCCAGAAACGACTCCAGGAACACAGGATCCTTCATCTTGGCCACGATCTTCGCCGCAATACTGCCCCCGATGAAAATTCCGCCCGTCGACATGAAATTCAATGCGCAGTTGCCAGTCTGCGCGCCGAATACGCTGACAAAAATCGACACGGTCTGATCGCAAATCCCGGCCTTACCCTCCAATGCCATTTGCGAGATCAGCGCCGGAGGATCGGGCGCGGCGCTCAACTGCGTTCGCAACCACTCCGGTTCCTCGGCCTTGTGCGCATCTCGCAGAAAGTCATAAATATTCCTGATCCCGGGCCCGGAGAGAATTCGCTCACAGCTGATGCGGCCATACTTCTTCTGTAAGTACGCCAGCAATTCCATCTGCAGATCGTTCCGTGGCGCGAAGTCGGCGTGTCCTCCTTCGCAGGCAAAAGGATGATGCCGAAATCCATCCCAGTAAAGCCCTGCCATCCCAAGCCCAGTTTTGGCCGAGATGACGGCCCGGTTGCCTTCAGCCTCTTCCGCGCCCTCGCTCAACGTAATGAAGTCTCTCGATTCCAGGCCATCGATTCCGTAAGCGTAAGCTTCCAGATCGTTCAGCAGTCCAACCGAATTCAGTCTGAGCTGTTTGGCCACTTCTCGCGCATCGATGATCCAGGGTAGGTTGGAGATTTTGCTTCGTCCTGCTCGCACCGGTCCGGCCACGCCGAGGCACGCGCTGTGAACGGGAATGCCTTCGGTTTTTATGAAGTCCGCGAGAACGCCGGGTACCCCGTCGTGCTGCTGGCTGGGGTAGGTCTTTTCCACGACGCGTTGCAGCCGGTTGCCTTCGGTTTCGAAAGCGGCCAGCCGGGTGCGAGTCGCGCCGATCTCACCGGCAAGGATCATGGTTCAATTCTCCTCCACTGGCGGCCGTCCAGTTGCAGCAGTTGATCGGCCTCCGCTGGACCCCAGCTCCCGGATGCATAATTCGGAAACTTGCGCGGCGGCAGCGCTTTCCACACGTCCAATATCGGATCTACTACTGTCCAACCAGCTTCAACCATGTCGGCGCGCTGGAAAAGTGTTGCGTCTCCGATCATGCAGTCATACAACAAAACTTCGTAGCCGGTATAGGCGTCAGCTCCGAAGTATTTGGAGTATTCAAAACTCATGTCTACCGACCCAACCCGAAGCAGAGGCCCTGGAACCTTCGCCCCAAAGCTCAGCGAAATTCCTTCCACCGGCTGGATTTGTATGACCAGCGTGTTGGTGTGCAGCTTGTGAAAGGGAGCCTTGCGAAACAGTTCGAACGGCATGCGTTTGAACTGGATGGCGATCTCCGTGTGGCGCAGCGCCAGACGCTT
>JBEKUD010000159.1:0-11171 GCA_049515395.1 Candidatus Sulfotelmatobacter sp. | reverse complement strand
CTTCAGGGTAAGAATCAGTTCGAAGGTTTTATGACAATCGTGGCAAATGTAGTCGTACACGGGCATAGGGCCTCCCTCGATTGCGATCACGAGCTACGGTTGGAATTGTAGCGCTAACACCCACCGCATGTCCGTGAGCCCGAGACTCGTGGCAGCGTATCAGTATTTCCGGGCGCATGGGCATGTCAGTCCCAGTGCTCACACGAGCGATCTACGTCGCACCGCTCCCAAAGTCGGGCGGAACGATCCGGGCCCCTGTGGGTCGGGGAAGAAGTACAAACGGCGCTGCGGCGGGGCGACGGTGAAATGAGCCCTGTCCTTTCTCTGATCGAAACGTCCCGACTCTGAAGTGCAATAATTGAAGCCTACGAAGGGCGATTTCCGGAAG
This sequence comes from Candidatus Sulfotelmatobacter sp., assembly GCA_049515395.1. Lineage (GTDB taxonomy): Bacteria > Acidobacteriota > Terriglobia > Terriglobales > Acidobacteriaceae > Sulfotelmatobacter. The sequence continues at coordinate 10,783 of JBEKUD010000159.1, read as the reverse complement.
GATTGAAGCGACGTGCGCTACTGGTGGGTAAACCAAAACCAGACGTATCGGCAGGAGATCGAAGGCGGTTATCTCTGGTCGCCGAAGCGCAATGCGAACGGAGTGCGGAATCCATTTTATGAGTTCATGAGAGAGGTAGCACCCGGAGACCTTGTTTTATCGTTCGTGGACACTCGCATCGTCGCGATTGGCACAGTCGTGTCCTATTGCCATGAGAGCCCAAAGCCTGCCGAATTCGGAGGAGTGGGACTGAATTGGGAGGCGATTGGATGGCGTGTAAGGGTCAATTTCGTTTCGCTTCTGCACAAAATTCGTCCCAAGGATCATATCGATATGCTGAGACGGGTGCTGCCATCGCGTTATTCGCCGTTGCAGGACTCAGGGAACGGAATCCAATCAGTCTATTTGACCGAAGTACCGGAACCCCTTGCGGACATACTCATTGGACTGATTGGCAAGGAGGCGGCAGTAATGAATGATCGGTCCGCCCGATTCACGCTCCAGACTCCCATGCAGGTTGAAAATGCTGATCTGGAAATGTGGGAGCACCACATCGAGTCCGAGATCGAATCTGATCGTCAACTCCTAGAAACTGAGCGTGAATCACTCATTGTGGCTCGACGGGGGCAGGGTCTTTTCAAGCAACGAGTCATGCAGGTTGAAAACCGATGCAGGATCACTGGTGTTACGAATCCGATCCATTTGCGAGCCAGCCATTGCAAGCCTTGGCGGGATTCAAGTAATGAGGAGCGGATCAACGGCGAAAATGGACTCCTGCTGACCCCTACGGTGGATCACCTCTTTGATCGCGGCTTCATCAGCTTCGAGGATTCTGGGACTCTGATCGTCTCACCCGTTGCCCATCCTCCCTCACTGAACCTGATGGGAGTAGCGACGGACCACATCATCAACGTGGGAACGTTCACTGAGGGCCAAAAACAGTTTCTCGACTACCACAGAGAGTCGGTTCTGTTGCAAGCTCGACACTAGCCGTTCCCTACGCTTCGACTCTGCCTCCGGGTCTGATTGCAATTTCAGGAAACATCGCAAGTGAGTCCACCGTCTCTCGCTTGCCGATCTCTCCCTAAACGGTTCAGTGCTCCAAGCTGAAGGTCACCGCAGAGGACGAAAATGCCGAGAACGGTGCCCTCAGCATCGGTTGCGTAAAACTGTGCGTAAAGAATTTCTGAAATTTGGGCTGGGAAGTTGGGTTTAGAGTCACCGAGCCAGTTCATGAGATTGGCTCAACCCATTGAAACCAACTGGAGAGTTTGGTTGCGGGGGGTGGATTTGAACCACCGACCTTTGGGTTATGAGCCCAACGAGCTACCAGACTGCTCCACCCCGCATTTCGATCATAAACAATGGTTACGACATCGTCAAACTTCCCACTTCGACTGGGCTTCTCGATGTCTGAAAAAAGCCACGCGCCGCCGCCCAGAACAGATTGCCGCATCCAAGTTTCGAATCTTGGCATCGAAGAGGCGTTAGGACTTTCCTGTACCCGTACCAGGCATCAAAGATTGCTGTTCAGTAAGGAGAAGATCATCGATGGCCAAGAAAAATCTCAATTCGAAAACACAAATCGGAGAGCATCAAGAAATCAGTGCTCAGCCGCGCCTTCATCAGCGGGGCCCCGAGATTCAAGCCTACGGTACCGTTTCTCACATGTTGCCACTCGACCTGGAGGAGCCGGTTCGGCTGGAAATGACCGAACAACTGAACCTCCTGCTGGCCGATACCATGACGCTTCGCGACCTGTACAAAAAATCACACTGGCAAGTTGCCGGACCAACTTTCTATCAGCTCCATCTGTTGTTCGACAAGCATTACGGAGAACAGACGGAACTTGTGGATACCATTGCGGAACGAATTCAGCTTCTCGGGGGAATCTCGATTGCCATGGCTGCCGACGTCGCCGAAACGACGCGCATCGAGCGCCCACCGAGGGGCAGGGAAGAAGTTCCAGTTCAGATTTCCCGTCTTTTGGACGCCCACCAAATCATCATCGGGCACTGCCGCGAATTGGCGGAACGGGCTGATAAAATAGGCGACGACGGTACCAATGACTTGGTCGTCAGTGACGTGCTTCGCACCAATGAATTGCAGGGCTGGTTCCTCAGCGAACACCTGGTGGAAGAGCCCCTTGTTCGGGTGGAGCAACCGCGCCTGCGCAGCGCCAGCTAAGGTCCATCAAAGAATCCGGCAGGCTCTTCACGGAGCCTGCTGATTCATTTTGGTGTAGGATGTGCCGCCGTGATTTCTTGCTACTTTCATAGCGTCGCGAACCTCCCGCATTTTTCCGTCAGAACTTTTTCCCTGTCGCTTGCGACCTTCCTCTGAATCAGTCAGAACGGCATGGAGCAGTGTTTCCGGGCGCAATGAAGTTTGAAAATTTTAGGACTCTCCGCTATCCTTCCGTGACTTGGATTCCTTCATGATGAGCCGCGAGTAATCCAAGTCTTCATCGCGAGGAAAAGTCGAGAAAATGCAACCTTCGATCGAGCAGATACTTTCCAGTTACGACGATCACACACCACTGTCGCAGGCATCGACCATTCCCTCAGATTGGTATGTGGATCCTCGCATTGCCGACCTCGAACGTTTGAGGGTATTCAGCAACACCTGGCAACTCGTCGCACGGACCGATCAGGTAAGAAATCCAGGGCAATTCGTCACCAACACGGTTGCGGGTGAGCCCATCGTCGTTGTTCGGGGCAATGACGGCGTACTGCGCGCGTTTTACAATGTTTGCCGCCACCATGCTGCCGCAGTGGTCACTCAACCTTGCGGCCAGGCCTCGCTCTTGCATTGTCCATACCACGGGTGGAACTACGGACTCGATGGCTCCCTGAAAGGAATGCCTGAATTCGACGGCGTCGAAAATTTTGATCGCGCACAGAATGGACTGGTCCCCATGCGCGTCGAACGTTGGGAGTGCTTCGTCTTCGTCAACCTAGACGGTTATGCGAAGCCGCTCGCGGAGTTTCTTGGCCGCTTGGTTACTCGCGTTGCCCCCCTGGGCATCAGCAAACTGCATTACTTCGACCGCCGCACTTATAACATCCATTGCAATTGGAAAGTGTTCGTCGATAACTTTCTCGACGGCGGTTATCACGTCCCGCATCTTCACAAAGGTTTGAATTCAGTCCTCGATTACAAGCAATACACCATCGAGAACGAAGACCGTTACTGTCTGCAATCGAGTCCCATGGTTGCATCGGACGAAGATGTTGCCACCGGTGCCGTACGCAAAGGCGACCGCGCCTGGTATTTCTGGCAGCATCCGAACCTGATGATCAACTGTTACGCCGGATACATGGATACAAATCTCGTTATTCCCGTCGATGTGGATCATTGCACCGTGGTTTTCGACTTTTATTTCGCGGATGTCGGCGAGGCTAGCCGCGCATACAATGAACAGTCGGTGAGCATCGGTAATCGCGTGCAGGAAGAAGATCTGGGCATCTGCGAAGATGTGCAGCGCGGACTGAAGTCGCGAGCCTATCGCGCGGGACGTTTGTCGGTGCGGCGCGAGGCAGGGGAACATTTGTTTCACCGATTGCTCGCCGCCGATCTCAAAAGCAATATAAAATCCGTCAGCCGCCTCTGACTAGAAGTGCTCGGCTCAACGTGCCCGCGGATAATCAAATAGAGAGCGAGTTCAGTTTCCGCGTTCTACCAATCCGCACTTACTCATGCGTGGATTCTTGTTCCCGTCGCATCGCCCGCAAATCGATTCCCAACTGCTCCGCCTTCTTATAAAGATGGCTACGCTCGAGCCCCAGCGACTTCGCTGCCAAACTTACATTCGAATGGCTTCGCTTCAACTCAGCCAGAATGACCTCGCGCTCAAAGCCATCAACACGGTCGGCTAGCGGTCCCGACGAAAATGTTGAAGGGACGACCACAGCGCTCGAGGTTTTCGGCAGAACCATTTCTACGGTCGTAAGATCCACCTGACCCTCCGTTGCCAATAACATCAACCGCTCGACCATATTGCGCAACTCGCGCACATTTCCCGGCCATGTGTAAGACTGCAGCGCCTCCATCGCCTCCGCAGAAAACGGAACCGGCTTCCATCCATTCTGCGCACTCACCTGCGCCGCAAAATGTCCAACTAGCGCCGGAATGTCCTCTCGCCGCTCTCGCAATGGCGGCAACACCAGAGGGAAAACATAAATCCGATGATATAAATCCTGACGGAATTTCTCCTCGCGTACTCGCACCTCCAGATCGCGATGCGTCGCCACCACCACGCGCACATCCACACTCACCGGCTTCTCGCCGCCAATGCGCTCCACTTCTCCTTCTTGCAACACACGCAGCAGTTTGGCCTGCATGGCCAACGGCATGTCTCCAATTTCATCCAGGAATATGGTTCCGTGATCCGCCTGCTCGAACTTTCCAATGTGCCGTCCTGCCGCTCCGGTGAACGATCCCTTCTCGTGGCCGAAGAGTTCCGACTCGATCAGTTCCGCCGGAACCGCCGCGCAATTCAACGTTACAAATGCTCCACCAGCCCGAGCACTGCGTTCGTGAATGGTCCGCGCCATCAATTCTTTTCCCGTGCCCGTCTCTCCCAGGATGCAAACCCGTGTTTCACTTGTTGCCACGCGCTCCACTTGCGCCATTACGCGTTGCATGGCCGCGCCTTGCCACACAATTTCGTGTTTGCCCAGCCGCTGCCTGAGTTGCCGGTTTTCACTTTCCAGCCGCTGCAGCTTCAGCGCATTCTCCACGGTCAGCAAGAGTTTCTCAGTGGAGATCGGTTTCTCCAAGAAATCCAGCGCTCCTAGCCGCGTCGCCCGCACCGCCATTTCAATGTCCGCCTGCCCTGACATCATCACGACTGGCGATGTTACTCCCTGCGCTTTTAACTCTTCCAGCAGCGCCAGCCCGCCTTTTCCAGGCATGACCACATCGGAAAGGATCACATCAAATCGCTGCGTCTTTGCGAGTTCTAGCGCCTTGGCCGCGCTATCACACACCGTAGCCTCGTGTCCGGCCAGCCGGAACGCGCGTGACAACGATGCCAGGGTGTTCGCCTCATCGTCCACAATCAGCAGATGTGCTTTGGTTGGCAACGATCCTCCGCTTTCCGAACCGCTTCAGCCCGAGCTTCACGCGCAACTCATCCGCGGCAACTCGATTACAAATGTTGTTCCGCGCCCCGGCGGACTCTCCACGCAAATTCTTCCCCCATGATCGCTCACCACCGACTGCACAATTGCCAGCCCCAGTCCGGTGCCATGCTGCTTGCTCGTATAATAGGGAGTAAAAATTCGTTCACACTCTTCAGTTGTAAGCCCTGAACCCGTATCGGCAACGTCGATCATCACTTTGTTGTTCTCACTTCGCGTGCGCAGCGTCAAAGTTCCGCCATGCGGCATCGCATCCATGGCGTTCAGCACAAGATTTGAAATCGCTCGATGCAACAGCTCCGGATCTGCCTCAACCGGTTCGATTCGTTGATCCAATTGCAATTCACAATGGATCCTCGCACGCCCCGGCGCCTCAAGTTGCGCCCGAAAGAGTTGCGCCACGCCTCGAATCACGTCATTGACCTGCACTTGCTGCAACTGCGGCTGCGGCATCTTCGAGAATTCGCTGAACCTCCCGATGATAGCCTTCAGATTCGAGATCTCGGCCAACAGCGTTCTCGAACTCTCTCGGAAAACTTCTTCGAACTGTTCCGGACTTTGGTGCCGCGCGCGCACCAGGTTCTCGACCGTAAGCTGAAGCGGAAATAGCGGATTCTTCAATTCATGCGCCAGTCGTCGAGCTAATTCGCGCCATGCCGCCACGCGCTCGGCTTGCACCAGCCGCTCTTTTTGTCCAAGTAATTCGGCCGTCATTCGATTGAAGGAATCAGCTAGCCGGGCTAGCTCATCCCGCCCAGACACTTCAACTTGCGCATTCCAGTTTCCCGCCGCAACCTCCTGCGCGGCCTGTGCTAGTTGCTCGACAGGACGCGTGACCCGCGCCGCTGCCCAACTGCTCAACAGAATGGCCAGCACAATTCCTCCGCCTCCTACCAGCAAAGCCGCCGAGCGAATATGCCGCTTTAACTCGACATAGGTTCGCCGCGAGTTTCCGATCAGCAGAATCGCCAGCAGTGGACGATCCTTGCCAGTGCCTGCACCCCGCAGCGGGATGGCATGGAATATTTCCTCATCCGCCTGATCTCCCGACCACGGTACTACCGCCGTCATTTCCTGCCCATATTGCCGCACCGCATTGATGAGCGGCTCCAACTTTTCCGGAGAACGGATCTTTTCCGTAACTGAAGGGTCTGCGGAAGATGGAGAAAGGTCGATCAACAGATCAGGGGAAAAGTGGTCACCTCGATTTTGATACAGCAAGGCTCTCATTCCGGCAGGCAAATCGAGCCCAGAGAGAAAGTTCCTATCCAGGCGCCGCCCGCCGATCACATAAACCGGACGCTCTCCAACCCGCGTCGCGCGCACCGCAAACAGTCCGAGCGCAGAGCCTTCCTGCATCTGTTCCTGCTTTAGAAATGCCCCCTGCTCGATCGCTGCGGAAAAACTTGCGAAAGAATCCTCTGGATACCCAAACTTGGCTGGCCATTGCGCCGAGGAAACGATCGTTCCGTTGCCTGTCACAAACTCCAGGAAGTCAAGTCGATCGCGCTCGGCTGTCGATTTCGCCAACTCAAAAAAGGGCCCCGAATCCGCCGGCGCTCGATTCAACGCGAGTGCCATGCGGCTCACCGCGTCCGATCCAGCAATGGCTTCGACCTTTCGTCCAACTTCCTCACCCTGCCGATTGAACTCATGACGGAACTGCGTTACCAGTGCGGCCGTTCTTTCATCGTTGCTGCGAACAAAGGCGCGCCGAGTCACTTCTGACACTAACCATGCCACTGCCGCCACTGACAGGAAAACGGTCAATGCAAAGACAGCCAGCAGCTTGCGGCGAAACATCATGGCTTATCTTTTCCCAACCAGACCTCGTCCAGCCGCCAGCTTGCATCCGCCGCCGGCCTCCAATCGTTCAGCGCCGGCGACACGGCGCATTCCGCCGGTAGATGAAACAGAGGAATCACCCTGTGCTCCCCCAGGAGAGACTTTTCAGCGGCGTAGAGATCTTCAACCGATTTTCCAGTTGACATCGGCATTGCCATTCCCAAAGTCTCCGCCGCGTTCGCCAAGGCGATCCACGGATTTGCCGAAGCCAGCGGAATTCTCACCAGCCGCAGATCCGCGACGGAAGTCGCTGATGTCTGCAATGTAGATGGCTGCAACACCAGGCCGGCATCTTTTGCGTTGAGTGCTACCCGTTCCACCAACACCCGCGCCAGCGAATCGTTGGCATCATATCCCACGGTCCAGCTCGACTCCGCGCGAACCTGTTCGCGTTCATGACGAGCCTGCTTAAGGTCCGCATCGGTCGGAAACACAAATCCATACCCGCTCATCCAGTTCGGCAACAGACTTGCAGTTGGCTGGCCGGCACCCTGCAGCAACACGCTCTTCATCGACCCTCGCTCGACGCTATGCGCCAAGGCAGACCGAAGCAACTTCTCGTCGGCCGTCTTCGGGGCGCCACGAAAAACGAGTGCCACAATTTCAATGGGCTCTGAAGTGCTCACCCGGCGGCCCTCCATCCCCACCTGATGTCCCTGTTCCGGCGCCACTTCCACCAGATCCGCTCTCCCCATTTCCAGTTCTACTAATTGATCATGAAAGTTCCTCCCCATTTCTACTTCAATCGTGTCCACGAAAGCGCGCCCTCTCCAATAATTTTCTTCCGCTTCCAAGGTCAACTGTTTCATGGACTGCCAATCTGCAATGCGGAACGGTCCCGTTCCGCTCAATTTTCCCCCACTGTTTTTCTTCACAATGCTGTTACGCGTAAGCGCAAGTTCCGCGGGCAAAGTTGAATCGCCGTGATCTCGTTCCACAATGATCGAATCACCTTCGGCAAAGACTTTCCACGAGGGATTGGCCATCCGCAGAGAAGACGCTGCAATCTCCGCCGTCAGCAGCGAGCCATCATGAAACTTCACGCCCCGCCGCATATGGAATTGCCATCTCTGGTTGCCGGGCGCCGCCTGCCACTCGGTAGCCAACCCCGGATGGACTCTTCCACGATCGTCCACCGTCGCCAGCGTTTCAAAAACCAGTGCGAGCAAATTTCTTCGCGCGAGTGAATCCGCCTCCACGGCACCGCTCAAATCAAGTGATGGGTCGAGGGAAGCCGGCGCTTCGCGAATTGCGATGCGCACGGTCCCGCCATATTGCGGGCGGGTCTCGGCTGCGCCCGCCTGTATAAACAACGACATCAGCAACAGGCTACTGGCTGCAAGCCACTGCAACGCGAAGCGCTTCATAGTCTCCCGTCTCCCGGTCCCTTACGACCGCGATAGCGCCGTCACCTTTTGCCTCCGCCCACAAAGCCGTGATCTCACCGGAGAAATCCAGCGCCGCACTCACCGGCACCGGATCGCGATCCGCGATCTCATAGGCCCGGATCGTGTCCATGCCATTCTCCGCGGTACCGGTCGCCAGCACCTGCCAGCCCGATTCGCAAGGTGTCTTAACGCTAACGATGTCACTGCCCCAATCAGCCTTCATTGCCTGATCCGCTACTCCATCCACGAAATGAATCTGGCCGTCCATTTCCGCAAAAAGCCACAAGAAATACTTATCGCGCGGAAGCGAAGCCGCCGAATAAAATTTCCCAACGTTCGTGATTTTTCCAATGCCCGGCGCCAAAGCTCCGACAAAAAAGTTCCGCGTGGTCGAATAAAATGCTCCCAAGGGCTGCGCTGAAGCCGCTCCAACAGGCGTCGGAAAACTGATGGCTGCCGTTGCTATCAACGGCCACGGATCATCACTCTCGCGGCAATTGAGGGCAAGTGGCAAAGTGGCTGTGCTCTTGCAGAACACACCGGGAAGATAAACCTCCAGCAAATGATCCGTCGCTGCGGGTGCCGTTAAGCGCCCACGCAAATCTCTCGGCCACGGACCCGCATGAGCAATATCGAGACTCTCCGCTTGTTGCCACTTCCCACTCTTCAGCCGGTAGATCGAAACTTTCTTGCCGTCCAGTACGGCGATGGTTTTGGCCGCGGTGTCTTCCTCCAGAACCGCAACATCCAGAATGCGATCCTCTTGCGTCCACAACGGAATCTTATGCAAGCTCATCGGCATGGGTTCGTGAGCCAATCCAGCATCGTCTCCCCGCGGCGCCGTTACCATTACCACCGCTGATTCGCCCGCTCCCTGTTGAATCTTCGCCAGCCACACATAGAACTGACGATTCTCCGAAAGCCACACCGCCGCCGCCGCTGCCGCCTGTTCCGGTTTTGCCGCACGCGCCCCTAGCGCCTCCAAATCCACGCGCAGAGTGCCGCTCATCGCGTCAAAGTCTTTCTTCGCGAGAGAGGACCGATTTTCCGTGGTCACCGCGATTGCGCACGGCCCCGTGACCGCCACAATCTTCCTCGCCAGTTGCTGCGCGGGTTCACTCCAGTCGCTCGCGCCCGCAACCGAACAGGACAAGAAGACGACAATTAGAATCTCCTTCAAGTGCCTCAGCGAATTACGCATCGTAAGGCGCATAGCGTTGCCCTGTTCTTGTAAAAGTGTCATGCAGAAGCGTCAGTGGGCAGTGGCCAGAAAGATACTGATCCCGTCCTGACCACTGATCACTGACCCTTGGCCACTATCTTTGCTGTTCCGCCTGTCCGCTCTGGTTCGCCACACTCATGCTGCGCAGGACGTCGTTCGCGAAAAAGAATTTTCCATCGGCAGGTACCATCATGATCTGCAGTTTGTCGGAGAGCCGCTCGGCCACAATTTTATTAATCAACAGCGGATTGTCCTTCAAAATCCCAGCCTCGCTCTTCATCCGTTCCGCATCCGCCACCGCCGTAACTCGAATGCGATCCGCCTCCGCGTCTGCCAGCAATTTCCGTCGTTCCCCCTCGGCTTTGCTGTCGATCATTTTCGCCTGTGCCTCGGCTTCCGCATTCTGGATGGTCGCCTCCTTACGCGCCTGCGCTTCCAGTCGACTCTGCTGGATTTGCTTTTCCTTCAGCGGTAGTGTGTACTGCATCGCATCGGATTCCCCCTTCGCCTGCAGCACGTGGACCTGCGCCTGGCCTTCCGCCTGCTTGATCTGCCGCACCTTCGTGGCCTCAGCTTCCAGTTCGGCAATCCGCACTTCCTTGCTCTTCAGCTCCGTCTCCACGCCCATGCGGTCGTTTTCCTGTTCTTTCAACAACAGCTCCTCCAGTCCCTTCGCGTATTCCGGCGGCAATTGAATGTCGCGCAGCATCACCTCTTTCACTACGATTCCATCGGCCGCCAGCTTCTGCGTAATGATCCCCGCCGCCCGCTGACGAACTTCCTCGCGCTTTGCGGAGAACACATCCCGTACCGTATAGTTGGGCACAATTTCCCGCCATACACTCGCCACCGTCGGAGGAACAATTTCCTTCTCTACCGGACGCGGCAAATTTCCCTGAATGTAATCCAGCTTCTTCGGATCCAGCCTGTAGCGCACCGTGATCGCCAGGCCCAGCGTCAGTCCTTCCTTCGCCTGTACATCGAGAAGTTGGGTCTTCGCGGAAACGTTCGTCGCTGCGGCCGTTCCATCTTCTGAAACGCCAGTGGTCAACACTTGATCCCGCGTATCGAACAACGCCACATCCTCCACCAGCGGCATAACCATGTGCGCGCCGGGGTATAGCGTCCCTGGTACCGTCCCGCTCATCTGGCTCACGCGCACACCCGCCATTCCGCTGGCCACG
>JBEKUD010000158.1:0-11510 GCA_049515395.1 Candidatus Sulfotelmatobacter sp. | reverse complement strand
GACCAAATGCAGTGACGTCCACGGCGCTTACGATCAACCTCACCGTTCAGTAAACCGCCAGGAAGGGCGCTTCGAATGCAGTAGCGCCTTTTTGGTTTCATCTTTCGCCGTCATGTCCCCTCTGTCATTACATTCTTCTCGCGCCCGATTTCATTCCGGCTGGAGTTCCCCTGTTTTCCGGCCGATAAATAATGTGTCGAACTCCAGTGCCGCTGCGTCGTCTGCCCCAGGATCCTACTGGTATCAAGTTGCGCTATATGGTTCGACAGCCCATTTTTGACCGCGACGAAAAGGTGTTTGGCTACGAGCTTCTCTTCCGCGACGACATGGAGAATGCTTTTTACGACGTCGATCCCGATATTGCGTCTCGCTCTACCCTCGACAGCTCCTGCTGGTAGGTCTCGACGTTCTCTGCGACGGGCGACGCGCGTTTTGAAACTTCACTCGAGACACCTTGATCGGGGGCCTGGTCACGTTGCTGCCCTCGCATTCCACTGTGGTGGAGATTGTTGAGACCGTCCCTGTCGATGCTGAGGTGATGAACGCCTGCCAGCGACTGAAAGAAGCGGGATATCTGATCGCGCTTGATGATTTCGTCAGCGACGATCCACGGGAACCGCTGGCGGAGATTGCGGACATCCTCAAGGTGGACCTCAAGTTGTCCACGCTGGAGCAGCGCGGGGCGTTGGTAAAGAAGCATGGCCCCTGGCGCTGCCGCGTGCTGGCGGAAAAAGTGGAGAACCACGCTGAGTTTGTGGCACCTCGCGATCAAGGTTTCGTCCACTTCCAAGGCTGCTTCCTGCTCCACCCGGAAATGATGACCACGCACGACGTGCCGGCCAACGGGATCAACGACACGAGAATGCTGCTGGCCGTACCACAGGCCGATCTGGACCTGCCCGAGCTCGACAAGCTGATCAAGACGGAAGCTTCCATCGGCTATCGGCTGCTGCGTCACATGAACTGGGCGAGACTCGGATTTAAGAATGAAATCCATTCGGTGCGCCATGCGCTCGCCCTTGTGAGTGACCGCGAGGTGCGACGCTGGGTGCAACCGGTGGGCGCCGGCCAGGACAAAGCCAGCGATCTGGTGCACTGCGCGCTGGTTCGCGCCCGTCGGAGAACTGCTGACTCCACTGACGGCTGATGGCGAGTCCGATCTGTTTTTGCTGGGACCGCTCTCCATGCTCGATCTCATGCTCGAAGTGCCGATGTCGGAGATTTGGAAGAAGATCCCGCTGGATTCTGAAACCAAGGCCGTGCTCCGCGGGGATCCCAGTTTGCTGCGCCCCATTTACCAGCTCATGCGGGCCCACGAGAGCGGGGGGGAATGGGAGCGGCTCGCGCCACCTGCGAGGGTCTTCCTATGGATGCCGGCACCTCCCGCGGCCTCCTATTGGCAGCCTCAACCGTGGGCCCGCGGAGTCTCCAGCGGTGCGTGAGAAGGCGGCCTTGGGGCTTTCGAAACGGAACCTGAGCAATTCCTCTCGAGCAATCCTCCGGCTGTGGGCGGTCCAAATCCGAAGGCGGCAGCGGCCGCCAGCGGTCACGTCCTCTTGTGTAAAACTGGTCTTGTTTGCCACTTGCGCGGTTGCAGGGAGACGAGTACCATTAGCTTGTTCTTATTGGCCTCGTTCCCGCGTAGGCCTTCCGCGTCCCAGGCTGTTCCCGGCGGCGCGACGGATCCGACAACGGATAATCGATACTTTATAATTTTTTTAGCCAATACGATTTTGTTTCATCAAAGAGTGGTTGACCACGATTGCGTTCGACGATGATGTCCCCCCCGCCGTTCCGCGTGGAATGTGATGAATGAAGGGCGTGGCGCCGAGGCAGTGGGCCCTGGCAGAAAAGTTCATGGCGTGCCAACATTGCCGGAGCCTGCCGCAACCAATGGGGAAGCCTGAGTCGCAGAACCTGAAATTGGGAAAATCTTAGATAAATTGAGCAGTGCAGCACTGCACCGGTTCGAAGGCCGGCAAAGCAGTTTTGAGAGGACTATGAACGCAGGACCAGGAAGACCCTCCGGTGGCGGAGGCAGAAGCCGACGGCGTCGCGGACGACGTCCCAACAATGCACGCGGGCCTCGCCCCGCAGGCCACAGCCAATCGCGCCACAACCAGGACGGCATCTACACCGCACCCATGGATCACAGCTATCGTGCCGCGTTGGCCGGGAACGGCAACAATGGGCAGGGAGCGCGTCGGCCGCGGCCTGGTTTCGCCGCGCCCTTTGCACCCGCCGATCCAGAGCCGCTACCGGTGCGCGAGGATTCCAATTCCCGCATTTTTGCCTTCGTCGACGATTTGTTCTTTGCGGCCAAGATTCAGGAGACGGCCCGCAAACTGAACGTCAAAGTTGAATTCGCGAAGAACGACAAGGATCTGGCGGAACGCATGCAGCAGAATGGCGAAGAGAAGCCCTCGTTGATCATTTTCGATCTCAACAATGCCAACGCAAAACCACTGACGCTTATCCCCAAGCTCAAGTCGAAGCTGAAGAAGGGAACTTCCATTATCGGATTTCTTTCTCACGTGCAGGGTGACCTGAAACAGAAGGCGCACGAAGTGGGGTGCGATATGGTTCTGCCCCGATCCGCCTTCTCGCAGAACCTGCCGCAGTTGCTGCGCCGACACGGTGCGCCTGAGGACGAGAATCCGACGGTACAGTAGGCCCTCGAAAACCACATGAATTGCGGCCCGCTGCCGCATCAATTTGCAGCGAGGGCTTGGGAAGCGGAGAAGTGCCCTATCCCGGCGGCCAGCTCAACGTACGTCCTCCCAGCAGATGCACATGCAGATGGAACACCGACTGCCCGGCGCCGGGTCCAACGTTCAACACAGTGCGGTATCCCTGGTCAATGTTGCGTTGGCGTGCGATCTCTGCCGCAGCCAGGTGACAGCGCCCGATTAACTCCGCATGGTCCGCCTGCGCTTCCTTCAATCCTGCAAAATGTTTCTTAGGGATGACCAGCACGTGTGTGGGCGACTGTGGGTTGATGTCTTCAAACGCAAATACGAACTCGTCCTCATAAACTTTCTTAGCGGGGATTTCGCCGCGGAGAATGCGGCAGAAAAGGCAGTTGCTCGTGGGGTCGCTCGTCATTCGGTCACCATGGCGGAAAGATAACACCGGAGTCGAGCACTTGTCAGCGGGAAATGGTCAGCGAAACTTTGTGATCAATTCGCCGAATGGATCGGAATTCACGTTCCATGTGCCTTCGAAGGGATTATCCAGATCGGTCAACACAAAGTGGGCGAAGAACAGGAGCATGGTCGTCACCGCCACGGCGACGACCCCAAACGCAGCGTTGTGGAACGGAAAAAAGAAAAGCAAGAAAAGAATCATGAACGCGGTAAGCGTGACAAACACCAGAAGAGTCCGCGGCATTCTCTTTGCGCTGAGCGCAAGCCGCTCATCGCGGTGCGAACTTGCCTGATTCGCAATCGCGAGTAAGCGATGGAACATGATGCGCTCGGTATCGTCCTCCAGCTTCAAATCCGTGATGCCGCCGATAACCAAGGTAAACAATTTGTCAGTCTTGTCACTGTGCTCGCTCGCGGCCAGTGCACTCCATTCCGATTCCACCACGGCCCTGGCGTAGATCTTCACCGCGCGCACAAAGGGTTCGCGCGCTGTCTCCCTTAACCTCTGACTGAAGACGAGCAAATCCTTCAAGGCTCCTGACTCCTTCTGAATCTCGTTTTCCACCGATGTGAACTGGCCCCAGATCACGTAGATAGCGAATGCATAGACGACGCTGTAAAGCGTGCCGATGACCTGCAGGAGAGCCCCGATTCCTTCGGCATCATTCTCGAACAGTTTGTGAAATCCCACTACCCGCAGGAGAAGATAGAGGGCGGCTGTGCCTGCGATCAAACCTATGCCCCGCCGACGCGCAGCCTCGGGCAGGATGTCAACAGACTTCAAACGCGCCTCCGTACAACTACGATCAGCCCCTCGCTCATCGTACGTCCAGCCGGACTAATCAAGCCTTACCAGAAAGACTGCCCCCTCGGGCGTGTCGGTTTCGGCGGCAACTTGCTGAGCGCGCTTGCGATCGTCATCGAGCACGCGTACCCGCACCCACCAAGCTCCAATGGGGCTGCCGAAATGCTGCACCTTCGCCGTGCGGTAGCGGCGTGTGAGATGGTCAGCGAGTTTGTCGGCTTCTCGCTCGTGCGCAAAACTGCCAATCTGCACCGCCCACTTGCCGCCGGTATCGAGTGGCGCAGGAGTCTGCATCACTTCCACTTTCACCTCCGCCACGCCCGGCTGGTACACGTCAAGCTTGTGAGCGGCAGCCAGCGATAGATCAAGAATGCGCCCCGGGACGAACGGGCCCCGATCGGTAATGCGCACTAGCGCCACGTGCTTGGTTCTAAGATTGGTCACGCGCACAATCGAGCCTAGCGGCAGCGTGCGATGCGCCGCCGTCATCGCATGCATGTTGTAAACTTCGCCGTTCGACCCCACCCGATTGTGATACGGCGGTCCATACCAACTTGCCTGGCCGATTTCTGTCGAGATCGGAGGCGCGCCGGCGGGCACGGTGGGCTCGGCCAGATCCGCCTCATGGTTCATCGCGCCGGGAAGACGACCATTCGTGCCTCCGGCAGACGATTCCGTTGAAGAGGGCCCCGGCAATGGCGGTGGCGGCACATTTGTGTGCGCCTGTTTCGAATGGCCGCAGCCGGCAAGCACCGCGGCCGTGAAGAGCAAAATCAGAAGCGCTGCGCGCTGGACGAACTCCCGAAGCGCTTTTTGCATGGGTGGGAGCTCGAGTGCGCTAAAAGAGCTTATTTCGGAGGATGCGGGTGCTTCTCCATGTAGTCGGCGAATTCGGAAAGCTTTTCCGATGCTGTGCGTAAAGCCTTCGTCGAATGCTGACGCACCGCAGGCACAACCTCGTCGTTCAGGTACTTGATGAATTCCGGGATCTCTTTCTCGATCCTTTCGGCGGCCTCGGCCACCGTTTTGCTGACGCGCGCCGATGCGTCTTCCACCTTGCGGTTGAAGTCGTTCATGCTGTTCCTCGATCCTGCTGGGCCTGAGAAAATTCACCAAGAGTCGCGGCTGCCAAGCTTTGCTATTATTTCGTGCTTGAAGGGCGAGGTCAATGACGGGCGTACCAGTGGTCAACTGGAAAATCTGTTGACCTTGAAATCGCGACCTGCGCCGAAGTTTGTGAAAGCAAAAGCCATGAGTTTGAGCCTGCCGGTCAAAGGTGGATTGCGCGGCGTTCGGAGGGACCTTCGCCTAGGCTTGCTGGCATGGTATGACCGGCACCGGCGCGATCTGCCATGGCGAGCGGACCATGATCCCTATCGCGTGTGGCTCTCCGAGATCATGCTGCAACAAACGCGGGTGGCGGCCGTTATCGAACACTATCACGAATTCTTGCGGCGTTTTCCCACGGTAAGGAAGTTGGCGGCGACGCGTGAAGCGAGCGTGCTGGCGGCATGGAGCGGCCTGGGGTATTACCGGCGCGCGCGCATGATGCACGCCGCGGCCAAAGTGATCGTGCGCGAGCAGGGCGGAGTTTTCCCGGCGACCGCCGCAGCATTACTGGCTTTACCCGGAGTTGGGAGATACACGGCGGCGGCGATTGCCAGCATTTCGTTCGGCGAGCCGGTGGCCGTCGTCGATGGCAACGTCGAACGTGTGCTGCAGCGGGTATCCGGAAAGCGGCTGGCCGGGGAAAAATTGTGGGCTGTGGCAAATGACCTTCTGGATAAGAAGCGGCCCGGCGATTTCAATCAGGCGATGATGGAATTAGGCGCGGTGGTGTGCACGCCACGGGCACCGCGCTGTTTGATGTGTCCCGTGATTAAAATGTGCTCCACGCGCGGAGAACTGGCGGCGACATCCAAGATAATGGCTCAAACGAAACGCACCATTCATTACGCGCTGCATCTACGTGGTAGAAAAATATTGCTGGTACAGCGAGCGCGAAACGCTTCGTTGATGGCAGGAATGTGGGAATTGCCGGAACTTGAAAATAGGAGCTGCAACTCCGACCCTCTATTCACCCTGCGGCATTCGATCACGGTTACGGATTATACGGTGCGCGTGTGGGGCGGCCGCGCGACCTCGGATCTAGGTGGGAGTTGGATTTCACTGCGGCGGCTCCGGCAGGTTGCGCTCACAGGCTTAGCGCGGAAGATCCTGCGAAAAGCGATGATCCTTTGATGGTCATTCATGCTGGCCCTTGCCGAGGGGCCAGCAATCACCCGCTTACCACATCATCTAGAATAAAATTAAAGAGATTCAGCGCGAGGATATGCGCGGGCTGCAATTTGTCTTGGACATCGACCCGGAGGATCCCCGATGGCAGCATTAACCGTGGGCACGAAGGCGCCCGAATTTGAACTGAAGGCGCTCGATGGCAGGCGCTTCCTGCTGCGTGACGAGCTCGCGCGAGGTCCAGTAGTGCTGGCGTTTTTCAAAGTTTCGTGCCCGACTTGTCAGTACGCGTTTCCGTTCCTTGAACGACTGGAGGGGGCATATGGGCACAAGGATGTGAGAATTATTGGCGTATCGCAGAACGATCCGAGGGATACTGCCGACTTCACAAAAGAATTTGGCGTGACGTTTCCGGTGCTGATGGATGACAGGAGAAATTATCCAGTATCGAACGCCTATGGTTTGACCAACGTTCCTACCATCTTCTGGATCGCCCAGGATGGCGACATCGAACTCGCCAGCGTTGGATGGGTCAAGGCCGACTTTGAAGAGGCCAGCCGGAAAATAGCCGAATCGACAAAAACGATGCCAGCAGTGCTTTTCAAGCCGAGGGAAGATGTGCGAGACTTTCGCGCCGGTTGAAGCTCAAAGAACTGATCCCGCGGTCGCGGGCTTCGAAATAAAACACCGTCGTCAGGGATGTCCGCAGGTACAGTTCCTCGTCGGGCTGAAAGTCCAGTCGTGGGATGGCCCACGGTGTTGTGGGACCTGCTACTCATACAAACCGGCGTCGCTTGGTCCGTTACACTTTACTCAGTACAAAAAAAGCACTCCTGGCAGCAGATGTTCCTGCTTCGATACACGGCTTTGGGGGGAAGACTGATCTATGAAAGCAATCGTAAGGATACGTGTCCTGGTGATTATGGTGGCCGGTCTGAGTTTAGTGGTTTGGGGTGAAGGAGGCGCGCCTGGTGCTCCCGCGCCGTCGCGCGATGCAGTATCGGTACACTTGCCCTCCGATGCCTTCGCCGCCATGGAGAGCATTGATCCCGAACATATTCGCTGGCACGTTCGCTTTCTCTCGCACGATCTGCTGGAAGGCCGCGGCACTGGCCAGCGGGGCGGGGATATCGCGGCCGAATACATCGCAACGCAGTTTGCGGAGTATGGGTTGAAGCCCGCCGGGGATAATGGATCGTACCTGCAAAAGGTACCGCTGGTGGGGATTACGATGCTGCCGGAGACCCACTTTGTGCTGCTGCCGAAGCAAGGCGCGCCCATGGATTTGAAACCGCTTGATGAGTATGTTGCCTATGATCAAACGCAGCAGCCACAGTCTGATGTGGACGCCGAAATAGTTTACGTCGGATACGGCATTGAAGCCCCCGAATATAACTGGGACGACTACAAGGGCGTGGACGTACGCGGGAAAGTGCTGCTGATGCTGGTGAACGAACCGCCCTCGGACGACCCCACATTTTTTAAAGGCAAGGCCCTGACCTACTACGGCCGTTGGACTTACAAATATGAAGAAGCGGCGCGCAAAGGCGCAGTGGGCGTGATTCTGATTCACCAAGAAGACATGGCGAGTTATCCCTGGGAAGTTGTCCGAAACTCGAATTCGGGAGAGAAGTCATATTTGAAGCTGGAGGGGCAGGCGCTGAAGGTTGCATCCTGGGTGCAGCTGGACGTGGCGAATAAGCTGGTGGCGGGTTCAGGCATCGATCTCGACAAAATGATGGCGGATGCGCGCTCGCGCGACTTCCATCCGGTAGACCTTGGCGCAAAGCTGAGGGCGCACATGGTGAGCAAAGTAAGAAATTTCGAATCCAACAATGTGCTGGCGATGCTGCCGGGATCAAGCCGTAGTCTGAAAGATCAGGCTGTGATGTACACCGCGCACTACGATCACCTCGGCATTCGTCCGGGCATTCCAGGCGATAATATTTACAACGGCGCCGCCGACAATGCCACAGGATGCGGCATTCTGTTGGAACTGGCGCGAGCCTACAGCGTGGCAAGAGATCGTCCGGGGCGCTCCGTAATTTTCGCGTCAGTCACAGCGGAAGAGCAGGGGTTGTTGGGATCAGAGTATCTCGGCAAGCATCCGCCGATTTCGGCTGGGAAAATTGCGCTGGATTTGAACTACGACGACGTGCAACCGCACGGAGCGCCGGAAGAAGTCGAGGTGTCGGGGGCCGAGCGTACAACTTTCTATCCGTGGGTGCAAGCGACCGCGAAAGAGTTCCGGCTGACGATCCGGCCCGATGCGCGACCCGAGGCGGGACACTTCTACCGCTCCGATCACTTCAGCCTGGCGCGAGTGGGCATTCCATCGTTCTCGGTCAACGAAGGGATGAAGTTCAAAGGCCATGACGAGGCCTGGGGCGTGGCGCAGGACAAGGAATACACGGAAAAGCATTATCACCAGCCGAGCGACGAATACCATCCCGAGATGGATTTCACCGGGGATTCGGCTATGGCAAGATTCGGATTCGCGCTGGGCTGGGAGGCCGCAAATATTTCTCACCTCGTGGGCTGGCAAAAGGGGGATGAGTTTGAGGCGGCGAGAGCCAAGAGCCAGTAAATTCAGCTCCCACGCATCGAGCAGTGCCGAAGCGTACACCGCAATTGTGTAATAATGACGAACTTACCGCACTACAGTGCGGCGCTTAACTCAGCGGTAGAGTGCCATCTTCACACACCGAATCTAAACGGTAACTGAAACAATTCAAAGCGACTCGCCGGGGTCGGTCATAGTCAGCGAGATGCCTCTTGTCTCTTGATCAGATAGGCGTTTCCAAGGCACGACCTGTCAAAAGCCTCCCCTTGGATTTCTCCAGTCGCCGTTTCGAAACTCACCCACGCACCGCAACTTAGACAATAATTGTCATAAGTCCCATCGACATAGTGCCAGTCATTTGAATCGATTGCGTGTCCGAGATTGCAAAGGCGTTTCTCCAAACTGTCAAAATTCTTCGACGCCTGTCGGAGGACTAAGCGCGTAGTCTCGGCTTCTTGTGCCGGATCGGTGCCAGATTCATTGACTTCGGCAAGAACGGTTTCATCCGATAGCTCAAGGACAGATTCAGCCAAACGGTTCATGAGCCTTTCCAGACGCTCCTCATTGTTTTTCTTATCAGCCATGTTTCTCACCTTTTCCTCCCACCGTTCGCACCTACAAGCTTGAGTATTCGTTTCACCACAGCCGCGTATTGGTTTTCGTCCAAACCATATTTCGACATAATTCCGTCCTTCTTCAGACCGTCCAGTAGGCCTTGGAGGACTTGGGTCGCTTCTGCGTCGTCTTTGGACATCGCCAGCACTCGGTCTTCTTCGTCTTTTTCGATCAGACACTGCTCGGGTCCGGCGTCTCCTGAAGCGACATTGCTGAGCGGCGAATATTCTCGCCCCACGGCATCCTGTATCGGGAATGTGGGTATCAAATAGGCTTCCGGCTCTTTTCTTCGAACTGCCGCTTCAAACTGCCGCTTCCAGCCATTGGAAATACTTCTCATTGCCCCGGTAAGGTGCCACACAAAATCGACATACTTATTCCAGTGTCTGCCCTCTCGTGTGGACCCCGCACCTATCAATGTCCGAAGGCAGGCTTCACTAAGGAGGTCCTGTCCGGTTCTACCCCGTGCAGCACGCCCGAGACCGCGAACCCGATAGTCGGCAAATCTCTTCAGTCGCACCAACTGTGAATCGGTTAGGGCTCCCATCGCTCGATCAATTTCGATTTTCGCCAGCAAATGACGCAACTGAAAATTGCTGATATCGGTTAGCAGGGGAATATCCATCAACTCCGAGGGACGAGGCACTTCGCTCGCACTCCGGTAGTCCAACGCCACAATGATCATCGGTTGCGAGCGATTAATCTCTCGGATGGACATGGCAAGTTCGGTCCCATGTCTTTGGGGGCCCAAACAGTCGATCCCGAAGCCGTTCTCTCGTGGCACAGAATAGCTGATAAGGACAACATTGAACGCTGCACAATCGCGATACAAACGGAGTCCATCCTCACTATTCGCAGCGAAAGTTGCCTCGTAATCCTCATGCTCCAAGCACCTCTTAAAGAATTTCACCAGTGATTCGTCGTTCTCCACCACTAGCGCAGTGTTAGGAGACGCATTTTTCCTTTTACTGGGCGTCGAATGGGTTTCAGGCGTCTGAACGATTAGAGGTGGGTTAGGTCTTCCAAGTTGCGGGTGCGTGTCGATGAGGGAGAGCAAGTGTGTCATTTCGTCTTCTCCGCTTCTAATGAACTTCTAATGACTATTGCTCCCGGCGCGGCTTGATTTGCTGAGTTTTGTGCGTGGAAGGATTACCGAGGTAATACGGGCGAAGCCGTATGTTGTCTGGCGGGTGCCTGACGGTCTTCGGGCGCTCGCTCGACGGTGCCTGACGATGATTCTTTCGATTGGACTCTCTTATCGTGATTCCCCGCAGTTCCCCACGGGCTATCTCTCCCCTTTTTCTGCGCTCGGCTTTGTGGCGCTGGAGACGAAATTCGGCTTCGTGGATGTTCTTGCCCACGCCATAGCTGAAATCTGCTCCTGTGATGCTTAAACCACCTCCATCAGCCCTTTCCGCGAATATTGTGCGATCCCGAAGAATAACTCTGGCACGTTCGAGCTTAGCCACTAGAGCTTTGATACTGTGACCACGGCACAGGAATTCATCGCCCTTGTCGTGGTACGCGTCCAGACCCACCTCGCGCAGAGCGTCGGCCTTCGCCTTGAGAACGGCGTTTCCCACTTCATAGCTATATTCGTTCAGTGCTTTGAGCCCGTCCACGTCAGACATCGCTACCACACCCGCTGCCCCTGCCTCGTTAAAAGCACGACGATTCGGCAATCCTGTCACTTCGGACGTCAGCAGTTCTCGCTGCATCTCTTCTGGGCACATCTCAGCCACACGCCGCCGTTCTGCCAGAGCGACCCGACGTTCACCAGCCGGGGGCTTCACCGTGTTCCTCGTCATCAGTGACACCTGCCTTTGGGACGAAGGGTAAGAAATCTGAAGAGGCTGAAGTCGGTCTCCTCTGCCTGCAGTAACTAATGCTCAGTTTTTAGGGATATTGGGACTGGAAGGGAAAGATTTCTAGGTCATGAACCTTCGAGCAGGTAGCGCTATCGCGACCGGAAGACTTTTTCCTCTGGCGATCCATGAGATAACTTCTCGAATTGAGGTCTTTCGCAAAGCGCCTGCAATCGGTCTCTGTACTTCGTGACCAAGCTGGACACCGAGGTGATGGCTTTCGAAGCTTTTTTCAGTTCTCCCTCAATCCGATCCAAATCGGCAAAGGTGCGCCGAACTTC
>JBEKUD010000157.1:0-11552 GCA_049515395.1 Candidatus Sulfotelmatobacter sp. | reverse complement strand
GGTCAGCAGGATGTCGTAACAGTCCAAGCCCTTGCTTCGGAGGAGGTCATTGAATTGAAATGGTCTCGGCCCTCGTCGTGCATCAAAAGCTTGCCGAGAAGATGAGCCGTGTTCGCACCTCCAGTAAAACGCATACTTACAATCAGACTTTGGCGACGTTCATCTTGCCGTAACTACTGACCAAAACTGCCTTCACCCAAGTCAGGAGGCAGCCAGCCCGTGTCCGATCAGTTCGTGGACGACGAACGGAGGCAGCGGGGTCATTTATGCGATTCCCGAGCGCTTCGATCCTAAGTATGCCAGCAATTCAGTGATGCTGATCCCGGAGTCGAGGAGCGAGATGATCTCCGTGGGGGTTACGCCGATCTTCTGGGCAAAGAGCACAACCTTTTCGACGGCTTGTTCTAAAAGGAGACTGTCTCTTCGACCAAACCCCCGCACGGTTGTGTCCACGACTCTCGCGGCTGCATCGGTTCCATCGAGCCGTCCTCGGTTCCCTGATTAGCAGCACTATCTCAGAAGCTGAGCACTACCGCTGTGACGCACATCACATCTCAAATATTTTGGCGTCTTGTCATCGCACGTCCCCGAAAGTGTCCCCGAATTGCGCAGTTGATAGCGGAAGCGATTAAAGGTGCCTGCGAAGCTAAAAAGTCACCGCAACTCTCTGCTGTACCGCTGATCTAAGGACTCCCCCACCGTGGTTGCCTGCCTTAATTTGGCGTATGCCAATGAACATCGGCCTTGGCAGTTGTACGAAGCGGTGTTCCATCAACTGCTGAGGAAGTGTCAGGCAGTGATCTTGAGCCGGGGGGATCCCGCCCGGAAGTTTCGCTTCAAGAACAAACTGCTCAGTAGGGATGCCACGGTCATCGATCTGTGCGCCAGTAGGTGGAACGGATGGACATCTCCGCCCTGAAGATCTAGCGAACGAGCAGAATCGGTCCGCTTGCTCAAGAAAACAGGGATGTGGGCAGCGTGGGCAGCCGCACGGCTTGAATGTCGCCGGGTTGGTGAGTATGCTCCGCGAACACAAGCCCTTCCGGGCGGGAAAGCATGTTCCCTTCATTACAAATAAATGAGCGATGGCATGAGCGGCAAAGGCGGAGGTATCGTGGGAAACGCCGACCACCAGAGCACCGCAATTTTCCAGAACGTCGTAAATTCCATAGGGAATGGCGACCCCGATGGAATCGGTCGGAAGTCGTGATGATAGACGCGACGTGGGGCAGATTCCCAACGACGTCCAGGATTTTTGAAATTACCGACGAGTTCGGGTTTTTTGCTGTCCACGCTGACGATGGGCAGATCGGGCGAGTATCCGAAGCGCTTGCCGGTTTCCCGGTAGAGATCGATGAGCGGCCGGAAGCGCTGCGGTTCACCACCGATGATTGCGACCATTCAAGGAAGACCAAACGCGCCGGCGCGAGCGAACGATTTTGGAGTGCCGCCAACTCCCAACCAGATCGCCCTGGCCTGTCAGGGCAGCCCGATGTTTGCCGGACCAGTGGACGTGCTCGTTCTCGCGGATCTTCAGCAGCAGATCGAGCTTCTCTGCAAAAAGCGAGTCGTAGTCCTCCAGTTTCAGGCCGAATAACGGAAAAGACTCAACGAACGAACCGCGGCCTACAACCATCTCGGCCCGGCCCTGCGAAAGAAGATCAAGGGTGGCGAAGTTCTGAAACACGCGTACCGGGTCGGCTGAACTGAGAACCGTGACAGCACTCGTGAGACGGATGCGGTGCGTTCGTGCCGCTGCCGCTCCGAGAATAACCGCAGGCGCGGAATCGAGGTACTCCTGACGGTGATGTTCGCCGATTCCAAACACATCCAAACCAACCTGGTCAGCATGCTCGATCTGTTCGACCAAGTTGCGCAGACGGTCCGACGCGCTCACTGCAAGGCTTGCGTCGTTGTATGCCGCCGCGAAGCTATCGATACCAATTTCCACTTTAGCTCTGCCCAGCTCCCTGATCATTTTGTACCTTGTTACTTATTCCTTCTTAACTTTGCTTCTTGTTCGCCCAGTTTTTCCGCTGCGAGCAACCCGAGTTTCTTGAGCGATCGGTAGGTTTGTTCCTTCTCCTTCTCGGACAGAGCTGACATGAGTGCCTCGAGGTCGTTGGCATGCTGCTCGAAGCACGAGGCCGCCAATCGCTTACCTTCCGCTGTGAGTTCCAAGACCCGCGCTCGTCGATCCCTTGGGCTCGCCCTGCGAACAACCAGCCCGAGTTTCTCGAGACGGTCTACTGCCGCGGTCATCGAGCCGCTGGCCAGGAGCACTTTGTCCTGTATCTCCGAGATCGTGAGCGGGCCCTTGTGCAACAGGGCTTCCAGCGCTGCGAAATCCGTCAGGCACAGTCCCACCTTGACGACGCTCTCCGCGGCCAGAAGGGTTAGCGCGCGATGGCTCCTCATAATCACCAGCCAGAGCCGAGGTGCGCTAATGTGATCGCCCTTTTTCACGATCTTTCTCATCGGGCAGCTTGGGGAGAGGCCTGGCTCCTGCCGTTCGCGAGGGAGGAAGACAACAGGCGATCGACCGAAGCTGCTCCTGCGCCACGAATCATCAGAAACGCCGTGATCGCTAGCGCGAGTAGGTGGAACTCGTAACCTTCTCCCTTCTGTGCTCCCGTCCAGTTCATGAACAAGCCGAATTGATGATGAACCATCACGACGGCCACGACCATGTTGGAAAAGATTCCAAAGGCTGCAACGCGAGTGAGCAGTCCAAAGATAAGACCCAATCCACCGAAGAATTCAGCAGCAATCGCCAAAAAGGCGAAGGGCGCCGGAATGTGCATGACGCCGGTGAAGAAGCCCATCGTGCCGGTGAAGCCGTATCCACCGAACCACCCCAGCATCTTCTGTGCGCCGTGCGCGAAGAAGACAGCTCCGAGGACCAATCGAAGAATGGTTGTTGCACTGTCGTTGTCGGTGGCAATCAGTTTGCGAACCATAAAAATACCTCCGTAGCGGGCTCGTTGCCCCGGGCAGACAACAGATAAGATGATTATCCTCATATAAGGATTCTTTTTGTCGAGATACCTGGGAACGGCCAGGATCGCGTCCGCGACGGCAAGGCCAGTCACCCGTTAGCGCCCTAGGACGGTTGACGCGCACGGGCCACGGATCCGCGAAAAGCACCGATCTTACATCGAACCCGGTGCCGTGTGTGTAGCAGCTCGGTGATCACGGAGCTTCTTTTGGACCTCTGCCAAGTACTGCCTTGCCTGCTCACGCGTCTTGATTGAACGCACCCGCTGTAGGATCGCCGTCCGTTGCTCTGGCGACATTTCGAGATCCTGGCGCAGAGCTGAATGAAGAATCACCGGCAGTGTGCCCTGGTCGACCGTCGCATCTGGTCTGACGGCCACCATCGTACTCAAGTCCGGCACACTCATCTTCATTACAGCCGTCGCGAACTGAGCGTTTGCGGGGAAAGGCAGAGTTGTGGGAGTGTCGGGCCTCGGCGCATTCAAAGAAAGCAGCGCATCCAGCCGATTGGCTTTGGCATCGCGCTGCGTCAGAGGATTAACTGCAAACAAAGCCTCAGTCGTAGCCGGTATTGAAGCATGATCATACAACCGATGATCAATCGTATTTTTCGCAACCAGAGGCGAGATGACAACGGCTGCAACACGAGGTCCATACTGTTGGAATGTAAAGCCGTACTGAGTGTGTTTGTCCTGCGGCGCTGTATCGCCAGGCGCCACTGCACCAGGCGGAATGGCGTGATCGAAAAACCCGCCGTGTTCATCCCAAGTCATGATCAAAACGCTACTATTCCAATGCGGAGAATTACGGATCGTTTCGTAAGTTTCCTTGATCAGCCTCTCGCCCAATGTGATGTCGGTAAGCGGGTGCTGCGAAGTGCTGTTCTTATAGTCGTTCAGAACATCGTAGCTTGGCTCGATGAACACATAGTTGTACGGATAAGTCGACTCGGCAAGTTCGCTCGCAAAATTGCTGTAGTGCCGGATGTCAAATAAGCTGATGCCCTTCAATGCGGCAACCATCGGGAAATCGTCGCCGGCATACAGGCGATACGACACTGCCTTCTTCTTCAATGCATCGAAAATGCTGCCCGCTTTGAACTGAAAGCCACCGATTGTCTCCCATTCAACGATTTCTTCCGTAGTCGGACTATGGTCGAGCCCACCAGAAGACGCCGCATGAACAAACATGCGGTTCGGCCATGTAGGACCCGGCATGGAAGCATGCCAGTTGTCGCAGAGAGCAAATTCCTGGGCCAATGCGACCAGGAATGGAAGCTGCTCGGGTGCAAAACACTTCATAACTTCACCCGGATCCGCAGCGCCGCCACTGCCCACGTAGGAGGCGACGAACCCGGTGTTGTTGATGGCTGGATACGCACCACTTGCTTGATAAGTCGCTCTCGGTCCGCAGAGCTGTTCCAGGACATTATTGAACTCGTGTCCCGGGTCAGCCGGCATCACCTCATCAGCGCCTCTGCTTACTTGGTACGCGCCGCCATTGAAAGAGTTGACCTCGCTTCCAGTCAGTCCATTGATCTGTGTTGAACCACCCTTCGCGGCATCGTGGCCTGTGATGCCCGAGAAACCGAGCATGTGATCAAACGCTCGGTTCTCCAACATGAGAACGAACATGTGTTCGACTAAGTTACCCATTTCTATGCAGCACGCCGCGTGCAGGATTGTTCAGACTACGCTTTCCTTCGGACCCTGTGCTTTCTCGAAAAAGCCAGGCCCAGTTCCGTCATGTGGGGTTCCTTTATCTGGGCTTCGATCTGGGTTGTACGATTCTTCGGAAGATTCCCGCCGAACATTCTGGCTATATTAAAAAGCGAGCGGCTCCCGCAGACCAGACATATATCATGGGGACTGTCGCTGACAATGTCACACTCAGCGCACAAGACGGCATTTTGTAAAGCAACCGCATTGAGAACCTGGCCCCGCCCAAGGACACCTTCCATCTCTGAGCCCTTCATCACAAAACCTCGGAAGACGATCTGCCAAGCATTTAACACCCTTCAAGCGGAATTGTTTCCACCACGATCGTGCCATCCCGGCCATCTCGATCAGCGGTTGTTCCGTCGCTCTTCAATCATCATCCAGCATGCGAACCCGGTGTCCAATAGAATTGCACCTTCCCATCTACGACATTGGCGATGTATCGCTTGTCACTTGGCGACTGCATGACCTTCTTTCCTTCTCGTGCCAGTGGCGCCCAACGCAAAGTCGTCTTCGGATTTTGCTCCAGACACCGCAACATCTCCGTTTGCAAGCGACCTCGCGGAATTTGGATCGACTGGTCCGCCGGACGGGATAGGTTTCGCTTTCGAGCGTGCCCGTCCTGACGTCGTTAACCAGTGCCTGCTGCTAAACGGAGATCGGGGTCTTCCAGGCTCGCAGCCATCGTCTTTCATCCTCCGCGGAATTTGCGAACGCTCCGTCGGTCCTACGCATGATGCGCTCCGCCCATTGGACCGCTGGACCGCTCGCAGTCAACGATTCTGTACGGGGGAGACCGGCGGTCAAACACATCCTCGGTAGTCTTTAGATGACGTGCTACGAGCGTTTCAGTGCCCTGAGCGAAGTCCCGTGTCCAAAAACATCCATCATTATGGGCGGCATGCTTTTTCTTTCCAGCCGACCTCAATTAACGCACCGTAATAATTCGCTTTTTGTTCGCCAACAACTTAGCACATTGCAGCGACCACTGCAACATCCAAATCCAAATCTAGGCATCCAAATTTAGGCATCCAACTTGCTCATTGGGAGGACACCGGGATGTGGCTTTCGTCGTCAGTTATGAGTGCCAGACGCTTGATGCTATGAGTCATCTGTGAATTGGAATTGAGACTTAGTAGGTGTGATGGCCTTGCGAAAACGTGAGAAAATGGAAATTTTTGCGGGCCTTCGAGTACGCGAACAACTATATCCTAGAGAGTACAGGCTGCGCGAGGTTGGGAGACATCTCCAAGGGATGGTGTGAAACCTGGGCAGAAGCGGTCAAGACAAAAGACAGCGTTTGTCGAAATTCGCCAGCGGCAAGGACATTGGTTTGTTGTGCACAATGGGGCAGCTTACGACTCCGACACCACGGAAGAAGGGTTTGCCCTCCCCGAGTGAGCTTATCCACCAGGAAGCTTGAATTATAAGGAATCAATGGGAAGGCGCCAATGGCTGCGGTGCGACATATAGCTCTAGCTTCAAATGTTCCGAGCAGGATCACAGATGCTGATTCCGAGGATCTCACAAGAAATTCTCGCACTGGATGGCGCTCTAGGAACAGCCGGAAACACATCCATTGTGTCTCCGGAATCATGAGGATTTGAACCTCGGATCCCCCAGCCCCAAAATGTCGCCGCACAAATCTAAATGTTTCTGAAGTGCTCACTCTCGGGGCAGCGTACTGACCTTCCGAACCTCGCGCCACTTTCACCTTCCTGATGCTACACTGCCGCGCATGCGATTCCTCCAACGATCTGCTTCCCTTCTTTTGATCCTGGTTGCCTTCGCGTCTCTGGGCGAGGCTCGTGTTGTTCGGGTTGAAATAGTGTCGAGAAAGGATGTCCTCGGCGGGCAATCGTTTGGGAATGACGGAACCTATGAACGCATTACGGGGCGCGTGTACTTCTCCCTGGCTGTTCAGAACAAACATAACCACGGCATCGTGGATCTTGAGAATGCCGTCAATCTCAAACACGGTGAAGTGGAGTTCTGGTCCGACTTTGTGGTAGTCCGTCCGAAAAATGCCGCGCATGGAAACGGCACCTTGCTCTTGGAGGTGCCGAACCGCGGTCGCCCCCGCATCCTTTCACTCGTCGACGGCGGCAGTTGGGACCTGATCAATGACGCGGGCGACGGCTGGTTCCTGCGCAATGGGTATACGGTTGCCGCACTGGGGTGGCAGTGGGATGCAGCAGGCGAAGATGCATTGCGTATGTACGCCCCCGTGGCGAAGGACAAGGGCGCGACGATCACAGGGCTGCTTCGGGGCGATGTGATGCTTGCGAAACGAATGGAAGATCTTCCGCTCGGACATCTCATACTCGGCAACATCGGGGGCACAGAGTATCCGGTGGCCAACCCGGACGATCCGCGCAATGTGCTCACCGTTCGTGACTCACCGATGGCGCCGCGCACGCTTATTCCGCGCCCGCAGTGGTCGTTCGCGCACCTGGTCGATGGCAAGCTCGAACCTAGCGATCGAAACATTCACCTGCAAGGAGGTTTTCAGCAGGGCAAGATTTACGAATATGCGTATGTTGTAAAGGATCCGGTGGTCGCGGGCCTTGGCTTTGCTGCCATTCGAGACTTTGCATCTTATGCGAAACATGGTCACGAGACGATTGTTACAGCGGTCCGTGTTATCGGCGAAGGAATCTCCCAGAATGGACGCTACCTGCGCGATTTCATTTACCAGGGCTTCAACACTGACGAGCAGGGGCGCATGGCGCTCGACGGCGTACTGGCGCACGTCGCCGGGGCGGGGCGAGGAAACTTCAATTATCGGTTCTGTCCGCCGTCGCGCGACGCGCAGCCGACCTCGTCGTTACTCTTTCCAACCGATATTTTTCCCTTCACCGACGAACCGGAAACCGATCCGTTCACTCACGTAAGTGCTGGATTGCTCGACCGGGCTCGGGCCGAACACACGGTCCCGAAGATATTCTTCTCGAACACTTCCTACGAGTATTGGGGCCGAGTGGCATCCCTCATCCACACCACCGCGGACGGCAAACGAGACATGCACATCTCGGATCAAGTGCGCATCTATCACTTCACCGGCCTTCAACATTTTTCGGGACCATTTCCGCCTGCCAAGGGCAACGGCGACCTGTTTGGGCAGCAACCCCAGAGTCCGCTTGCCATTCGGTATTTCTGGCGCGCCATGATTGCAAACATGGACGCCTGGATCCGTAGCGATGCCCCACCACCCCCTAGCAGTTACCCACGCATTGCGGATGGGACGCTGGTGCCACTGGCACAATATGCGTTTCCGGAGATTCCGGGAGTCGATAAGCCGCACGAAGCATCCGT
Organism: Candidatus Sulfotelmatobacter sp.; assembly: GCA_049515395.1. Classification (GTDB taxonomy): domain Bacteria; phylum Acidobacteriota; class Terriglobia; order Terriglobales; family Acidobacteriaceae; genus Sulfotelmatobacter. The sequence continues at coordinate 3,522 of JBEKUD010000157.1, read as the reverse complement.
CGCCTATCGTCTGGACCTTGGCCCGGGGTGGCCGAACGCGATCACAACCCAGCCGCCGATTGTGGGGATGGCCTTTCCCGTGCTCGTTCCGCAGGTGGACGAGGACGGAAACGAACACGACGGAGTTCGTTCGCCGGAACTCGCGGTGCCACTCGCCACCTATACTGGATGGAACCTGCGCGACGCTTCGATCGGTGCACCCGATCAGCGCGTTTCCTTCGAAGTATCATGCATCCCCTTTGCAAAAACACCGGAAGAGCGTAAGAAGAATCGCGATCCACGCAGAAGCATTGCAGAGCGATACCCCAATCGCGCGGAATATGTTAAGCGCTACGGCGACGCGGTGGATGAAGTGATCCGACAGAAATATGTTCTACTGGAAGATCGCGATGCGCTGCTGAAGCGCGGAGAGGAAGAGTGGGATCAAGCGATGCAGTAGAACAATGCCAAGCTTCGGAGTGGCGCGTCACCTCAGGCCCGATTTATGCACCTAATCAGGCTGTGCTCAGAGCAAGGACTCGCCTGGTACGGATTGACTCCCGGGAGTCGTTTGTGCCCGCGGGTCTTTGAGTGCTGCGAAAGCCGCCAGCGCATCGTGCAGGCGATCGGAAAACCGGGCCGGGCCGATGACCTCCGTCAAGAGGTGCCGGTCTAAGTCCGCCTTCAGAGAGAAAGGCACGCGTGCGAGCACCAGCACGACGCCGCAGTGAACCAGTTCCTTCTGCAGTTGTCGCACCATCCGCGAGGCCGTGTAATCCACATTCGTGATCGCTTCGGCATCGACGACCAGCCAGCGCACGGGTGAAGGAGCTGGCCCAACCAAGCCGCGAACCTCCTCTGCAAACAGGCTAGCATTGGCGTAGAAGAGTGCTGCTCCGAAGCGATAGATTACCAACCCCGGCTTCGTTACCGCGCCGGGAACGGCCGGAACTAACTGCCAGGCATCGCCTTCGCTTACGACGAAGACTCCGGTGTGAGGACGATAGCTGTGCCGCACAACCCGAAGCAGCGACAGCACCATGGCCAGCAGAATGCCCTGCTCAACGCCCACCAGCACCACGACGGTCGCAGTAAACAAGGCCAGAGCGTATTCTCCGGGACTCTCGCGTCGAATCTCTCGCAAGCCGCGCATGTCGATTAGACGGACAGCAATGAAGAATACGATGGCGCCCAGCACACAACGTGGCAGGTATTGCAGAGGCTTGGTCAGAAAGAGCAGGACGAACGCGACCGTCATCGCGGTGGCCACCTGGGCAAGCTGGCTCTGACCGCCGGAGCTTTCGACCATCGCGGTTTGGGTAGGGCTTCCGTCCACCACAAACGTCCCGCTCAACGCCGCGGCGGCGTTAGCCGCAGACAGACCGACCAAGTCTGCGCTTCCGTCCAAGTGCTGATGGTGGCGCCCCGCGTAGAAACGTGCGGTAGCCGCGCTCTGGGCGACGATCGTTACAAAGCAGGAGCTGGACACGCCGAGCAGCGGCACGGCGTCCTTCCAATGCACATCGGGCAACCCTAAATGCGGAAGGCCGCCAACGACCGGCCCGATGATCGTGATGCTGTGCCCTGCGAAATCCCAAGTTGCGCTCGCGGCTATTGCGCAGGCGACCGCGATCAGCGAGCCGGGCACCTTGGGAGCAAACCGGCTGAGGGCGAAGACGCCGGTCACGACCACTGCCGAGATAACCAACGTCGGGAAGTGAACCTCGGGCAGGCTGCGGAAGACCTCGAGGAGCTGTCCCATCGTCCTGGGGGAGTGCACTTCCAGGCCGCCCATCTCGCCCAGCACGGCGATGCCCACCTGAAATCCCACTCCGGTGAGAAACCCTATCAGCACGGTCTGCGACAAGAAGTCGGCCAGGAAGCCGAGCTTGAGTACCCGAGCCAGCAGCAGAAATCCGGCGGTGAGCAGAGCCACCGTCGACGCCAGCGCCACATATCTCGCGCTTGCGACAGGCGCCATGTCCGCAAGCCTCCCGGCAAGAATGGCGGCGGTTGCCGAATCGGCAGCGACTACCAGGTAGCGCGAGGAACCAAACATCGCAAATGCCAGCAGCGGAAGCAACAGCGTGTAAAACCCTGTGACTACTGGCATGCCGGCAATCTTGGTGTAGCCCAGCGCCTGCGGGATGTTCATCGCCGCCAGTTGCAATCCGGCCAAGGCATCGCCGGCCGCTCCCGGGCGAGTAACCGGTCTTATGCCTTGAAACAGACGCAGCCAACCGCCACTTCGCGCCTGCGGTGCGCGTTGGCCGCGTTGGCCGGATTGCAGGCGATCTGGTCCGGCCGGGGGTGTAGCCTGTACGCTCATGGTCACCGCAAGATCGTCTTCAGGACTTCGACCTCTTAGACTTTTCTAGCTGGATCACCCTGTCCTATTGAAGTTCCGCATAGGCGCGTTTGACGAATCCAGCGGCGTTGGTGTTGCGCCAGTCGGGATGCTGCGTTTTGAGGTCCTGACTTGTTTCCCGTCGTCATCGGGCGATCTACCCTGGCGCTTGAGCGCGAGCGCTCGCGTACGGATTTCGGAGATCAGATTCAAATCCGTATCGAACTCTCGGCGGTAGGCAGCTGCCATCATCTGGTCGAGTGCAGGACGCTTTGCCTTGGCGCCGCCGATCCGGTCGGTGTACTCGTGAACCATTTCAAACCCCCGTTGTTCCGCGAGCCGGCGCAGATCAAGCGCCTGAGTCTCCGGGTTCTGATCGCAGGTGGAGACTCTGGTATACAGAACCGCTCGCTTCATCTTCATCGCCTTTCTTAGCTAGAACTCCAGTTAATTTATGATCGTGAATACGCCGATTAATCTGGCACTCCGCACCGTAAGTATACAAACCGACAACGGGAATTCGCCAGGAATGTAGGCCCCACTGAAAGGCTGTTTACCGAAGATTTGTCGATAAAGTAGCTGTTGTCGGAATTGCGTTTGTATATTAATAGTGCGCCACTCAAGTCGCAAAAGTATCTTGAGCTCGCCGCTCCCTTTTCGCGGACGCGACACCTGAAGAGCCTGCTGAATATTATGTTCGCTACAAACGTCCCAGCCGCGATGAGGCCACCGCGGCTTCAGAGCTTGCACGGCGCCGTGTCGTGGCCGTTCTTGCATGCTTGAAGGTATTGTGCCCGTCCGCCGATCGGAGAACACGGCAGCAGCTTGCGAGCAAGATTTTGACCTTGGTGCATGGTATAGACCGCCCGGTTCCCCAACAAATGATCACCCCCGCAGCGGTGTACGAGATGTTCGTGCGAAACAGCCGGTGCGTCTTCAATAAGGCCCCGCGTCTGAATAAGCTGTGCAATTCTAGTTGTCCCGAGGTAGAAGTGAATAGTTCCAATCACCATGAAAATCAGCTGGTACGAGATTGAGCTGGGCCATTTCTGAGTTAGGGATTTTAATTCCTTGGGGATACTTCCGGCGGGTCAACTTGGCTTTGATCTTGAGCCCAGTCCCAGTCTTGGTGTTGCCGATGAGTTGGACGATGGTTTCATAGCTGACCAACGGTCTGCCTCGCCAGTTCAGGGTAA
>JBEKUD010000156.1:0-11647 GCA_049515395.1 Candidatus Sulfotelmatobacter sp. | reverse complement strand
CGCGATTGGCCTTGACGGAAAAGGAATTAGCCGCCGGAAAGGTCGATCTGGAGCGGCTCCAGCGGGCTCACACGGAGTTGGTGGCGGGTAAGGCCAGGGCGGAATCGGCTCTGGAGGCCGAACGAAAGACCAGCAACGAAAAGATCGAGTTAGTCACGCGCGCCAGCGAAGAATTGCGAAACGCCTTTAAAGCCCTGGCGGCGGATGCCTTGAAGAGCAACAATTCGTCCTTTCTGGTGATTGCGGAAGAAACGTTAAAGCGCTTCCAAAGTCAGGCCCAAGGCGACCTCGACGCTCGCCAGAAGGCCGTCACGGACATGGTTGCCCCGGTGCGAGATTCTCTTAATAAGGTGGATGCTCAGATTCAGCAAATGGAAGTGGCCCGCGGCGACGCTTATGGCGAATTGCGGGCTCAGGTTCAGTCGCTGATCACTACGCAAAAAGAGTTGCAGTCGGAGACCGGCAATCTGGTGCGGGCGCTGCGCACGCCAAACGTGCGCGGGCGCTGGGGCGAAATTCAACTGCGGCGCGTGGTCGAAATCGCCGGCATGCTTCCCTATTGCGACTTTGCCGAGCAGGAATCGGTCACGACCGAGGGCGGAAGATTGCGCCCGGATCTGGTGGTGAAGTTGCCCGGCGGCAAACAGGTTGTCGTGGACGCCAAAACCCCTTTGCAGGCATTCCTCGACGCCTTCGAAACCACCGACGAAGAGACCCGGCGCGCGTGCCTCACGAATCATGCACGGCAGGTTCGCGATCACATGAATACGCTCAGCGGCAAGAAATACTGGGAGCAGTTTGACGCGACTCCTGAGTTTGTCGTGATGTTTCTTCCTGGCGAAACATTTTTCAGCGCTGCGCTGGAACAAGACTCCGGATTGATCGAACATGGCGTCCTCAGCCGCGTTATTCCGGCATCGCCGACTACGCTGATCGCTCTACTAAAAGCGGTGGCGTACGGATGGAATCAGGAGAAACTGGCGGGCAATGCGCAGCAGATCAGCGCGCTGGGCAAGGAACTTCACGACCGCCTTCGCCTGCTTGCGGGGCATATCACGTCCGTCGGCACCGGACTTGACCGCGCCGTCGAAGCCTATAACAAAGCCGTCGGATCGCTGGAAAGCCGGGTGCTGGTTTCAGCACGCAAGTTTGCGGAGTTGGGCGCGTCGGTTGCCGACGACATTCCAGAACTCGATCCGATCGAGACTACCTCGCGGGCGCTCTGCTTCGATTGGGAAGAAGACAACCTTCCCCCGGAAACGACTGAGCATCAACCGAAGACGGGCTGAGCGAAGGTCTCGCCGACCTTGGCTCTAAATCAGCTGAGAAAAAACCAGTCTCAGACCTTCCGCATCCGTTCAGCATTTCGTTGGCCGTTCCCCTGATGCTTGAGCCGTCGTCCTCGTGCGAAGGGCTGTTGATACTCAGCGCCCGGGATCCCAGAGCAACGAAGAGCGCGCCCTGAAGGCGGGTGCCACGACATTTTTTCCGAGGCCGGCGGACCATGACGAATTGATGAATGCGATTCGGCGAAGCCTCCCTACCGGATCAATCGCAAACGGCGCCTTGGCCGTGCTGGAATCTCAGACTGTCGGCGAAATCAAACCACCGATTCCGGGTCCCGGCGACGAACGAAGCATGATCGCGGGAAGGGTTGCAGTTGCTCGCCAGAACCGGCAATTCGCTTCCTTGGTTTCACCTTGCGGACAACGGAACGCTTCTTTATCAAAAAGCTAACTCCCTGTTCCGCAGCCAGATACAGAATTTCACAGAAACATCCAAAAAGCCGTAATCGCTGTTCGGAAATCCATTTATAATCCCCGAAGTGCTGTGAATGCTGTAGTTAAGCGTCTCCTACGCTGGATAAGACATGGCAGCGAAGTTGCTCATCGAAGATCGGCGGGACGTGATTGCCACGCCTCTCCAACCCACTACGGGTTCGGAATCGCCGCCGAAGCCCATGAATCGGGAAAGCCAAGTCCGTTTCGTTGCCGTCCTTTTGTTCTTGTTGACCGTAGCAGCAGTAGTGTTCGCCGGCTTCAATTTCGAAGCCGAGTTGAAGGTTTCCGTTCCTGACGACGGAGTTTGGTGGGTCGAACACGAGGGCCGACTCACAGCCGACCGCGTTGACCCCACCGGCCCAGGTGCCAAGAGTGGCATCAAATCGGGCGATCAACTGATTTCCGTCAATGGCCAAGAAGTGCGGAATATTTCCGCGCTGGAGCGCCGGCTTTACCAGAATGGTGTCTGGTCGAAGGCCGCGTATTCCCTGCTCCGACAGGCGGTTCCGCTAGATTCCAGCGTAATTCTGGTTCCGGCGGAACGTTCGTTAAGCAACTGGCTGCGGCTGATTGCGCTCATCTATCTCGGCATCGGCCTCTACGTATTGCTTCGCCGCTGGACGGCTCCGGGATCCACCCATTTCTATATTTTCTGCCTCGTCTCCTTCATCGCATACTCTTTCAAATACACCGGCAAGCTGAACGATTTCGACTGGACCATTTATTGGGGCAATATCGCCGCCGGAGTGTTGCAGCCTGCGCTGTTTCTTCACTTCGTTCTGACTTTCCCGGAAAAGCGCCTGATTGTACGCAAGCATCCCTGGTTGTTGTCGTTGGTCTACGTGCCCGGGGCGATCCTGCTGGCGATCCACGTCAGCGCCATGCGATGGCTGCAGGCAAGCGAGCGGCTGCGCTGGAACCTCGATCGCATGGAAATGTCGTACGGATCACTGTTCTTTCTGGCCGCCGCCACGGTCCTCTGGTACAGCTACCGGCGCGCCAGCACGACGATTCTGCGGCAGCAACTGAAGTGGGTCACTCGCGGCACCATCCTGGCCATCATTCCCTATTCTCTTTTTTATGTCATCCCATACCTGATGGGATCGCTCCCGGGCGCGACGATGAAGATCTCCGCGCTTTCCCTGGCCCTGCTACCGCTCACTTTCGGCTATGCCATCTTCCGCTATCGCTTGATGGATGTGGACCTCATCTTCAAGCGTGGCGTTGTTTACACACTGGCGGCCGCGATCGTGGTGGGAATGTATTTCGGGCTGGTGGCCGGCGTAGCTGAACTGGTGCACATGCGCCAGCCCAGCACTGGACCCGTGGGCCTGATCCTTGCCGTCGTGGTCACTGCGCTGCTTTTTGATCCCGTGCGGAAGTGGATCCAGGATCGCATCGACCAGTTTTTTTATCGCACCCGCTATGACTACCGCCGCACCCTGCTCGAGTTCGGACGCGAACTCAGTTCGGAGACGGACCTCAACGCCATGCTCTCCTCGTTGATGGACCGGCTGTCCCGCACCCTCGCCGTCGATCACATGGCGATCTTCCTGGCCGGGGAACAGCCGGAGCGGTTCGTGCTGGCCAAAGCCTTCGGCCTGACCGCGCCCGGCAGCCTCGATCTTTCCTTCCTCGCTACCCCCCGGCCGGAGAGTGCGGGTCATCTCTTCTTCGAGAATACCCACCAAGTCCCACGCGAGAGCCCGGGTGCGCAACAGACCATCGCCCGTCTGGACCTGAACTATTACATCCCTTGTCACGCGCAGCAGAAAACCATCGCCGTGCTGGGCTTGGGCAAAACCACGCAGGGCGACTTCCTTTCCAGCGAAGACATGGAACTGCTTGAAACCCTGGGCGGTTATCTCGGCATCGCCATCCAGAACGGGCAGCTTTATGCCTCGTTGCAACAGAAAGTGGCGGAGTACGAACGTCTGAAAGATTTCAACGAAAACATCGTCGAATCGATCAACGTCGGCGTGATGGCGCTCGATATGGAAGATCGCATCGAAAGCTGGAACGCGCAGATGGAGGTGATGTATGCGGTACCGCGGTGGCAGACTCTGACGCAGCCGCTCCGGGCGATCTTTCCGGCCGAGTTTGTCGACGAGTTCTATCGCACACGGCAGGACGCAGGCATCCACAACCTGTACAAGTTCCGCCTGAAAACACCAGCCGGCGAAGTCCGCAGCGTGAATGTGGCGATCGCGCCTCTCGTGACGCGCACGTTCGAGGTCATCGGCCGGCTAATCATCATGGACGACATTACGGAGCGCATCGAACTCGAGGCTCAGTTGTCCCAAGCCGATAAACTTTCATCGATTGGATTGCTCGCAGCCGGCGTAGCGCACGAAGTCAACACACCCCTGGCCGTGATCTCCTCCTACACCCAGATGCTGTCGAAGCAACTGCAGGGTGATCCACAGAAGTCCGGGCTGCTGGAGAAAATCACGCGGCAAACTTTCCGCGCCTCTGAAATCGTAAACAACCTGCTCAATTTCTCTCGCACCAGCGGCAGCGAAATCGGAAATGTGGACGTGAATAAAGTAATCTCTGACACCCTCGCCCTCCTGGAACATCAGTTCAAGGTGGCGAAAGTAGAAGTGGAGAACGCGCTCGCGCCCAAATTGCAGACCATTCAAGGAAATCCTGGAAGACTGCAACAAGTGTTTCTGAATCTGTTTCTCAATGCCAAAGACGCTATGCCGGGCGGGGGCAAACTACGCATCGCGACCATGAACGGGGACAGCGTCAGCGTTTGTGTTTCCGATACCGGATCGGGTATTGCGCCCGAGCACATTCAGCGCATCTACGATCCCTTCTTCACCACCAAGACTTCGCCTCGCGAGGGCCAGGGCCGTGGCACCGGCCTCGGTCTTTCCGTCACCTACGGCATTATTCAGGAACATGCGGGCAAGATTCGGGTGGAGAGCCATCCCGGTACCGGGACCACCTTCACTCTGGATTTCCCATTGAGCAGGAAAGCGATTCATGCCTAAACATTTCTTAGCCAAAACCATCGCGTGTAGACCTGGCTGTTCTAAGCAGAATTTCATTGAGGTCGATTATGTCTGAAGCGGCAGTAATTTCTGGCGCGGGATTAAACGGCAATCCCGGTTTGGCCGGCGCAGTTCTCATCATTGACGATGAGGCTGAAATTCGTGAGTCTCTGCAGACACTGTTGGAGCTCGAAGGCTTCGCTGTGGAAACCGCAGGCAGTGGCGAAGCGGGATTGCAGCGCATCGGTGAACATCCCTTCGACTTGATCCTGCTCGACCTAACGCTGCCTGGCCGCAACGGCATGGAGATCCTGGCTGAAATCCGCTCCCACGAAACCGGACTGCCGGTCATCATGATCACCGCCTTTGGCACGGTGGAAAACGCCGTGCGCGCCATGCAGGGCGGTGCCGTCAACTTCGTCCAAAAGCCATGGGACAACGAGAAGCTTCTGGCCGACGTGCGCGCCGCCGTGGGATGGCGACGCGCAGCGGAAGAGAATGTACAACTCAAGCGCGCCCTAAAGCAGCGCTACAACTTCGAGAACATTGTCGGCAAGAGTGAGCCGATGCTGAAGATCTTCGACCTCGTCGCCCAGGTTGCCAACAGCCGGTCCACCGTGCTGCTGCAGGGCGAAAGCGGGACGGGCAAGGAGATTATCGCAAAAGCCTTGCATCTGAATTCTCCGCGCCATGACCGGCCGTTTGTTCCGGTCAATACCGGCTCGATGCCCACCGACCTGTTGGAGTCCACACTTTTTGGCCACGTGAAGGGCGCATTCACCAGCGCCATTGCCTCCAAAAAGGGCCTATTTGAGATCGCGGATCGCGGCACTTTATTTCTCGACGAAATTGCCACCATGAGCCTCGAGACCCAGGCCAAGATTCTCCGCGTGCTGCAAGATCGCAGGTTCATGCATCTCGGCGGAGTGCAGGAGATTCAGGTCGATGTGCGCATCATCGCCGCCACCAACATCGACCTGCGGCAGTTGGTGCGGGAAGGACGATTCCGCGAAGATTTGTTCTACCGCTTGAATGTAATCACGATTGATCTACCCCCCTTGCGTCAGCGCCGCGAAGACATTCCTCTGCTGGTGCAATTTTTTCTGAAGAAATATGCCGAGGAAAATGATCGTCCGGTGCGCCGAATCACGCCCGAAGCCCTGCGGCCCTTGCTGTCCTACTCCTGGCCGGGCAATGTGCGCGAACTGGAAAACGTGATCGAGCGCGCCGTTGTGCTCTCTTCCGGAACCGAAGTCACCATCGACCTGCTGCCGGACAATCTGCTGGGACGGGGCTCCTCGCTGACGCTGCACGATCCTGCCACGGATGCGTCGCTGTTTGAAATCGTGGAAGATGTCGAGAAGCGCATCATCGGTGACATGCTGGAGAAGTGCAACTGGAATCAGACCGAAGCCGCCGAACGTTTCAAGGTCCCGCTCTCCACGCTCAATCAGAAAATCCGCCGGCTGAATATCGAGATCAGGAAAAAAACACGGGGATAAACCAAGGGTGCGGTTCACTTCTTCGCTGCGACCTGACGCCCACACCCTTCTCTGCTATAGTTCGAAAAAGCGCGGCGCGAGCCGGCTCGCCTCCCAACCAGAATGGAACTGACCTCGCCCACCGATTTCGCCAAAAGCAAAGTCCAGATCGTTCAGGATTACGTCCTGTTTTCCTTCCAGGCAGTCGGCAATCTCTTCCGCAAACCGCTCTACCTCGTCGACATGCTGAGCCAGGCCGATACGATCGGCGTGGGCTCTTTGCCGATCGTCGTGCTCACTGGCTTTTTCACCGGAGCCGTGCTGGCGCTGCAAGCCTCGAATACCCTGGAGCGTTTCGGATCGATCACTCTCGTCGGCCAACTGGTCTCAACGTCAATGGTTCGCGAACTGGGTCCCGTACTCACCAGCCTGATGGTCGCCGGCCGTAATTCTTCTGGCATGGCCAGTGAACTGGGATCGATGGTGGTCACCGAGCAAATCGACGCCATGCGTGCCCTGGGCACCGATCCCATGAAGAAACTGGTCACACCGCGCATCGTGGCGACAGTCTTCATGTTGTTCTTTCTGGCCATCATCTCCGATCTCGTCGGTTTGATCGGCGGCCTCGCAATCGCCAAACTTTTGTTGCGGCTCGACGCCCGCCAGTACTGGTCCAACGCCTGGGAGACACTTGTATTTCAAGATGTGTTCATGGGTTTGATCAAGCCTGTGATTTTTGGTTTCATCATCGCCACCATTGGCTGTTTCTACGGAATGAACGCGCGCGGCGGCACGCAGGGCGTGGGCCGCGCCACGACCCAGGCCATGGTGGCTGCTTCGGTGCTGATTCTGGCGATGGATTTAATTGTGACCCGCCTCCTGATGGCTACACTGTCTTATCACTAACATCATGTCTGCCCCGACTTCGCCTCTCGATTCCGCCGCGGCTCAACCGAAAGATAATTTTGCACCGGCCATCATCTTTGAAGACGTAACCCTTGCGTTCGATGATAACGAAGTGCTCCGCGGAGTTTCCTTTCGTCTGCCTCGGGGCGAGACGAAAGCACTGTTCGGCGTCGCGGGTTCCGGCAAAAGCCTGATTCTCAAACTGGCGATGGGACTGATCCGCCCGGATTCGGGTCGCATCGTTGTCTTGGGTCAAGACGTTACCCAGATGAGTGAGGATGAACTTTTCGAGTTGCGCGGGAAGATCGGTATGGTCTTCCAGGAGAGTGCTCTCTTCGACTCGCTCACGGTACGCGAAAACGTTGCCTACCGGTTAATGGAAGAGCACGGGGTTTACGACGACAAGATCGATCGCAATGTGCGCGAGGTATTGCGCTTCGTGGAACTGGAGCACACGCTGGACCTGTATCCGTCGGAGCTTTCCGGAGGGATGCGGCGGCGCGTGGCCATAGCTCGCGCGCTGATCACACAGCCGGAATTGCTGCTTTATGATTCGGCCACGGGCGGCCTCGACCCGGTGACCTCGAACACCATTATCGAGTTGATTGTGAAGCAGCGCGACGTTTACAAGACCAGCGCGCTCATGGTCACCCACCGCCTGCAGGACGCATTTACCATGGCTACGCACCAGTTCGACAAGCAAGCCAACCGCATGGCCCCACTCCCCGAGGGACAGCATTGCGAAGTACCGATGAGTTTCTTGATCCTGCGCGAGGGGAAGGTGATTTTCGACGGCGACCTTAACCACCTGTCGCAGACAGAGGACGAATACATCCGAGAGTACATCTCGTAGCAGTGGTCAGGGGCCCAGAAGAACCTCCGCTCCTCGCTGGCCACTGATCACCCGCAACGGACCCCTGCTTTCACTTCCCCGCCATTTCCTTCTCCACCTCTTCAGCTTTCGAGGGCAACGCCGCGCTAAGTTTGATCAGCCTGCCATCCTGGTCGACGTAGTAGTCGTCTTCGATGCGTACGCCGAGACTTTCCTCGGGAATATAAATGCCCGGTTCGATGGTGAAGATCTGCCCCGGTCCCAGCGGGGCGTTGGGATCGGTCGCATCATGTACGTTGAGCCCCACCGGATGCCCGAGGCCATGAATGAAATATTTTCCCAGCGAGTCGCCGTGCAGATCTTTGCCGTGGGTATTGATGTAATCGTAAGCCACCTTATACAGCGAATCTGGATCTTCGCGCTTCAGGTTGGACCTGCCAGACTTGAAAGCAGCCTCCGCAGCCTGTTGCGCTCCGAGAACAACATCGTAAATTTCGCGCTGCCGTGCGGTGAAGTGGCCATTGACGGGAAGCGTGCGCGTAATGTCGGAAGCGTACATGGAATATTCTCCGGCGGCATCGATCACAACCACGTTGCCGGACTCCATCACGTGGTCGTCATCTGAGTAATGCAGCACCGTCGAGTAGTAGCCCGAACCCACAATAGGAGCGTAAGCCGGGCGCTCGCAACCACGCTTGCCCCATTCGTATTGCAGCAGCGCTGAAATTTCGCGCTCCGTCACGTTGGGCTTAACCGCTTTGAAAGCGGCGAAGTGCGCGGCCACAGACGCATCCACCGCTTTGTGAATCAGCGCGACCTCTCCGGCGTCTTTCGTGGTGCGGAGTGAATCGATCATCGGCTTCACGTCCTGAAAAGCCAGAAACGAATTCACATCTTTCAGGAACGCTAGAGGCTCGGCGCTAGCCGAACTCTGATCGTGCGAAGCAACGTCGGTGTACACAACCGGGTGCGCGCCCGAGGTGACCTTCATCACTTCCCCGGGGAGCTTGGCCATGTCTTCGACGCGATCGAAGCCCGTGATCTTCGGCGCTTCGGGATTTTCTGGACCGAGCTTGGGGCCAGTCCATTTCTCCTGCGTCAGATTGCGGGGCGGAAGAAAAAGAATTTCACGGTAGGAGTGAGCGGGCTGATCCGTCGAGGCTTCGGCCGGTGGCGCAATCAGCAGCGCCGCTCCCGGTTGGGTCGACCCGGAAAGATAGTAAAAGTTATCTTCCTGACGAAAACCATAAAGATCATTCGGCCCTTCGCTCTCCCTGGGAGCGAAAAGCACAACCACGCCTCCAGTTTTGTCGGCGAGGGCCTCGCGACGGCTACGGTAGTCCGTGTTGGACTGGCGGTCGAGTGCGACCGTAGTCACACCCAATAAAAGAACAACGGCGAGAAAACTTGCCCTCCAACCAGGGCGTTGCGGACTTCGCATCGTGCGATCCATCCAGATGGCTCGAGAATATGATCGTCCAACGCCTCATGCGCGGGACGGGTGCGCTGATCAACCAGGGACTGATCTATTTTGGCGTGCCGGTAGCGCTCTGTTTTGCTTGCAAGTACGAATCCACGTTGCTTTTGTCGATGAGCGCAGAGCCGGTATCTACGAAAGCGGGGATGGGAGCAAAGCTGTCCTTCGACCAATCGGTTTCGAGCGAAGAAGGCTTGTGGTGATAGAGGTTATCCAGCATCTGCATACCTACAAAGGCCATCGTATAAGGCTTCTGCGCGATGGTCGCAGCAATTGCCCCGCTCTGGATAAATTGCAGCGTTTCAGGATCGGTGTCCATTGCCATCACCACCTTGCCGGTAATGTGGTAACTATTCAGCACGCCGGCCACCTCCTTCCCCGACTGCGCCTCGAGACAGACGAAAGCATCCACCTGATCTTTTTCCTTGCCGATGATTTGCGTGGTGGTATCGAAGGCGATGCGCGGATCGCCCTGGATATCGACTACGCGCGTGATCTTGATACCGGGGCTATGCTCGAGAGCATCGCGATATCCATGCAGACGATCCTGCATGTTGTGCTGGTCGGGCATCGTGAACACCACAACGTTGCCTTTGCCCTTCAACTCCTGCGCCAGGCGCATACCACCGCTGATGCCGACCTGATAGTTGTTGGTGCCGATGAAAAAAAGGCGTTTGCTGGCGGGAGCGTCGGAATCCATGGTGATCACGGGTATTCCGGCGGCGATTGCCTTGTCAATGCTGTCTTTGAGCAACGCCGGGTCGGTCACGCCAAGCAGGATGCCGGTAGCTTTTTGCTGCACCGCCTGGTCCAGAGCCTCGCGCTCCGCCTTCGGATCGTAAGTATTCGGACCTAAGAAATCGGTACGCACCTTGAATTGCGCTCCCGCCTTTTTGAAGCCCGCGCCAGACGCTTGCCAGTAGGGTACCTGCAGGTTGGCTGCAACGAAGACAAAGGATTCGTCGGAATCGTGCGCACCGCAGCTGAGCATAGACCCGGCAAGAAGTGCCAGGCCAACTAGAGAAAATAATTCGCGCGAGCGGAGCATCGGTCCTCCTTCGAAGTGCGAAACGCGTTGCCGCGGATTTCAACCGGCGTGCCGGGCTCGATGAGAACTTTTGGCGAGTGGATTGTAAACCAGGGATGGAGCGAAAAGAAAGCGCTAGCGCAAGGCCTTATCGAGCAGGCCGGAGATGACGCTCTCTCTCGCCTCGCCGGAGGCGTTGTAGAGAGCAGCGCCCGCGGCATCGAGAACCACGACGTGAGGAATGTAGCCTTGATAGTATTCCTGCCGGAGTTCCTGCTGATAGGGAGAGAGCCGACGATCGAGATCGACGATAATAAACTGCACGCGGCCCTTATATTTGTCGTACAAGCTCACGGTACGACGCGCTTGCTGTTTGGAGTTGTAGCAGCCCTCTCCGTACAGGATCACGTACCCCGGCTTGCCGGCTGAGAAGCCACTCTCCATGCCATCGCCGGTGATGAGGGGACCATCCTGGCTGTCGCTGCTGGAATCGAGGTTGGGGTTAAGACGCAGATTTCCTGCGCCAAAGGCAGGCCCGAGCATGGTCAGGAGGATGACAACGGCGGCCAGTATTTTCATGGACTTGTTTTCCCGCTCATGAGATTGACGGCGCGGGAAAAAGTTACGTTGCGCGGCCGGTAGAGCCGGCCTCTCGCCGGCTGTCGAGAGGGCGCCTCGCGCACCCAGTAAACCGCCGATGCCGCAGACTCTACACGCCCACCGGGAATGGCTTGGTGTGAGATTCTCCGCCCATCGCCACGCCCGAGAAGCGGCCCTGCAGCAAAGACATCAGTCCGGTATACCAATACCCCACCACGAAGAGGAGGAGAAATGGGATGGTAACGTAGTTTTCGTTTTGCACCGCGTAAAAGATCGTCAGCGCAAAGTACGTCCCGATCACCAGCTCGAGCCACGGCACCCACCCCAGGCGCTTGCGATATTTGGTGGAGCGAACTTTGTCTTTCTTCGATTCCACATGGTACTTCGGCGTGCGGGCGAATGCGCTCTCCTTACCGATCAGCGCCTCGATCACTGCTTTGGTGTTGGTGATCGTCAGCCCGACGCCTAGTGCCATGAGGAATGGCAGGAAAAAAAGAGCGCGCGGCCAACTTTTAGGAAAAAGCTCACGCTGCGAGACTAGATA
>JBEKUD010000155.1:0-12855 GCA_049515395.1 Candidatus Sulfotelmatobacter sp. | reverse complement strand
GCCGTTCGGTTTATGATCGCTCGTCGTTCGCCTACCGAGTTCTTGAAAGTCGGACTGCTCATTGCGGCTCCAGAGAAAAGCCGGTGAACCGATGCCCGACGTGCCGAGCAGTCCGTTCTCTGCAGTCCGGTTTGTCTACGAATAATCGCGAAATACGGGCATTCTTCGCGTATTTCAGCGCAAGGCGAGCGGAGTTTCTCTGCAGTCCAGACTGCGTGGCGGAGAAGGAAGGATTCGAACCCTCGGTACAGGTCTTAATGCCCGAAGAGGCGACGTTTGCGTAAGTTGCGCGGAAGTTGGGTGCGAGGGTACCTACTCAGCCTCACGGTCTGGCTCGCGCTGACCAGAATACATTTTAGGCTACCCTCGATGAGAGAACTTGCGGATACGGTGTTTGCGTGCGAAGTATCCAATACATCCGTATCGCAAGGACAAACAAATTCCGCCCGCTGCCTGAGCAACGCTCCGAGCCAAGGGTTTAGAGACTAGGGTTGCGTGCTGCTGCCACCTTGGCCACAGTGAGGTGTTTCTGATGGCAGCGGTGAAGATATTCTTTGCGGAATATAGGGTCAGAGCGTACCGCGATGTTTCCAGCTTCCGCCCAAAGAAAGCGCAGGAGCCGATTGCCCTGTTTGCTGATCCCGCCCATCCGCTGCTTGCCTCCGGACGAGTACTCGCGAGGGATCAGTCCCAGGTAGCTTGCAACCTTGCCCCGCGGGAAGCGGCGAACATCTCCGATGGTTAGGACAAAGGCGAGCGCTGTTACGGCACCCACTCCCGGCTGGCTCATCAGCAGCTGGACATCGGGGTATGTCGTGGCCACCTGCGTCACCGCATCATTCAGCTTTTCTAGCTGACTATCCAGCAGGGCGAGTTGAGTAGATCTTGCCTACGTCGATCTGTCCATGGTTCCAGAGGAAGCGATGCAAGTGCCGCGCGGCCCTCGGCACTCCATTGCTTCTGCCTTTTCTGATCCCCCGGTTCAACATGAGGTGCTGCCAGCTCATTCTTAACCCGCGTGCGGATCTGGACCAGCTTGTGCCGATGGATCAGTAGTTGGCGGTGGTCGCGCATTTCCGCACCTGGTATCCAGATGCGCGGAAATCGTCCTTCCACCAACAGTTGTAGAATATGCTTTGCGTCCCGGCGATCCGTCTTCTGCTTCCGCACACAGCTGGCGCGAATCTGAGCGGCGTCTCCGACCCATACTTCATGACCTGATCTCTGCAGCTGTTGTACAAACCACTGATTGTTGCCCACTGCTTCGATACCCACTGGAGCAGGTGAAGCCAATTCCCGATAGAACCGCTCCGCCTTTCCGGTCGCGTGCATCAGCTTGTGGTCCGTGGTTGCGCCAGTCTCGGTGTCGAGCATGGCGATTTGTTGATAGCTAGGATGAAAATCACAGCCTATTATGATCATCCGGGCTCCTTCCTCCCGCCGACCCTGGTCTCTAAACCAACTACAGTCTACCGGGATGGCTTGGAGCCTTCGCCCTTATCTAATCAGCCTCTATCCTTTCGCGAAGGTAACGCCGCGCTCCTGCGGGAACCCGCGGATGTGGTTCATGATCGCGGTGCGGCGGTGCACCAGTCGGTCGCGTACCATGTTTCCGGCTCTCGGCTAATAGATCCCGCCGTACGGCTTGGCGCAACTCTCGCACCGCATCGAGCTGTTGGTAGAAGAACTCGGCCCGCTGGCCATGTAGGCGAATGTGAAACCACAGGGAGGACGAAGCATCGCGTCTCGTCGCTTACCAGAAGCCAAGGGCTGGATGTCGGAAAACATTTCTGGCGTTCCGGCAGGGAGAAGTATTTATCTCTTGACATCCCCTTATATAGGACTTCTGGCTCGTATGAGTAGCCGGTTTGATCGTCGACGCCCTCCAAATCGCGCAGATCAGGAGACCTGGTCAGCAGCTATGGGAGACTGTGGGTCTCTTCTGCTGCTAATGAAATCGCGGTGTACGAACTGTTAAGATTAGCTTACGGGGAATGATGAGTCGCCAAACGGTACGCAGATAGGCCACCAGATCCGCAATCCCTGTTTGCGATAGCCGGCTCCTCCCATGCAGGCATAGCTGACGACCGATGCATCGCTTCGCACCCAACTGGATAATTCTTCGCTTGTAGTCGTCGGTTTTGTCGCTATGCGCCAGATCTGCGGGAGAGGGATGTAAAGGGTAGCCGCCCGACCCTTGCCATCAGCCTGGACACTATGACGCTGTTCCGAACGCTTTTCCTGAACGGCCCAATTCACAAACACCATGAGGGGAACTTCCATGGTTCGAAAGACGCTTGCGCTCTCGGTTCTACTATTAGCCCGCGCGGTAGAAATCCCTCTGCGCTCGCATGCAGCCAAGCGCCGACTGTCAGAAAATGCTGGGCATTAATTACGAGGTTCGTTTAGAAACGATAGGATAAGATACATTGACGCCCGAGACAGGCGCCCTCCGCCTGTTCGACCATTCGTCAACTAGGCTTATTCATGCTCTGCCCGGCATGCAAAACCCCGGTCCCTGGGTCGGCATATCAATGCCCGGCCTGCGGCACAGCCACGCCTGTCGATGCAGATGCAACTCAGATCTTCGTTGAGGAGAATTTTGCCGAGGGCAGTGACGATCTCACGCAGGCGAGCCCCGAGCCTCGGGGCTGGTCAAAGCCATTTACCCCCTCCGATGCAATCGCGTACCGAAAGGTCTCGCTGGCGCCCGGCTCTGTTCTTGGGGGCCGCTACGAAATTTTGAAAAGGCTCGGCGAGGGCGGAATGGGCTCCGTGTTTCAAGCGCTCGACAATGAGGTGGATCGGATCGTTGCGCTGAAGGTGATTCGCCCGGAACTGGCGGAGAGTGCGGAAATCCTGCAACGCTTCCGTCAGGAGCTAGTGCTCGCGCAGCAGATCACGCACCGCAACGCGGTCCGAATTTATGATCTCGCAGTAGCCGACGGCGTGCGTTTCATCAGCATGGAGTACATCGACGGCCAGGAACTCCGCGACGTCCTGGATAAGCATGGCACGCTGCCCCCTAAAGAGGCCGCGGAAATTATGCTGCAGGTCTGTTATGGATTGGCAGCAGCTCATAGGCAGGGCATCGTTCATCGCGACCTTAAGCCGCAGAACATCATGATCGACAAGCAGGGCCGGGTGGCGGTGATGGATTTCGGGTTGGCAGGCTCCATGGAAACGGCGGCACTTCTCACGCAAGCCGCGCCTTCTCCGTCCAACGCCTCGCCATCCGGCGTCGAAGAATCCGCTATTCTTACGCGAGTCGGTTCGCTGCTGGGTACACCGCGATACATGTCGCCGGAGCAGGCGCGGGCCGAAAAAATCGATCTTCGCTCTGATTTATTTACGGTTGGGCTGATTCTCTACGAGCTCACAGTGGGCAAAATGCCGACACGCCAAAAAGGGTTGCCGGAACTGCTGGGCGAGCGCGGCGCGAAGCAGATGCCGTCTCCGATCGAAGCTGATCCGCAGATACCTCGCGCTCTGAACGACATTATTACCCGCTGCATTCAGCTCAACCCGGCGGATCGCTACGAATCAATTGAAGCGCTAATCGGGCATCTGGAAACCTGGCTGGGCATCAGAAAGTCCCATGCCAGCAACTGGAAAATGCTTTCTGCTCTGGCCGCATTGATCGTGCTGTTGGCCGGAGGGCTGATTTACAGCCGACTTCATCCCAAGGCTTCTGCGGGGGCGCACGCTCCGGTGAAGATTCTGATTTCCGATTTCACCAACAAGACGGGCAACCCACTGTTCGACGGCACGCTCGAGCCTGCGATGAGTACAGCCCTGGAAGGTGCTTCCTTCATCACCGCCTTCAATCGCGGCAACGCACACAAAACGCTTTCCAAGCTTTCGGGCTCCACGAAACTAGATGAGAACTCTGCGCGTCTGATCGCGCAACGCGAAGGCGTAGGAGTGGTGGTATCCGGTTCGATCCGTCAAAATGGAGGCAAGTATGCGGTTTCGGCCCAGGCGATCGACGCCAGAACCAATAAGGTGATTGACAGCGCGAGGGCCACTGCATCTAGCCCGAATGAATTGAATTATGCGGTTGCCCGGATTGCTGCAGGCTTCCGGAAGGCGTTGGGCGATGCAACGCCGAAATCGGCGCAGCTCGCGGCTGCCGAAACGTTTTCCTCGCAGTCGCTCGAGGCTTCGCAGCAATATGCGCTAGCGCAGGAGTTGCAGTGGCAGGGCAAGTGGGATGGGGCGCTGCAGGCTTATGAGCGCAGCACGCAGTTGGATCCCGGGCTGGGGCGCGCCTACGCCGGCATGGCCGTGATCCTCGCCAATATGGGTAGGAAGCAGGATGCCGAGAAAGATTTTAAGCTGGCGCTGTCGAAAATCGATCGCATGACCGACCGCGAAAAATACCGCACGCGCGGCGCTTACTACTTGATGGAACGCGATTATGAAAAGGCCATCGAGCAGTTCAAAGCGCTTGAGAGGCAGTTTCCGGCGGATTCGGCTGGCATCGGCAATCTGGCGCTCGCCGAGTTCTACGCCAGGAATATGACTGGCGCGGTGGAGGACGAGCGCCGCGTCGTCGCGATTTATCCGGACAACGTACTTTACCTCAATAACTATGGTCTGTTCGCGATGTATGCCGGCGACTTCGACACGGCTGTTCACGAGTCCGAGCGACTGCTGCAGCTCAATCCCGGATTTGAGAAAGCCTACATTTGCCTGGGAATTTCTCAGCTCGCCCGGGGCGACGAAACGGCTGCGGCCGATGCTTATAAGAAAGCGGCGCCGCTCAGCGCGTGGGGGGCTTCCGCATCCGCGGTGGGACTTGCGGATATGGCCCTGTACCAGGGGCGCCCCGATGACGCGCTTGCGATTCTCGAACCGGCGGTGAAAGCGGATCTCGCCGCAAATGATGCTTCGCGGGCAGCCGCGAAATACCTGATGCAGGCTCAGGCATGGCTGATGAAGGGACAGAACGCAAAAGCGATCGCCGCCGCCGAGCGCGCTGTAGGCGGCAGCACAGACGAGAGCCTGCTTTATCCTGCGGCAATGGTTTTTCTCGAAGCCGGTAGGATCGATAAGGCTTTGGATCTTGGCCAGAAGTTAAGCCAGCGACTGGAGCCTGACCCCGGCGCTTACGCCAAGCTCATTGCGGCCGAAGTCCAGATGAAGCGCAAGGATTATCGGGACGCGGTTCGAACCTTTCAAGATGCGCAGAAGATCGCCGATACCTGGCTCGGACGGCTCGGGCTGGGACGTGCGTATTTGGAAGCGCGCGCATTTCCTGACGCGGAGACCGAGCTTGATGCTTGCGTGAAGCGGCGTGGCGAGGCAGCGTCGGTGTTTCTGGATGACGAACCGAGCTGGCGTTATTTTGCGCGAGTTGATTATTATCTGGGACGGGCGCGCGAAGGATTGCAGAGTCCCGGTGCCGCGGAAGCCTACCAAAATTACCTCAAGGCTCGCGAAAGGAGCGTGAACGATCCTCTGGCTACCGACGCGAAAAGGCGCCTCCGCTCGCTCGAAGCAAGAGGAAGCGGAGTTCGCTAGGCTCTTCACCACGCCCTTACTACCAAACGTCGACCACGCCGATGTATCGCGCGGCGGTCGGCTGGCCGTTTGCCCAATATGCCGAAGAATACAGGAACCCGTAATCCTCGCTGACATCGATCGCGATATAGTATCGGCCCGGCGTGTTGGGCACGTTGATGTTGACGTTGGCGGTACCCGAATTAACAGATCCACCGTTGTATGCGTAGGTTTGCGGGCTCGCGTCCGTGTTCAAACCAACCTCAATTTGGTTGATGCAACCCGGACAACCGGTATTGTTGATTACGTAGTTAAATGCAACGGTCACTGGATTCGGGTTGGTGCCGCCGGCTTCGATCTCGAGCACGTTACCGGCAACCGCGGACGCGTTCGGATTGCCAGACGACAGCACCAGGCCTGAGATAGAGGTGGCCCCGCCAAAGAACGTTGAGCTGGGCAGTGTATCCACGGACTCGAACACGATCGGGGCCGGGCTGGTTGGAAATGCGGGAATCGGTGCACAGCCTTGGGTGGTGCCGTCGATGGCGATATCGAAGCGACCCGGCTGTGATGCGGCGGTCAGCGAATTCGGCAGATTCCCAAAAGTGCCGCAGAGCTGCGGAGCGGTACCAGCAAATCCGACCAGCGCATTCCCGCTGAAACCGGAATCCGCAGCATAATTTCCCGGAAGGTAGGTGAAGGTCTGCCCGGTTGTAACCACTCCCTGCTGAACGTAGCTTGGCGGCACATCGGACCCAATGCCCTCGGAGTTGACGTTAACTATGCCGTTATCCTGGGTGTCCTGAGCTACGACCTGTAACGGCAGGGTGAACGCGGAAGTCCCCGCGATGAGCTGAAGCTGGTATGAAGCGCTGGAAATCGCTCCGCTCAAGCACCCTGTCAACATGTTGCCCCCGGCCGGAAGAGTGTAAGAGTATGGAACATCGGTTTGCACGCCCGCCGATTGAGACAGGGTCAGTGTGGTTGCGGAATTGACAGAGGCTACGGGGTAGGTGGCGTTGTTAATCACGACAGAAGAGGGGGTGGGAGACAAGTAGAACTGGTCGTTGGGGCCTCCCTGGTTGCTGAACCAGGTAACAGTCGTGCCGTTGGTACTGACCATGCCAGCGACCGTGACAGTGACCGCGGGGAGGAATGTCATCTGCCCACTCAGAGCGCCAGGGGGGATCACATTCCACGGTCCAGTGGTGCCGTTACTCAAATAATACATAGGCGTGGTTGGATAGGGCATGTAGCAATTGGCGTTACCGGCATAGCCCGTTGCCAAACCGACCGTGAGAGACAGGGTTCCGTTTGCGCTCAACGAATTCGCATCCGTCACCGTGATCGGTATGGACCACATGCCCGCCTGGGCTGGTGTTCCCGAGATGCTGCCCGACGGACTTAAAGCCATGCCCGCGGGCAAAACGCCACCAGGTCCAAGCGACCACGTATAAGGCTGGGTTCCGGAGTTTGCCGACAGGGTCAATGGCGTGTACGGCGAATTGTATTGGCCAGTGGGCAGCGATGACGTGCCGATCACCGGACCGGCGGCAATCACCGTAATAGAGTATGTCTGCAAGGCGGTTGCGCCGAGTGAGTCGCTGACGCTAACGATGAATGAGAACGCCCCTGCGGCGGTTGGCGCGCCGGTGATGATTCCCGACGACATGTTGAGAGATAAGCCGGGTGGCAGCGCTGAGCCCGGCGCCGGAGCCCACGTCCAGTTGCTGTATGGCGGCACACCATTACTGGCCACCAATTGCTGTTGCGGGTAACCCACATTCTGATTCCCCGCAGGCAAGGAAGCCGCATTCAATGCAAGCGGCGCATTTACTGTCAGAGTGAGCGGCTTGGAAGCAGTGACACCGAGAGCATCCGTGACAGTCGCTGTGAGGGGGAACGAGCCCAGGGATGAAGGAGTTCCGGCCAAGGTGCCCAACGAACTGAGGATCAGGCCGTCGACCGTCAAGGGACTAAAGGCGAGAGTTCCGGTTCCTCCGGAGGCGGCGAAGGTCGTGGAATAGGCGCGTCCCTGCTCGCTAGTCGGCACCGAAGTCGTGGTGATCATAGGCGGAGGATTCACCGTGATCGAAAGAGGCCGCGTGGCCGATACTCCATTGGCGTCGGTGATCTTTACTGTAAAAGCAGACGCGGCTGCGGTGGGCGCGAGTGTGCCGCTGATGGTCGATCCATTCAACGACAAGCCGGAAGGAAGTGATCCTGAGGAAATGCTAAAGGGGCTGAGCGGCGACGTGCCTCCAGTTGCCGATAGTGGCTGGGAATACGCCGATCCCTGATCGCCAGGACTCAAGGTTGTCGTGGTGACCGCGGGCGCTGGATTTACTACTAGCGTCAGAGGCTGCTGCGCGACATCACCGACGGCATCCTTCACCTGCACGGTGAAAGAGGAAGTTCCCGGAGTCCCGGTCGGCGTTCCCGAAATCACGCCGGCGGTGGTCATCGTGATGCCCGGCGGCAGCGTGCCGCTGGCCAATGTCCACGTATAAGCGCCGGAGCCCCCAGTGGCTTGCAGCGTCTGCGTGGGATAAACACCAGTGAGCGTAGCTTGCGGCAAGGACTTGGTCAGAACGGTCAGCGTGGCCGGAGGAGTCGTGGTTCCGGTATTCGCGCCTTGTGATACGACGGCCGGCGTGACTGCTGTGATCGGGTTGTAATCGAGCAAAGCCTGGGCAGGATTATTGGTCGTCGGGTCATAGACGCGCACAGTAATGTATTTCGTCTCGCCCGGCTTGAGCGCCAGTCCGGGTAACGTGGGGTTGTTGGCTGCAGGTTGGAAAAGCTGCGACAGCGTAGCGAACGAGGGGCCAATGATATTCGTCACCGGTACGAAGTGCGATTCTGTGATTAGCGTGCATCCGGAGGCGGGCGTTACGAGAGGCGTTGAGTAGGTGCCGTAGACGATCAACTGAAGGGCTATGCCCTGGGGCGGACTCTGACCAATCAAATTGACGGCGTATGCGCTGGATGTGTTACCCGTGTTCGTAATCGCCCATGTGCCGTCGGTGATGGTGCCGTCCGAGAGATCAGTATTGGCGATGTTGGGATTGGCGATATTTGGGTTCGCGATATTTGGATTCGCAATATTGGGGTTGGCGATGTTCGGGTTCGCGATATTTGGATTGGCGATATTCGGATTGGCGATATTCGGGTTGGCGATGTTCGGATTGGCGATGTTCGGATTGGCGATGTTCGGGTTGGCGATGTTTGGAGTTGCGATCGTAGGGGTATAGTTCTCGGCGGAAGCGATGTTTGTGTCTTGACTGGCGGGATTATTGGGGTCGCCATTGATGGTCAGTGAGGCAGTCTCTCCGCCGGACACGAGAGTGCCGCCCAGGGCGTTCAGCTGCGCGGCATTAACCGTCACCGTCGCATTCGCAACCGCGGAAGTGACAAAGATGGCTCGGGACGTGCTCGACAGCGGGGGAACCTCAACCTGAATTTGAGTCAACGGAAACGGCTGGCCCGCAATAGCGAATTGAAGAAAAGATGCCGCGCCCCCAGTTGGCTGGGCTTCAACGGTGAGCTCATAATATTGCGTCTGCGCTGTGGTGTTTGAGACAACAATGGCAAACTGACGCTGGATCAACTTGCCGTTCGAGCCTGTTCCCAATTGCTTTGAGTTCCCTGGCGAGCTGAGAACGAGACCCGGCGCGAGCTGCGCCGTGTAGATATTCTGATTACGGTCGCCGGTGTCGGGAGTCGATGAGGTGCAAGCCGGGCGAGTCTGCGTCGGATCGAAGATGCTGGTTGTGGATCCAGGATATGTGGGCGGTGTGTAGTTTGCCCAATTTCCGTCGGCGGGTGGAACCACGTCGCGATTATCGGCCCAGACCACGTGAGTGAAATCGGGATCAGTCGCCAGATTGCTGAAGCGCCAAGTGCCGTTCTCATTCGGAATAAACGTCGGCCCGGCCACATCGATGTAATCTCCAAAAAATGGCAGCGTTCCACTCTGGAACATGGGCAGATTCGGCGGATCGACCTGCAGTTGTTGAATCTCCGAACTTCCCGGCAGCGACCCGTAAGTGTAATCGGAGACTTGTACGGAAGGAAAGAACACTGGAGGATCCCCGGGTTTTGCCTGCGCCGCGCGCACATCCAGCGTCTGCCTGCGCGCGTCCGACGGGTAGGGTGGTTCGGGATCCTGAATGTACGTGCCGAACACTGGGAAATTCGGCGCGCCACCGTCGTTTTCTTCTTGCTCCGAAAATTCGCCGGCGACTCCGAGAGCGGTATAGATTGCGAGATCATCGTCGTAGCGGAGGTCGTACCAGGCAACCGTCAGCTTTCCCGCCGAAAACGCCATGCCGGGCATGAACTGATGTCCGCGTCCGGCCCAATTATCAACTACCCGTGGAGCGCTCCACTGCAGCGGTATGTTGTTAGGATTCGATGTCGGGATTCCAGTCGACACCACAATTCGGGCGTCCCCTCCATTGGCGCTGATATTCCCAGCGTCACGCTGGCTCCACGCTAGGTAAACGTGGCTGGCCGCGTCCACCGAGATCGTCGGATAGTCGTTGGTGCGAAAAGAAACGGAGGTATCGCCCTGATCGAAAGCGTTGATGTTTTCCACCAGAGCGGGCTTTGTAAAAGTGCTTCCTCCGTTGAAGGATGCCACGTACATGATGGCGTCGGCCTGCGTGGGGCTCGCAGAAGCGAAGACGCGCCACGCGATGTAAAGCGCTCCGGTATTAGGATCGATGGCGAGCGAGGCACCCTGGTTGGTCTTCGCGGTGCCGCTGATTTGCACCGGACGAGTCCACGCGAGACCGCAGTCGATGGAACGCGAAAACATGATTGCTGCAACGCCATTCGATTCTGCGCCCGTGAACTGCGTCCACGCTGCGTAAACCGTTCCAGCCGGAAAAATTTGAGAGTTTTTCAGAGGTAAAGCGGGGACGATACAAAGCCCGGACCAAGATCGCGGAATATCGACCGCAATCGATGGTTTGTCTTCGAAGAGATTCGAGTTGCCGGTGTCGACCTGTGTGGTCCAGAGATAACGAATGGAATTCCCGCCCTCGAGATCGTTGTCATCCGTGTATGTGGCCACGAATACTTTGCTCGTGCCGCCCTGTTGGCGATTGAATGCCAGGCCGCTGTAATAGAACATGCCGTTGGTCCCGGCTCGGACGGTGGGGTCGGCGCCTGCGCCCAAGCCGTGTATCGGGGAAAGCAGCCCCTGGCTCGACGTATCTTGCGGGTAGCCCGGCACTAAGTTGCTGGTCCAGGTCTGGCCTCCATCAAACGAGGTGAAGAATCCTAGCCACGCATCGCCAGTGGGTGCGACCTCACCGGAAACGGCAGGAAGATCCACCGAGCGGTAATCGTTGTCGCCAGCGACCATATGCAGTGGATTGCGCGAGGAGATCGCCATTGAGGGCTCGTTTTGGCGCTGGAGGAACGGATCGCCGCCGGGCCACTGTGTTCCGGTGACCATGTTGACGTTGGTTCCTACTTGCTGCGCCTGTAGTGAGCCGATACCCAACAGAGACAATGCCAGCAGAGACAATCCGGATCGAGCGCCGCGCCGTAATGGCGTGAACAATCCCATGATGCCTGATCTCATAATTCCCATTTTTTTAATTCCTAGCGGCGTGCTGTTCTTATACCGACTCCATCTTTCGAACTTCGCGGTAACGTTATCGCGCTAAATTAAAAAAAGACAAAATCGCTGCGGCTGCCAAACCACACGGCAGACAAACGCTTCTCCACATTCACATCGCATACAAGACGAATGACCTGAACCTGAGCGGGATTGTTCTGGTTTCGGTACGGTCCATTGCGGTAAGGGGGAAGGCCGGAATCCTGGAAAAGGGTTTTGACAACCTGATCGGTCTGGGTAATGAACCCTGCCGCTACCCCGGCAAGGTTTAACCGGGTTCAGGGAGTTTGCTATCTAAGGGCTAGCCTTTCGCGCCGCCATTTTTTCTGCTGCCTGCCACGCGGACATTTCATGTGCGATCTCAATCTGACATTTCACGGATCAACGGCACCTGCCCTGGCTTGCTCCACGGGCGCATCTTGCGATAGTCCTGCCGCCAGGGGTGGTCCGCTTTGGGCGTGGGCGGCTTTTGTTTCTTGGCCTTGGCCTCCCTGGGTCTTTCCGCCTCCGCTGAAACTGGGCCTGGAATCTCCTCCCAAGCCACCGCCTTGCCGCGATAGCAAATTTGTAAGCGCCCATCCTCCCATTGGCACACCGTGACTTTTCCCTTGGCCGGCGCATACTGCCGGGCTTGCGCTTGCACCTGGAAATATCGGTTGTCGTGCCGCACCACCCAGTCATTACCAATGACTCGTCCCGTTTCCAGATGAAAAACTTCCTCCAACTCCGCCGCCCGCGGGGCCGCTCGATGATAGTCCTCGGGCTGGGCCGGAGTACGCCGAAACCGCCGATTGTGTTCGGGCAGATATTCCTTCTCCAGAAACGTGTTGGCCTCCGCATGAGTCTTGATGTTCTGCAGCCGCATTTTCTTCCCCAGGCGATCCTGGTGGGTGCCGTGGTTTCTCTCCACTCGACCTTTCGCCCGCGGCGAATTGGCCGCGATGATGCGAATCCCCAGGCGCTGGCACGTCTGACCAAATTGCGTCACCGGCACCGCCCCCTGTAATTGCTCTTTCGTGCTCGCCTCTCGTACATACACGTTCTTCCAATCCGTATACAGCGCCACCGGTATGCCGTATTTCTTGACCCAGGCTCGCAACACTCCCGCTGCCGCCCAGATCGTCTCCTCACTCCCCAGCCGTGCCAGCGTATCTCCGCTGGCGTCGTCCACCATGTTCATCAAGCAGCCACGCGGCCCTCGTTCCTCCAACCAGTCGTGGAAACTTCCATCCATCTGCACCAGTTCTCCCACATGCTCTTTCCGTTCTCGCCGCTGGCGATGCATACGTCGCTTCCGTGCCCGACTCCATAGCCCTTCCGACAACATCCAGCGCCGCAGCGTCTGCGCATTCACCTCCACTTGATCGTCACTCGCCAGGTGCTCGGCTGCCAACGTCGGTCCGAAACGCTCTCCTTCCTCCCCCGAATACCGCTTGCCCACCAACCGCAACACCCGTTCTCGAAATTTCTTCGACTTCCTTCGATTCGACTCCCGCCCCGCGCTCCTATGCTGCAACCCTTGCACTCCCCCTTCGCGATAGCGCTTGGCCAAGCACTTGCTCTGGCGATAGCTCATCCCCATCATCACCGCGGCGTGGACTAGTTTCAGTTCGCCGCTTTCGACTCGCGCCAAGACTCCCGCTCGTCGTAATTCCTTGCTGCTCATGGCTGTCCTTCCCAATCTGGCCTCCTGTGGAGACCTCCAGATTAGGGGACAT
>JBEKUD010000154.1:0-11737 GCA_049515395.1 Candidatus Sulfotelmatobacter sp. | reverse complement strand
TAAAAATCCGCCTGCCCCATGGTGCTCTTCACCTTCGCAATGGAGTGGCACATCATGCAGCCGAGGCCCGCTTGGGACTCCGGGCGGTGCACAATTTGCTTGATCGGCGTATCCATCAGACCGCTGTAGAGCACAGCGGGATCGTGGCATCCGCCGCACCACTTCGAGGGCTGGGTGCCGACTGTGTCCTGCATGTACTCAATCGCCTTGCGATACCACTGATTGTTGAACGAAGAAAAATGGTGTGCCGAACTGAACCACTGGTTGTAGATATCTTCGTGGCAACGCTTGCAGGAGTCGGACTCCATAAAAAACTTGCTGGGGATTCTCTGCTTGCCGTAGACCTGCGCGGAACTGGGGAAGAACGCGCCTTCCGGGCCGTCACCCTCGCCGTTCATATTCTCCGGAGGCATGGCGGGATTCTGAATGCGCGCCCGCGTCTGCCAACTTTCGCGGATATAACGCGCGCCGTAGCCGATTCCCGCGAGCAGTAAGAGGCAAATTGCTGCGCGCAGAGCCACTGCCGCACCGGAATTCAGGCCGGTACGTCTTCGTAACTTCTCCGCCACAAGAAGGCCGATTCCGGCCAGGGAGATGAGGATATGAGCATAGAGCCACTTCCAGTCCGCCCGAGGCGTGCCGGTTTTGATGAGAATGAGTCCGAGGATGGCACCTGACGCGATAAGCAGCCATCCCGCGCGCGACAGCAAGGTTCCCTTCCGGAGTAGGTGAACGAGCGCTGCGCTGAGCACAACGGACGTAATTCCTCCCGCGAGAGCATGCAGCAGCACGACTCCCGCATAAAAGACATTCGCTTGCGGGAATGTGTAGAGGTACGCAGCGGAGATTACAAGAAAGGCCAGGAGCCAAGACAAGCCCCGGTGAACGAAACTTTGGGATGGTAAGTGCTCTCGCATTTGAAGATACTCAGATCGATCGCGTAGATTTCGTTCCCCCAGGGACCGGTATCGCGTGCAAATAAAGTTACGTAGGCGGTCTACGCAGGGAAATAATGTAAAACTACTACGTCAAGGCTGCTACCCGGTTGAAGACTCGTCACGCGTGCGGCGGAATCCTCCCCGCGCCACATTGCTTCTCGAGTGCGCCGGCGACGGTCAGAACCTGCTCTTCTTCCCAGGGGCGTCCGACAATCTGCACGCCGATGGGCAGACCCTCCGGAGATTGGCCGACGGGAACTACAGCGGCAGGATTGCCTAACAGGTTGAAGAATTCTGTGTAGCTCCAGGCGTCGAGATAGCGAATGGTCTTTCCATCGATCTGCCAACTGCGCTCGCCGTGCCGGAACGCGGGGATCGCCGCCGCCGGGCACAACAGAATGGGATAGCGCTGCATCTGTGCGAGGAAGCGTGCGCGAAGTTCATCACGGCGGATCCAGGCGTGGAGCAGTGTCTCAGCGGTGAGCGGTGGTTGAGCCGCAGACCATTCGAGAAACTGCCGCAGTATAGGACTGAGATCAGACTCGCGACCTTTGAACATGGGCTTGAGCAGCATGCCGCCGGCGACTACAAAATATTCCCACCACAGCTGACGTGCCTCTTCCAGTCCTTCTGGCTGAAAAGCTTCTACTTCGAAACCGGCACTGCGCAGGGCTTCTGCGGCGGTCCGA
The DNA here is from genome assembly GCA_049515395.1 of Candidatus Sulfotelmatobacter sp. GTDB lineage: Bacteria > Acidobacteriota > Terriglobia > Terriglobales > Acidobacteriaceae > Sulfotelmatobacter. The sequence goes on along the minus strand of JBEKUD010000154.1, from coordinate 10,110 downwards.
AGCGCAGCACGCGTTTCGGTCGTGATAGCGGTTCGGCCGTCGTCTTCGAAATAACCAATCCGCAGTCTTCTTGCTTCATCTAGACTTGCCCAGCGCAGCGGTACGGGCGCGGCGTTCGTGTCGCCGCTGTCGGGGCCTTGCATCACTTCGAAAAGAACTCTCAGATCTGCGACGGTGCGGGCCATCGGTCCAACCGCGCCAATCGATGCAAACGGGCCTGCGGACACGGGGTAATGTCCGGTCGAGGGAATGCGGCCCGGAGTTGGCTTCAGGCCGCAGATGCCGCTGAAGTGAGCGGGGACGCGGATCGAACCACCACCGTCGCTGCCCACACCACCCGCAGACATACCGGCGGCGATTGCCGCGGCTTCGCCACCACTTGATCCTCCCGGGGTACGTTCCAAGTCCCAGGGGTTATTCGTGCGACCATAGAGCAGGTTGTCGGTTTCCCACGCCATCAGGAGCTCAGGCGTGTTGGTTGTCCCCAGGATAATTGCACCGGCGTTTTTCAGGCGCGTGACCAGCGGAGCGTCCTGTTGCCCGACAAAACCTGCGCGCAGGCGGGTTCCGGCTTCGTGGCCGAGACCCGCCACGCTGAATGAACTCTTGACGCTGAGGGGAACGCCGTGGAGCATGCCAAGTGCGGAGTGGTTCATCACCGCGGACTCCGCATCCCGAGCGGCTTGCCGCGCATGCTCTTCATCAACCTGCACGAAAGCGTTGAGCTTTGGATTGATTCGTTCGATTTGTGCAAAATGGGAGTTTACGAGTTCAACCGGGGAAAGCTTCTTGCTGCGAATTTGCTCGGCCATTGAGGTTGCAGCAAGGAAAGTTAAATCGCTCATGAAAGGTGCTCTCGCATGGCACGATCCAGGCTCCGCTTTTCTTCTGCGCTTAAGACGCGGTGCTCGCCCTTCGCCAGGTCGGCGAGTTGCAGCGGGCCAATGGCGACGCGCACCAGTCGCTCAACTTCGGCGCCCAAAGCTTCTAACATGCGGCGGATCTGACGATTCTTTCCCTCATCCAGAACAATTTCGAGCCAGCAACTTTTCTGTCCAGTGCGCAGGCGACGAGCTTGCCTTGCGCGCAGCACATCATTGCCTTCGGCTTGCACTCCCCGAACCATAGCCTGGATCGATTCGTCGTCTATGAGGGTTCTCAGTTGCACATGGTAAGTCTTGTCGAGGTGAGTTTCCGGAGCAGTGATGCGCGCCGCCCACTCGGAGTCGTTGGTCAGCAGCAGCAGGCCCTCGCTGGCTTTATCGAGGCGGCCGACTGGGGCGAGCCAGGGAGTGAGTTGAACCCGTGACGTTTGAGAAAGCACTGTGTACACAGTGTCGCGGCCCTTTTCGTCCGACGCGGTCGTTATCACCCCGCGAGGCTTGTTCATCATCAGGTACATCTTGGCGCGCTGTCCAACCGGTTTCCCGTCGACGGCAAACTGATCGTTCTTATCAGAAATCGGGGTCTCCGGATCACGGCGAATTTTGCCGTTTTGCGTCACGCGGCCTGCGCGGATCAACTGCGCAGCCCGCGATCGAGAGCAGTAGCCCATCTTGGACAGAGCGCGCGCCAGACCAATTTTCCGGGCTACTTTTTGAGCTCCCACTTTTTCATCCTAAACGAGAATCCCGGGAACGACGAAGTCCTTCGATTGGGGGGCTCTGAATCGCTGTGGTCGCCAAGAACGGAGAGAAAACACACCCCACACCGCGAATTGGTAGGATGTTATCGTCTCGATCAAGAAAGGAAGTCCTTATGGCCCATCAACATCCTCCGCGCTTTTTGAAAATTGTGGACGACGCGAAGACGCGCGTGCGCGAAACCAATGTTGAGCAAGTGAAATCCAGGCTAGATCGTGGCGACCAGTTTTTGCTGGTGGACGTGCGCGAGGAGAGCGAATTCGCCAAGGATCACCTGCCGGGTGCGATTCACCTGGGTAAGGGCATCATCGAGCGTGACGTCGAGGCGCGCGTGCCTGACCTCAATGCGGAGATTGTGCTTTATTGCGGCGGTGGATTCCGCTCTGCACTGGCGGCTGACAATCTGCAGAAGATGGGTTACACCCATGTGATTTCCATGGACGGTGGAATCCGCGACTGGCGAGAAAAGGGATACCCGCTGACCAAGGGGTGAGAGCAGTTCTCAGTCTTGGATCTTTACGGAAAATACACGGCTTTCAACTTGCTGGATATTTGCGTGCGGGGCAGTAATGCAGTTATGGTGGTGTGCGCTCTTGGTGAGCCTGGCCTGGCATTGCGGGATTGCATGTGCGAGCGATGTCTGCAGGCTCGATTCGGGAGTGAATCGTTCCACTGTTGCTCAGCACCGTTCTACCACCTATGAATGGCCGCATTTTTTTCTGGTCGCTCACGTCGGCGCTCGCCGGATTTCTTTTTGGTTTCGATACGGTTGTCATTTCCGGCGCCGAAAAAACTATCCAGACGCTTTGGGGCCTGAGCCCCGGACTGCATGGCATCGCCATGGCCGCCGCCCTCTACGGAACGGTCGTCGGTTCCCTGCTTGGGGGATGGCCCGCTGACCGGTTTGGACGCAAAGCCACACTGCTGTGGATCGGCATTCTTTACTTTGTGGGCGCCGTGGGCTCAGGTCTGGCGCCGAACGTCACCGTCTTCATCATCGCGCGCGTTATCGGTGGACTGGGGATCGGCATCTCGACCGTCGTGGCGCCGATGTACATCTCGGAGATCGCGCCACCCAAGCATCGCGGCCTCCTTGCGGGGATGTTCCAATTCAATATTGTTTTTGGCATTCTGATCGCCTACGTTTCGAATGCTGTATTGGCCGGCATCGGCGAGAATGCATGGCGCTGGATGCTGGGGGTGGCTGCGTTTCCGTCGCTGCTTTACGCGGCGTTCTGCTTTGGACTTCCCGAAAGTCCACGTTGGTTGCTTAGCAGAAAAGGCGACCGCGAGTCTGCTCTCGCGGTATTGCAACGCATCGAGCCCGAGGCCCCGAAGACACAGATCGCAGCTGAGGCCGATGAGATTATGGCTGCAGCAGCATCAGAACAAAAATCGTCCTCTGGACATTTCTGGACAATGCGTCTTCGTAAACCAATCCTGCTCGCCATCCTGATTGCCTTCTTCAATCAAATGTCCGGCATCAATGCAATTTTGTATTTCGCGCCGCGCATCTTCGAACTTACCGGCCTGGGCGCGAAAGCCGCGCTGTTGCAATCGATCGGCATCGGCATCACCAATCTGATTTTCACCTTTGTCGGACTCTGGCTGATTGACCGGCTCGGCCGGCGCACTCTTCTTTATATCGGCTCGGTCGGCTACATCACTTCGCTTGGCCTGGTCGCATGGGCTTTCTTTACCGGTCACTTCTTGATTGTGCCGCTTTGCATCTTCGCCTTCATCGCCGCCCACGCGATCGGCCAGGGAGCCGTGATTTGGGTTTTTATCTCCGAAATATTCCCCAATCGCCATCGCGCGGAGGGCCAGAGCCTCGGCTGCGGCACCCACTGGATCTTCGCCGCCTTACTCACCACTTTCTTCCCGAAGATGGTCTCCGCCTTCCCGATCGGCTACGTTTTTTCGTTTTTCGCGGGCATGATGGTGATCCAACTTCTCTGGGTAAAAACAATGGTTCCGGAGACCAAGGGCGCGTCACTGGAGCAAATCCAGAGACAACTGGGGATCGAATAAGGGTGACTTTCTGGTTTGGGCAGTCAGTGACTGAAATGGCCCGATCACGACAGTGATCGATCGGAGCAGCGAGGAAACGATCGAAGATGGTGCAATGGGAGTTCCCTTCCATCGCGCCAAATCCTTCCTAATGCAAGTGGCGGTTTTGGCGCTTGGGATGACAACCGAGCAACGACATGTCTCTCGTAATTGAAGGTCTCCCAGAGGCGATCCGGAGTACGAAACAAACGCTTCGGGCAGCGTTGCCCAAATACAGAGAGATCTTCCGCCAGGCCGAGAACGGGAGACGTGTGGAAGAAATCGTCGGACTTTCCTGCCGACGAATCTCGAGGTCAGTTTTGTAGGGCGCAGCACACTGGCGGATTTGGACGAACGGGGCCGTTCCCAGCTTGGCATCACCGAGGCTGTCTACAAGGGCACGATAGCTGGCGTTTCTGCCTAACCGTTGCGGAGTGGGTGCCGGCCCAGCCTCCAAACCTCGGATCGTGGATGGATGTGGCATCGAGGTCGGTGGTTCCCACCTATCGAATACCGCGAGAGGTGGGGTAGCCTCTCACGTGGCGCTGCAAGCAAGGGTCAGCCCCACAGCGAAACGCTTCACCGCGGCGACAAGGCAGGCAGCGCGACTTTGTCCTTGATACCTTCGCCCTCAACCACCGTATAGATAAAGTCCGCGGGTAGGTCCCGCAGAGTCTCGGTTTCTCCATTCGGCCAACGGATAATGGCCTGGCTCATCTTTTCGTTGGCGCCCACGCCAAAATGCAAGCGTAAATCGTTCTGAGAAAGATAACTGGATCCGCCACGAACTTCGCTGAACTGCGTAAGTGTGCCCGCCTTCACCGTAACCCGGGCGCCGATCGCGGCTTTGTTGCTTTTCATGCCTACCAGTTTGAAAAGCACGCGATGGTTTGGGTTGTCATTACGATTCAGCAGGAGCGATGGCGGCTCGCCCACATTGAGGACCACGATGTCGACGTTGCCATCGTTGTTGATGTCGCCAAAAGCCGCGCCACGCCTCGACTGCGGTGGCATGGTTGCCAGCGCCTGGGAAACATCGTCGAAAGTTCCATCTCGATGATTGCGGAACAGCAGCATCGGTTGCCGGTAAGGTGTTCCGCCGGCAATCGTATCGACCTGGGGATAGACGTGGCCACTCGCGACGAACAAATCCAGCCAGCCGTCGTTATCCATATCGAAAAAAGCCGTGCCCCAACTCACAAAAGGATACGTTGGCCGCAGCAATTTAGCGCGCACGCTCACATCTGCAAAGTTCTCTTTGTCGAGATTGTGATACAAGGTCGAACCTTGCTCGACAAAGTTGGTGACGATCATCGACAGCCGGCCCTCGTGCAGATAGTCGCCCCAGTCCACGCCCATCGAGCCCTGCTCCATACCGTCGCCACTCAGTGCGACTCCAGCCAGCAGGCCGACATCCTCAAACGTACCGTTATGCTTGTTGTGATAAAGAAAATTCGGGCCGGCATCGTTCGCCACATATAGGTCGGGCCAGCCGTCATTGTCGTAATCGCCCCAGGTCGCGCCCAACCCGTAATAATGATGAGGATCGTCGACGCCGGCTTTTTTGGAAACCTCTTCGAAACTGCCGTCCCCCTTGTTATGAAACAGCAAATCCGATTCGCCGGGCATTCCCCAGGGTCCGCATTGCACCAGCACGCCCTTGAAACGGCAAAAGCGAGGATCGTTGCCGAACTGCGGCAAGTCGTTCATATCGACGTGTACATAGCGGGAGACAAAAAGATCCACCTTGCCGTCACGATCGTAATCCGCCCAGGCCGCGCCGGTACTGAAACCACCTCCGCCGACGCCCGCTTTGTCGGTGACATCCTCAAACTTGCAGTTGCCTAGATTGTGATAGAGCGCATTGCCGCCGTAGCCAGTGACGTATATATCCTGCCAGCCGTCATTGTCGTAATCGGCCACGGCCACGCCCATGCTCCAGCCTTTGTGGGAGAGCCCCGCGGATTTGGTGATGTCGGTGAACTTAAGGTCCTCACTTTTAGGATCGGTATCTTGATGATAGAGCGTGATCATCAAGTCACCTCCTTCGCGATAACGGGGCACAGTGGATCCGTTCACGGTAATGATGTCCAGTTTGCCATCGTTATCGCAATCGATAAGACCAACGCCGCCGCTCATGGATTCAACGATGTATTTTTTGTCGGGAGATGAGATGTGCGAAACGGTGAGACCAGCCTTCTGGGCAACGTCTTCAAACCGAGGAAGTGGGATTCGCGTGTTTCGCTGTTGTGACTTTGGCCCTGGCGAAACCAAGGAGGGATTGGAAAGAACTGCCTGGGCGAACAGCGATGAAGTCAGAATCAGTCCCGTGAACAAGGGGAGCAAGGCTCGCATGGGCAGGAAGACAATTATACAGCGTGGATTCAGCCCTTTGCGGTCGTTTTCTCAGTTAGACTGAGAGCATACTTCCAGCGGGAATCATGGGGAAAATAAACTTTCGACACTATGGGGTAGGTGCGGGGCTTCTGCTTTTCGCGGCTTGTGCGGGAACGTGCCAGCAATCGACGCCCAGTGCGGCTCTATCAGTTGAGCAGATTGTCGATAGACTGCAGAAAAACAATGCAGAGCGGGCTGCGGCATTGTCGCAGTATGAAGGCACTCGAGTTTACCGAATGGAGTATCGCGGTTTCCCGAGTGATCGGAATGCCGAGATGGTGGTCAAGGTGGTCTACCATGCCCCCAATTCAAAAGAGTTCAGCGTGGTGTCGCAAACCGGATCCAAGTTCATCATCGACCATGTTTTCAAGAAACTGCTGGAAGGCGAGCAGGAAGCCTCCAACGAAGAGAATCGCATCCACACAGCGCTGAGCGCGGAGAACTACAACTTCACCTCAGCGGGGTTCGAAACTGCGCCGGATGGCGGCCGATACGTTCTAAATCTGTTCCCCAAGACGAAGAACAAATTCCTGTATCGCGGAAAGATATGGGTTGACGCCAAAGATTTCGCGGTGGTTCAGATTAAAGGAGAACCCAGCAAAAATCCATCGTTCTGGATCAAGAAGACCGAGGTCGAACACAAATATGTAAAAGTGGATGGCTTCTGGCTGCCCGCCGAGAACCATACGGAGAGCATGATTCGCATCGGCGGCGTCGCGATCCTCTCGATCGAATACAAAGATTACCGAACTACAAAAGGGGCGCTGCTGCAGGAATCCGAGGTCGGGGGCGGTGCGTGAAGTCATCCAGGGATCGGAAGCAACCGAACTTTCGATCAGTTCGGCGCTGGCGCGCTGGAGCCCGATCCGACTGCAATAAAAGGCTCCCACCAAAATACGGTCGTGCTCACGATCGGCCAGAAACCGGGCCACATACACCTCTCCAAAGCAAAATAGTTAGTTCATTTGCGACAGATACTCGGAAAACCTAAGTAACGCCCGACATTCATGGCACAGCTGCTTTTTAGACCGAAATATTGTAGAAAGTTCTCTGGGGGAAATTGGCCGCTGGAAACAGGAAATGGAATAGTCCTCCTCGAAATGAATTTAAGGATGTACGATGAGACGCGTTCCAATTCTAGTCTTCGCTGTACTTGCTTCTCTGATGGCCTGCAACCGTGGAAGTTCTGCACCGGACAGTGAAATACGTGTCACGAGAACCGAACTCATCTCCGACCACAACCTGCAAGACGACCCACAGGAGTGCTGGATTACCGCTACGGGACGGCGAGGACGCTCCCGCGTTGAATACATTGCGGTGAACCCGAACGGAAGCTGCCCAGAGATAGAAACTGTAGTTGTCAACCACGACGGCGTGTTGTTAAGAAAAAATGACGCACCCGCTTCGCCGGATGACTCCTCCCGTTGGTCTGCGTTTGTGCAATCGGCCAAGGAGATTCGATAAAAGGAAGAAACGGTAATCCCTTGGTTCCTTTCAGCCAGTGCTGTCAGTTTTTGCCAGGCCAGTCGAGCAGAAGACAATCCCTTTTGGTCTCACACTGCAAAATATCCTGAACCAGCAGATTCCATCCGATGAAGCCGGGAAAAACGTGGTCTTTCGATTGCTCCGCGGTGGGAGCCAAGCCTTCGCCAGTTTCGGCGTGGTAGCACTCATGCATCGATCCCCACTTGTGAATATCGGCGAGCACCAAGCGTCCCAGAATGCCCGCCAGTTGCGCCGCTTCGTTGTCGAAGCCGTAACGCTTGAGGGCAAGGAAGTAGAGGTAGTTGGTATTGATCCATACCGGCCCCTGCCAGTTTGAGTAAGGGTTGATCATGCTCAGGTTGTTGTAGCTGGGATCCTGCTTCGACAGGCTGCGAATTCCGTGAGGTGCAAGCATATGCTCGGGGTTCCACAGGTAGCGGCGGATCATGATGCGAGCATCGGTCGGCGGCAAGATGTCTTCGATCAGCGCAATGAAATTTGAGCCGCTGATGCGCTGAATAGGTTTGCCGGTGTCGCGGCGCACATCGAAGAACATCGCATCCTGGGCAAACCACAGATGCTTCAGCATGGCTGCGCGCAGCTTACTGGCTTTTTGCTGGTATTCACTGGCTTCAGCCTCCTTGCCGAGATTCTCCGCCAACCGCGCCATCGCAGCGTACTCCCGAAGCTGGAAGGTGCAGAGATCGACAGCCAGAATGGCGTTGCGGTCTTTCGGGTCATTTGTGAGGGCGACATTGTTGTCCTCCCCGGACTGCATGGCAGTCTCCCAGAAGAACAACTCCCACTTGGGGTCGTATTGCATTTTTTCGCGGTAGGCGACGATGCGGCGCAGGTTTTCCCAGGCCGGCGCTACCCACTGGTAATCTCGCAGTCTTTCGGAAGCGAGGACCGCGCCCTGCGCCAAGAACGGCTTTACGGTAAACATGCCGAGTATTGGGCTCGGCTTGGGCTCCGGCAGTTGGTCAGGGAGCAGGACCCCCGGCACCCAGCCATCTTTATTGATGGCGGCGACTGCGCTCGCGAAATTCAGCACCCACCATTTCAGATACTTCGCCTGTTCGCGACTCTGATGCGCCAAGTGCAACCCGATGAAGAATCCATCCCAGTCCCACATCTGTTTGTAATAGCCGGCGGGAATCAAATAGTCGTACTTGAGGTAGCCTTCCGCGGGGTGGATGGTCTGAGGTTCAAGCTTCGCATAAGCCGAGGAAACATCAGTGAGGAGCAGTGTCAGACTCTCCGTAGTGTTGGCTTGGGGGAAGGCAAACCAGACGGCAAAGAAGGCGGCGAACGTGAGTCGCATGCTTTACCTCCACATCGATCAATGGGAGTTGTCGGGTACCAAGTTTACACTCAAGGAACCGAAAGACGTTTTCTCACTGGGTTGCCAGCGGCAAAGTAACCTTCACCGCGCAGCCTCGCCGCCCCGAGCGGTTTGCCAGTTCGAGGGAACCTCCGTGAGCTTCAGAGACCTGGCGCGAGACTAACAATCCGATACCGCTGCCTCCTGGTTTGGTGGTGTAGAACGGAACGAATACATTACTGGGGTTCATCAGCCCGGGGCCGCTATCCTCGATTGTGAGAATGACGTTTTCCTCGGTCAGCTTCCATGTGAAGAGTACTTGCGGTTCCGAATCACCCCTAGCGGAGCTCTTCGATCCGTTCGTGGTCTCCGCCGAGACGGATGGCTCCATTACCGCTTCCACCGCATTCCGCAGCAAGTTGATAAACATTTGCTCAAGCTGGTCGGGGTCGACCATCAGAGTAACGTCAGGTCCCGGAACCACGGTGACACCAACCCGGGTCTCCAGGCCAGCGACTCGTTTCACCAAAGCTGATATCGAACACTGTTGTAAGACCGGAGGTGGCATCTGCGCTAACTGACGATAGGCCTGCAGAAAACGATTGAGTGACGCGGCACGAGTCTCGATGACACCCAAGCCACTTACAAAATCCTGGCGCTGTTCGGCGTCGAGATTCATGGCCGAAAGTCGCGCGCTCAGGCTGCCCGCAATCGATTTGATTGGAGCCAGGGAATTGTTCAATTCGTGGCCCATCACGCGGATCAGGCGTTGCCATGCGCGCCGCTCCTCTTCGCGCAAAGCACGGCTCACGTCCGATAGCACAACCAGGGTATGGGGCACTCCTCGCTGGCGAAACAAGCTGCGCCGCACCAGCCAGCGCGCGTCGCCACGACTCGCGTTAAGGGAGACGAGAGTTTGATTTTCACAGGACAGAGGATCCTGCAATCCCAGCTCCGAGGCTGTCCTGCCAAGCAATTGTGCGGAGGATTGTTGCAGAAGTTTTCCACCGGCTGAGTTTACGATACGGAGTTTGGTTTCTGGATCAAACGCGAAGATAGGAATGTCCACCTCTTCGACTACGCGTTGCAGCAAAGCTGTTGCCTCCAAGGCTCCGGTGCGGTGCTGGGCGAGAAGGTCGGCCAGCGTGTTTACTTCGAGTGAGAGTTCACCGAGAGCATCATTCGGAACCGCCAAGCGAGCGCGAAACGAGT